>BLLX01000010.1 GCA_011959405.1 Muribaculaceae bacterium
GTAAGGGCAGGTATACACTTTATTTTATCTTAAATGAAAAAGCCGTGGGTCGGCCCGGTTTTATCCGCTTTTTTGTGGTTTATGGTCTGATGTCAGAAGGCAAAAGAGATGTAGAGACGGGTGTTGGCGAATTTGCGTGTCACTTTCTCTTCGGAGTCGTCGTCTATGAAGAGTGTGTTGAAGCCGATGGGCTTGAATTTGCCTTTGCCCCAGCGCCCTTCCACGCCCAGGGAGATGGCGCGGTAGGTGAGCATGCCGCCGAAGTCGAACATGTTGCAGAATGCAGGAGCCAGTTCGATGTCGCCGTTCTCGCTCTTGAGATACAGCGACATGGCGGGCTGATAGTGGAAGTAGACCGAAGCGCGCAGGCAACTGAGACCGTTGTTGAGAAACGCAAAGGGGGCCACGCTGATGTTGGGGCCTACGCCGAAGGCTCCCAAGGTCACTGACATGCGTCCGACGTTGAGTTTTTCGAGCAGGTCGTCGTCATCATCATCGTAGTCGCTACCGTTGATTTCTTCCAGTTCGGAGGTCCATGCTCCGGACATCAGATCCTCGTAAGGCGATTTGTATTTGGCGAAGGTGGCGTCGAACCATACGGCGTCAATGCCTATCTTGATCATGCCGGCGATGGTTGGGAAGCGGTATGTGGTGCCTTTCGATAGAAAGAAGCCGTATTTGCTTTTTTCAACGGGCTGCATGTCGGCGCCGGTCTGCGCCAGTGAGTATCCGAGCTTGAGGAAGCGGCCTTTGCCCCATATCTTGCGCTCCTGTTCCTTCTGTTTCAGTTTTTTGTTTTCTTTGAGAAGTATGTCTATGGCTTCCTGTTGCTCGCGAGACTCCCGCTGCTGCTGTGTTTCCGCTGTGGTCTGTGCTGTGGCTCCTAATGCTGTTGCAAAGAGCAGTGCCGCTGATATTATGATATGTTTCATAGCTTGATCTGTGTGTGAATGAATTGGGTGGACTGATGGTTATCTTACAGACTGTATGCCGGGTTCGTAGTAGTATGTGAGGGGCAGGATTTCCTCGTTGTCGTTGCTGAGGAAACGGCATGTGTGGATCAGTCCGTTGTCCTGCAGGCGATAGGAGTATTGCTGCGTGTCGGTGTAGCCGCGGTCGTCGGTCATGGTGACTTTTTTGACGAATCGGGCCGGAGCGGTGCCGAACAGACCTGTGATGTTGAGAAGACCTCCGGCGGCGGGAAGCATCGGATCCCACTGTAGATGTGTGTTCACGGCGTCGCTGTATTCGTATATATGGGTCTCGCCGTCGGAGAGGTCGACCGATTGCATGAGCAGTCCGTCGGTCCATGTCAGAGAGACGGTTTCGCCGTCGTTGACAGACCGGCAGAGGTGGCCGTCGGAGTCGTAGCTCATCGAGGAGCGGGAGAATGTGTGACCGGTGACGGTATTCTCGTTTTGCTGCGAATCGGGGTTGTATGTGTATGAGTATTTGAATTCCTCGGAATCGAATCCTGTGATGTAGCCGCGGTCGTCGACGATGATGTTGGTGAAGATGTCGCGGTAGGCGGGCACGTTTATCTCTTTTTCGGTCGAGTGGTCATATTGCTGGGTCCACTCGATTGTCTCTATGCGTGTGAGCTTGCCGTCGGTCCATGTGAGGTTGTGGGTGATGGCTTCGCGCAGCTCTATGCGGGTCAGATGGCCTTGGACGTCGTAGTCCGTGTAGATCATGTGCATGCCGAGTGACTTGATGGAGCTTATGCGGCTTTCCTGTGCGGGCATTTCGCCGCCGGTGTCGCCGTATGGGTCGTCGAGAGTACAGGATGTCATGCAGAGCATCGCGGCGCCGATCATGTATGCCGGCAGTAGTGTGTTGGTGTTTGACATAATTGTGTGAAAATGTGTATGTGCGTTAAATAATGTTGCAAATATATACAAAAGAAATGAGATATGTTGCGGAATATTAAAAATTAATTATTTATATTATACATATTGGGTGGTTTGGTCTTATAGGTCGCATCTGTTTGTGCATTAAATTCTGAAGTTTCAAGGTCTAATTGAGAAAAATCAAGTAAATTTGTGAATTGAACATGAGACCGATTTTTCTGATAGGCTATATGGGTAGCGGCAAGACTACTCTTGGACGTGCCGCAGGCCGTGCCGCGGCATTGGATTTCGTGGATCTGGACCTGTATATCGAGAACCGTTTCCACTCGACCGTGAGCCGGCTGTTCGCCGAGCGCGGCGAGCATGGATTCCGGATGGCCGAGAAGGCTATGCTTGAGGAGGTGGCCGGATTCGAGAACACCGTGATAGCCTGCGGCGGCGGCACCCCATGCTTTTTTGACAATATGGATCTGATGAACGACAGTGGCGTGACCGTGTGGCTCGACACTCCGGCGGAGTGTATTTTCGAGCGGCTCAGGCGCAACCGCAGCCGGCGTCCTCTGATAGCTGGCATGACCGACGGAGAGTTGCGCGGCTTCATAGCCGGAGCCCTTGCGGAGCGTGAGCCTTTTTATGCGCGTGCGGCCCATCGTTTCAGCGGCGAGCTGCTTGAGGACCGCCGCCAGATTGATGTCACTGTGGCGGATTTTGTGAATATGTTTATAAAAAACAGATTATGATAGCAGCCGATACAGACAGACAGCTGGAGACGATGGAGCAGCCATTGTCGGCGACAGCGCCGGGCGGTCGGTTTACACTCGGTCTGCCTTCGGGGCTGGGGTGTGGCGAGCGTCGCTTTCCGCTCACTCCCGAGGGCGCCGCTCTGCTTGCTGAAAAAGGGGTGGACGTGAAGGTGGAGGAGGGTGCCGGAGGTGCCATACATTATACGGATGCGGCCTATGCCAGGGCCGGGGCGAAGATCGTGACTCGCGCGGAGACTCTTAGGGCCGATGTGGTGATAAGTCTGGCCGCTTTGTCGCCTGCCGAGGTATCGGGGATGCGCCGCGGGTCTGTGTTTCTGACGCTTGGACAGTCGGTGATGGATAACGCCGGATCGGCTGCCGCCCTGCTCCGAAAGGGTGTGCTGACCGTGGCTGTGGAGCGGATCGAGGACCGCGGGTCGAACCGTCCCATAGCCGATATACTCCATGAAATCGACGGATGCGCTTCGATGGCCATAGCGTCGGCTCTGTTGACCGATCCTGTCCACGGAAAGGGGATTCTGTTGGGCGGAGTGACCGGAATAGTGCCTTGTGAGGTTACGGTGCTGGGCTCAGGCATGGGGGCCATAGCGGCCGCCCACAATGCTTTGGGGCTGGGGGCCACGGTGAGGATGTTTGACAACGATCTGTATTCGTTGCGGCAGGCCGCCCGTGTGCTCCGTCACGAGGTCATAGGCTCGGCTCTGCATTCTCATGTGCTGGAGTCGTCCCTGCGCACGGCCGATGTGGTGGTGGCCACTCCCATGTCGTCGCCGTTTGTTGCGTCGTCCGATCTGGTGTCGGTGATGAAGCGCCGGGTGCTTGTGTTTGACCTCAACCCTTGTCCGGGGCGTGTGTTTCCGTCATTGTCCACGTTTAATCTCGGTGAGATAGCCGAGCGTGAGCAGGCGGCCACGACCGACCGTGTCTGCTATGTGAATGTGGGCTGCCAGGTGCCGCGCACGGCAGCTATGGCCCTGAGCAATGCCATAGTGGGTTTTGCCGGCGAGTTGATGTCGATGACTTCGGCCCACAAGGCCGAGAGTGTGTTTCTGACGGCTCCGGGCATGCGTCCGGCTGTGCTGGCTATGTTCGGCAAGGTGGTTGACCGAGAGCTGGCTCGCATTCTCGGAGTGAGTTGTATGGATATAAACCTTTTTACTTCGTTGAGCTGATATGGCACCGAGACGTAAATATTATGTGGTGTGGCAGGGGCTTTCGCCCGGTATCTACGACAGCTGGGAGGAGTGCAAGGCACAGGTGGATGGTGTGGCAGGCGCCCGCTACAAGGCGTTCGGCTCCATCGAGGATGCCACAGCAGCCTTTCGCGGCAGCTATGAGGATCAGGCCACGCTGCTGATAGCGCTGGCCGGGCGCAAGCCTGTGATCACCGATTTGTCGTCGTTTCCTGAGATACGTTCCGACGCGATAGCCGTGGACGGGGCCTGTTCGTCTAATCCTGGGCCGATGGAGTATCGCGGGGTGGAAGTGGCTACGGGCCGCGAGCTGTTTCATGTAGGTCCTCTTGCAGGCGGCACGAACAATATCGGAGAGTATCTGGCGCTGGTGCATGCTCTGGCGTTGCTTGACCGCAACGGAGACCGCACGACGCCCGTCTATTCGGATTCGCGCACAGCCCTGAGCTGGCTGCGCCGCCATCACAGCAACACAAAGATAGAGCCTACGCCGCAGAATGCCAAGGTGTTTGAGTTGCTTGAGCGGGCTAACCGCTGGGTGATGACTCACCGGTGGAGCAATCCGGTGTTGAAGTGGGAGACGGAGACCTGGGGTGAGATCCCGGCTGATTTCGGCCGTAAATGACCGTGTAAGCCATTACAGGTAGAAGAAGGCGGACCTTGACAGAGTCCGCCTTCGCTGTTTTTCATATACTATGTGTGGGGGTTGCGGTTTAGTCGGTTACCACCCATCCGAGATCCTGATAATGGCGCAGGGTTGCGGATGATTGGCTGAGCCATCCTTCTGATGGTGCGTCAAACACATAGCCGAACGGGGTCTTGTCGACGAATTTGTAGATGTATTTGCATGTGCCTTTGCCTTCTTTCACGTATTCTGCCGGACAGAACACTTCCTTGACCTTGACAAGCTCGAAGTGGCCGAGCAGCATTGCCTGAGAGGTGATGTTGACGCGGGCCAGAATAGTGTTGTAGGCGGCATTGGGATCGTTGGGGTCTTTGGTAGTCTGCAGTGAATCGTCGGATTGGAATGTTTCCTCTTCCTCTGTTTCGGTGGCCGGTGATGATGGTGATGAGGTGGCCGTGTAGACGGCGTTCATGTAGTCGGGCATCGTTGCCGTGTAGTCTTTGTTGTCCTTCATGTCGTCGGCAATGTCCTTGCGCATGGTGGCGGGTTCGGCCACTATCAGCTTGGCGCCGGCTTCGGTGAGTTTGACGGATGCGAACGTGTGTTCGACGTCAATGGTGTAGTAGACATAGCCGCGGTAGTATTCGTAGCGGCTTTTCTGCTGTTTTTCAACCACATTCTGCGTTGTAAACGTCACCATGCCTGCTGCCTGGAGCTTGGCCAGACGGTTGAGGTCGGTTTCGTCGACTTCATAGAATCCGGTGTTGAAGTTGTGTGTGGCGTAGTCTTTGGCGAAAAACGCTTCTTTCTTCAGCGCTTTCTTTGCGCTTGACGCCGATAGTACTTCGCTGTCGCCACATGAGGTCATGCCGCATATGATCGCAGCGCATGCCACCATTGAAAGAAATTTGTTCATAAAATGTGTGTGTGATTAAAAATTATAAAATATGTCGCTCAAATATAGATATTAATTTTTAAATAATCTATATTTAAGCGAAAATATTTTAAATCCGGAAGGCGCGGAGTCTCAGCGCTTTGACATGAAGAAGGCGCGGACCAGTTCCGCGGCTTCCTCGGCAAGGACTCCAGAGCGCACCACGGTGGACGGGTGCAGGACCGGACGGTCGGCGCCGCGGGTCAGGACCGTGTAGCCGCGGCGCGGATCGGCGGCACCGTAGACCAGACGGCCTATCTGGCTCCATGCTATGGCTCCGGCACACATCAGACACGGCTCCACGGTGACGTAGAGTGTGCATTTCTGCAGGTATTTGCCGCCCAGGGTGGCTGCCGCTGCCGTGATGGCCTGCATCTCGGCATGGGCGGTGACGTCGCGCAGGGTTTCGGTGAGATTGTGGCCGCGGCCTATAATGCGGCCTTCGGCAGCCACTATGGCTCCGATGGGCACTTCGTCGGCGTCGAAAGCGGCCCGAGCTTCGCGCAGGGCGGCTGCCATCATGCGCAGGTCTTCGGACTCCAGGGGGTCGGCATACGGTGAGGTTGTGGAGGTCATAGCAGGTTTATTTTCATTCCTTCGTCAGCGGCTGTGATTTCTCCTGAGAAGAATTGTGCGGCTTCGTGAATCATAGGTTCCTCGGTGAGGTAGCGTTTGGAGAAGTGTCCGAGTATCAGGCGTCTGGCTCCTGCCTGTGCGGCGGTTTTGCCTGCCTGTGCGGCGGTGGAGTGTCCGCGGGGCCGCGCTTTGGCTGCGTCGGCTTCGGCATAGGTGGCTTCGTGGTAGATGGTGTCGACACCTGCCACGGCCCGGGCCACGCGTGGATCGAAGATCGTGTCGGAGCAGTAGGCGTAGCTCATGGCCGGTTCGGGGGCTGATGTGAGCAATGCGTTGGCTATGGTTTTGCCCTCGGGGGTGATGAAGTCGGCTCCGGCCTTGATTTCAGGCACTTTGTAGTGGGGCACTCCGTGAAACCGGATCATGTCGCCGCGGACATGGCGGGGCTTCGGCTTTTCACGGAATATGTAGCCGAGAGTCGGGACACGGTGATAGAGAGGGAAGCATTCCACGGTGAGCGAGTCGTCTTCGTAGATGACTCCGTGCTGTCCGGGAGAGAGTATGTGGAAGTTCAGCTCGAACGGCGTGTCGCCGCAGATGAACCGCATCATGGAGCCGAGTAGCTCGGCTCCTTCGCGGAATGTGTGGACTGTGACCGCCGAGCCTTTCTCATGGAGCGCCATGGTGGAGAGCAGTCCCGGCAGACCGAGGAAATGGTCGCCGTGGAGGTGAGAGAGAAATATATGGTTCAGACGGCTGAATTTCAACCGCATGCGCCGCATCTGCAACTGGGCACCTTCACCGCAGTCGACCATGAACAGGCGGTCGCGGTGGTCTATGACCTGCGCGGACGGCTGGTGTCGAAGCGTGGGCACTGCGGATCCGCAGCCCAGTATGTTGACGGCGAATTTGCTCAATGTCAGTTGTTCTGGCTGATGTGGACGTCGAGCTGGGGGAAGGGGAAGGAGAGTCCGTGCTTGGGAAGTTCTTCGTAGAATCTGGCGTTCATGCCGAAGAACACATCCCAGTAGTTGGCGCTGAGTACCCATGCGCGCACGGTGAAGTCGATCGAGCTTGCTCCGAGGGATGCCAGACGCACCATCGGCTCGGGCGATGTTCCGTCGTTGATCACCAGAGGATTTGCCTTGAGCATATCCATGATGGCCTTTTCGGCGGTGGCGAGGTCGTTGCCGTAGCTCAGGTTCACGGTCCAGTCTACGCGGCGGCGTTCTTCGCGCGAGTAGTTGTTGATGGATCCTGTCGACAGCGGTCCGTTGGGTATGATGATGGATTTGTTGTCGCCGGTGGTGAGGATAGTGGAGAATATCTGTATCTCCTTCACGGTGCCGGTGAAGCCTTGGGCTTCGATGAAGTCGCCTACTTTGTAGGGTTTGAGCAGCAGGATGAGCACGCCGCCCGCAAAGTTCTGCAGGGTTCCGCTCAGGGCCATGCCTATGGCGACGCCGGCGGATGCGAAGAGTGCTATGAACGAGCTGGTCTCGATGCCGAGTATGCCGATCACCACGACTATGAGCAGGAAGTAGAGTGTGATGCGCACCAGCGAGAGCAGGAAGGTGGAGAGGGAGCGGTCGGCGTTGCGCTTTTCGAGCAGGTGGTTGACGAATTTGTAGAGACGGCTGATGATGAAGCGTCCGGTGTAGAACACGGCCATCGCTATGAGTATGTCGATAGCGAAGTCTACGATCTTATGACCCATGACGGAGATGAAGTCGTCGACGGCCATGCCCGGGGCGATTTTTAGTTCGGCTGCTGCCGATGCTATTGAGTCTTGCATGTGGGGGTTATGGTTTACAGTTTATAGTTTATGGGTTATGGTTCGTTGTGGATGACGGGGCGGACGCGTGCGGGCCATGAGAGACGGTTGTAGCCGTGGCGCCGGTAGTCGGCCCGGGTGAGGAGTATGTTGGTGGAAAGTCCGCAGTGGCGCAGCAGCGGCGCGCCCCACATCGCGGGGGAGTGTGACTGCGAGATCACGGCATCGTCGAGAGCCTTGCGCCACCGGTCGAGCAGCGCCGGGTCGGTGGTTATGGCTTCTACGTATTGTTCGAGGTCGAAGAAGTTGTTGTTGCTGTTGACCGAGAAGCGCTGCGGGGTGAAAGTGTCGGGCAGCGGTCCCTGAATGGCTGTGCGGTAGACGTCGGCTGTAGCTTCGGCCAGAGCGTCGAGGGCGCCGGTGCGTATGGCTCCGAATGTGCTTGGGCAGTAACTGCCGGTGCGGCCTTCGTAGTGGGCGGCCGTGGCTTTGGCCGCGTCGACGGGGCGGCAGTGGCAGGGTGGTCTGGTACGGCATGCCGTCAAACGGCACTTCTGCGGGCGATGCCACGATCAGTGGGGCATTGTCGCGCAGTTCGTAGATCACTTCCACCGAGCCCATGTAGCAGCAGTCGAAATAGATGTATTCGAATTTGAATCCGGCCAGAGCCGATGCCATGTCGGTGATGGTCATTTCCTGCCGGTTGTCGAGCCCGAAGCTGCGCAGCACGGATGCCGGCTTTGAATCGGGACCGTTGGTCCATCCCATAGCGTGGCTCCACAGTATCAGGCCGTAGTGTGCGGCGGGAGCGAGTGTAATGACGTCGGCAAGAGCCTGCCGCATGCGTTCGGGAGATACGGAGGAGAGTCCCTGAGGGTATGTTTTCAGTGTGGTCCATGATCCGTCGCGTTCGAGTTGGAGCAGTGAGTGGTTTTTGCCATTGGTATATGGCGCGTGAAACACCACCACTTTTGTGCTGTCCGGAAACTGTCCGTCGGTCATCGCCGCCGACATCTCGTCCATGTCGTCCACGTCGGCTCCGTTGCTGCCCAGAGAATTGTTGGCAGCCATGTATATCACCACGGTGCGATCAGCATGCTCGTGTGTGGGCAGGGCCGGCTCCGGCACTTCGCGGCACGACTGCAGCACGATGGCCAGAATCAGGGATAGCAGTATCGCAGGGATGGAATGTCTCATAAAAACCTTGTACAAAAGTAGCTAAAAATCCCGATTATGCCAAAACAAGGCCGTTAAAGGCGACAGCGGTCGACCTGTCGTTGTCAGGGTCGTCCGCTGTCGGTGGTTATTTATGGCGTAAATCAGTTTCTTGATGCCACCAATCTGGCTATCTCGACTATCACCTGCGCTGCTTTTTCCATTGACGGTACGGGCACGAATTCGTAGCGTCCGTGGAAGTTGAGTCCGCCGGCGAAGATGTTGGGGCACGGGAGTCCTTTGAACGAGAGCTGCGCTCCGTCTGTGCCGCCGCGTATGGGCACTACCCGTGGCGTTACTCCGGCATTTTTCATGGCCTGTTCGGCTATCTCGATTATGTGTGACACCGGTTCGACTTTCTCGCGCATGTTGAAATACTGGTCGCTGATCTCGATGGATGCGCATCCGGGGAATTCGTTGTTGATCTTGCGGCAGAGATGCTGAAGCTCTTTTTTGCGGCGCTCGAAGCGGTCGCGGTCGAAGTCGCGTATTATATATGTGAGTTCTGTTTTTTCGACCGATCCCTCCATTCCCACCAAGTGGTAGAAGCCTTCGTAGCCTTCGGTGTGTTCGGGGGTTTCCCAACGCGGCAGCATGATGACGAACTGTGTGGCCACACGCAGGGAGTTGATCATCTTGTGTTTGGCGTAGCCGGGGTGGACGTTGCGTCCGCAGAAAGTGACCTTGGCCACTGCGGCGTTGAAGTTCTCGTATTCCAGTTCGCCGATCTCGCCGCCGTCCATCGTGTACGCCCAGTCGCAGCCGAACTGCTCTACGTTGAACTTGTGCGCTCCGCGGCCTATCTCTTCGTCGGGATTGAAGGCTATGCGGATTTTGCCGTGTTTGATCTCGGGATGCTGTATGAGATATTCGACCGCAGCCATGATCTCGGCTATGCCGGCCTTGTCGTCGGCTCCGAGCAGGGTGGTGCCGTCGGTCACGATGAGCTGCTGTCCCTTGTAGTGGAGCAGTTCGGGAAATTCCGAGGGCGAGAGCACTATGCCGGCTTCGGCGTTGAGGGTGATGTCGCCGCCGTCGTAGGCCGGCACTATGCGGGGGTTGACGTGGCGTCCGCTCATGTCGGGCGAGGTGTCGAGATGCGCTATGAATCCCACTGTGGGCAGCGGCTCCGAGGTGTTGGCCGGAAGGGTGGCCATAAGATAGCCGTTTTCGTCCAGAGTCACTTCTGTAAGTCCGAGTTCGCGCACTTTCCCCTCAAGATATTCCGCGAATTTGAGTTGTCCGGGTGTCGACGGGGTCATATTGGTGAGTTCGTCGCTCTGGGTGTCGAACTTCACGTAGTCCAGAAATCTGTCGATTATGTTCATGATTGTATGGAGGTGTTGTATGGTTGTCAGTCGGGAGATTTGCCTTTTGGCAGGGAGAATCTGAATTCCAGTCCTGAAGGCTTGATATTGTGCACGGAGATGGTGCCGCCCATGGTGGTGAATGTGCTCTGCACTATGGGCAGTCCGAGACCTGTGCCGCCGCTTTTGCGCGCTCTTCCCTCGTCAATGCGGTAGAAGCGTTCAAACAGGTGCGGTATGTGCTGCTCGGGCACTCCGCATCCGTTGTCGGAAAATGAGAACCAGTAGAATTTGTCGTCTTCTCCGGTGATTTTCAGAGTGATTTCCGTGCCTTTCGAGTAGGCGGCGGCATTTTTGACAAGGTTGAGCAACGCAGCGCTGACAAGGGTGTAGTTCGCTTTGATATAGCAGTCGAACGGAATGTCGTAGTCGAAATCCATATTGCCGTTCAGGTGGCTTATCTCCAGATCATTGGCAAGGTTGTATGCCAGGTCGTGGAAGTCGAAATCGGTAAGCTCGACCTGCGATGCGCCTTCGTCCAGACGCGTTATGATGCTCACATCTCTGAGCAGTTCGGCGAGACGGTCCGTGTGGGCCTGCGTCTTTTTCAGGAAATTGATGCGCAGCTCGTCTGGCATGCCGGGATCTGATATGATGGTGTCCAGATAGCCTTTTATGATGCCTACGGGCGTTTTCAGCTCATGGTTCAGGTTGTTTGCCACCTGACGTTTGATGCGGGCCTTCTCTTCGTTTGCCCTCTGGGCTATTTTGTGTTCGTGCACGCTTCTGGCCAGAGCCTTGTCCTTGGCGCGGTAGATGCTGACTATCTGACGGGATATGTCGCCGAGCTCATTGTGCGGAAATTCCATTGTGCCCACCTTTTCGGGCAACTGTTTGCTCGATGCGGCCAGTCTGGCGAAGTCACGCAGCAGATACACGCTCCGGCTCAGGTGGCGTGTGGAGAAATATGCCATCAGAGTGGCCGCTATGGCCATGCTGAACACCAGCACCCAGATAATGGACACGTCATTGACTATTTTCTCTATTGTGGCGGAATATGGCATCGACGTGTGCACGCAGATATTACCGTCGTCGCTACGTTCGGCGGAATAGAAGTAGGGCTTGCTGCCTTTGTCGGCCGATGAACGCAGTATGGTGGCGATCTCGTCGGTGGACGGCATCGGTTCCTGACCGGTGGCGTGCGGATCTATGTCGGGCGCTCCGTAGGCACTTTGGGTGATGAGATGTCCGCAACGGTCGTAGACGGCTATGTGCACGCCGTCGTACATGGAGTTTTGAAAGAACCTGTCGATGAACTTGACGAATTCGTCAATGTCTTTGTCTCCGAAATCATAGGCCCGGATCAGGCTCTGGCGCATGTTGTCGAGCTGCCATTTGATTCTGTCCATGCGATAGTTCCGCTCCCATCTGTACTGATACGACGCCATGGCTCCGATTATTAGCCAGAGCATGGCGGTCAGCGGAATGAACAGCCGCCAGTGGTAGTTAAGCCGTTTCTTTGAAACCATAGCCGAATCCCACGCGGGTTTCGATATGCTTGCCGTATTCGCCGAGTTTTTTGCGCAGGCGTGTGAGGTTTGTGTCCACTGTGCGGTTGGTCACAATCACGTTTTTGTCCCATACTTCGTTGATGATCTCCTCACGCGAGTAGATGCGGTTGCGGTGAGTGAGGAAAAACATCAGCAGGTCAAATTCGGTGCGGCTGAGCGACAGTGGCTTTCCGTCGAGATAACATTCTTTCTGGTTGCGGTTTATCCGAAGCCCGCGGAACACGATGTCGGACTCGTAGCGTCCTTCCTTGCGTATCTGGGCGATCTCTTTGGTCACATGGCTGCGCCGCAGCACAGAGCGCACGCGCGCCAGCAGTTCGGGTATCTTGAATGGTTTGGTTATGTAGTCGTCGGCCCCGATGTTAAGTCCCATCACGGTGTCGTCCTCGCCGGATAGCGCCGAGCAGAAGATGATAGGCGTGTTTTCCACGTCGTCGTTGTTTTTCAGCCGTTTTGCAAAGTCAAATCCGCTCAACTGGTCCATCATTATGTCCACGATGAAGAGAGAATATGACGGCAGGTCGAACGTGAGGGCTTCTTCGGCCGACAATGCTGTGTCTACTTCGTATCCTTCTTTTTCCAGATTGTATTTAAGGATTTCGCAGATTGACTCTTCGTCGTCAATGACTAATATCTTTATTCTCATCAGGAGTTTTGGTTATTGTTTGCGGGAATAAAATTACAAAACCCGGGGGGACTGACAAAGTTAAAAAAAGTTAACCCTCAGAACCTTATCGCAAAGCAGATGTTTTACTTATGTCTTTACTGTATTTGCACTGTGTTTTTTTGATATTAGATTTAAGGTTAAAGATTAACGGTCTGTCGGGATGACAGCCGTTTTTCTGCGTCTTCCTAAAATGTCAGGCAAAATTTGGTGAGATACGGAAAAAGACGTACCTTTGCAGAGTCGGACACCGACAGCCATTGTGCGTCCGGCATTAACATCGAGTACAGACAATCAGGGGTCTCGCCGCATTTTTCCCGGCCGAGATTCTTTATTTTTTATTATTTTTTGAAATCTAAACCTTTAAACAACCGAAAACAACCATGGCTATTACTTACATGACCAAAGAAGGATATAAAAAGAAAATGGACGAAATAGCATATATGGAGTCCGTGGAGCGTCCTAAAATATCTGCGGCCATCGCGGAGGCACGCGACAAGGGAGACCTGTCGGAGAATGCCGAGTATGATGCGGCCAAGGAAGCACAGGGTCTGCTGGAAATGAAGATAGCCCAGCTCAAGGATCTTGTGGCCAATGCCCGTATCATCGACGAGAGCAAGCTCAACTGCCATGAAGTCCAGATAATGAACCGGGTCACTATCAAGAATATGGCCAACGGCATGCAGATGGAATATACCATCGTGGCCGACTCCGAAGCCAATCTCAAGGAGAAGAAGATCGGCACATCCACCCCGATTGCTCAGGGCCTGCTCGGGCATGGTCTCGGCGATGTGGTGGAAATCAAAGTGCCCGCCGGTCTGATGAAGTTTGAGATTGTGAATATCACGTTCTGACCGTTACGTAGCTATGAGCATATTCTCCAGGATAGCCGCAGGCGAGATACCTTCGTATAAGGTGGCGGCTGACGACAGACATTTCGCTTTTCTCGACATCAACCCCATGGCTCCGGGCCACACTCTGGTGATTCCCCGCCGTGAGGTGGACTATCTGTTTGACCTCACGCCGCAGGAGTATGCCGATCTGTGGGCGTTTGCCCGCGAGGTGGCCCTGAAGCTGAAAAAGGCTGTGCCGTGCAAGAGGGTCGGTGTGGCGGTGCTGGGCATGGAGGTGCCGCACGCCCACATCCATCTGGTGCCGCTTCAGAGCGAGAGCGACATGGATTTCCGTGCGCCGAAACTCTCCCTCCCGGCTGAGGAGATGGAGCGTATAGCTTCAGCGATAGCTTCAGCCTGATGTCCAATATATATGATATACGCCGCCGCGGCACCGTGATATTTCTGATTATCACGGCGGTCGTGGTGGCGGTGTTTTTGTGGGTCAGCGATTCTCTGGTCAGCGATCTTGCGGAGCAGGAGCGTGCCCGGATGCAGATATGGGCCGATGCCACCCGCCAGATCGTGAGTGCCGATCCGTTTGACGCCGACGACCATTCCGACATAAACTTTCTGCTGAGCATCATCGCGGCCAACAGGACCATTCCTGTGCTGGTGACCGACGACCGCGACAGCATCATAGACCAGCGTAATTTCAATCTGCCGGAATCGGCCGACTCTCTGCCGCCATGGGTCATAACCCCGGCCAACGAAGCCTATCTGCGGTCTAAGCTGGCCCGGCTAAAGTCAGGGACCAACGTGATCCACATCTCCATAGCTCCCGGGGTGGAGCAGCATCTGTATTACGAGGACTCGAAGCTGCTGCAGCGTCTGAGCCTTTATCCGTATGTGCAGCTGCTGGTCATGCTGGCTTTTGTGGCGGTGGTCTATTATGCCGTCACTTCGTCCAAGAAGGCTGAGCAGAACAAGGTCTGGGTGGGCCTGAGCAAGGAGACGGCCCATCAGCTCGGCACTCCGATATCTTCGCTCATGGCCTGGATAGAGATGCTTCCGGTCTACGGCGTGGATCAGGAAACGGTGGACGAGATGAACAAGGACGTGCAGCGTCTGGGCACGATAGCGTCGCGCTTCGGCAAGATAGGATCGCCGCCGGCCATGGTGCACGCCGATCTTAACGGGGTGGTGCGTTCGGCCACCGGCTATATGAGCAGCCGCATTTCGTCGGCTGTAGAATTCAGCGTGTCGCTGTGGTCCGAGCCGCTCACAGTGAGTCTAAGCGCGCCGCTGCTGGAGTGGGTTATGGAGAATCTGATAAAAAACGCAGTGGATGCCATGGAGGGCCACGGGCGTCTTGCGGTGACCACCGCGGTCGAGGGCCAGTCGGCAGTGATCGAGGTGGCTGATTCCGGACGCGGCATACCCCGCAAGAATTTTCAGACAATATTCAATCCCGGATTCACCACCAAGAGCCGCGGGTGGGGGCTGGGGCTAACTTTAGCCAAGCGCATAGTGGAGCAGTATCACGGCGGACGCATATTTGTCAGATCGTCCGAGCCGGGTGTCGGCACGGTGTTCTCCATCACGTTGCCGATATTGCCGGCGGAAAAAGATAGTAAAAGAGGGCTTTAACGGCCCTCTTTTACTATCTTGACGCTTCCTAACGTCGATTCGGATTTTTGCACGTTCCGACCGCTGCATTTTATCGATGCGGCCGACGATGCGTTGGCTGTGATTGTTCCGGCCGACAGTTTTCCCGCTTTGATCTCAGCGGCCGACGATGCGTTTAACACAGCCGATCCGGCCATTCCTTTTACGTCGGCTTCGGCACCGGATGATGCGTTGATTATGAGCGCGCCGTGTTTCATGTCGAGGAAATCAACTGAGCAATCGCTTCCGCTGGACACGTCGATATGCGTTTTGTCGGTCACCACGGCCGAGCGTATATCGGCTTCGGCACCGGATGACGCGTTGATTATGAGCGACCGGCATTTCAGGGCGCCCTTCATGTCGAATTCAGCTCCGGAGGAGATGTTGACCGACAGGCCGCCGTCGGTTTCCATTGACGACACTATGTCTATTTCGGCGCCTGAGGATGCATCGGCTTTGCTGAGGGCCGGACCGTTGATTATGATTTTATCCAGCTCTTTGTCGTTGATCCTTACGTTGCGCATGCCTGAGTTGTCGAAGCCCACATAAAGTGTGCCGCCAGAGACTTTCACTTCCACGCGGTCCACATATTCCTTGAGTCCGCTGATGACGGCTTCCGGAGCGCTGTGGTTGACTGTGTAGTCCACTTCCAGTCCGGACGATACGGCTATTTTGTCGAATTTGCCGGAAAGTTTGACTGTTTTGGATGTCACGGTGGCCGGTGCCTTGGCGGCGAGTGCTGTCAGGGAGAATACCATGGTCATGGCGACCAGAAGCAGCAGGAGTTTTTTTGTGTTCATGATGTCGATGTTTTGTTTTTAATGGATTAATGAGAGAAATTCGTCGATTGTTTCCTGGGGAATGCCAGATTTCTGTATTTTTTTACGCAGGCGGTGGCGTGCGGTGTAGAGCGATGCCGCGGATCGGTCTGTGAGCATTGATATGACCCGTGCCGACAGTCCGGCCGCACAGTAGAGCGCGAGGGTCATTTCCTGTGGCGAGAGCGAAGGCACCGATGTGCGTAGCCGCGCTATCACGTTGTCGCAGTATCTGTTGAGGGCGTCTTCAAGGGCGCTGAGGAACTGCGGCTGCCGGCAGCGCGACACTTCGTCGTGAAGGGCCGAGGTGATGTTGGCGTCGGAATTTTTTGAAAAAGAGTTGTCGAGCAGCAGGTTGGCCGCCATTTCCACTTTTTCGTAGCGGTCTTTCATGAGGTTGCGCATGGCCAGACGCGAGCGGTCGGAACTTTCCTTGATCTGCCGCATTTCTTCGTGCAGGAGCAGCATGTCGGTCTGTGTCTGGAGGGCTCGGCGGCTTTCCGTGGTCCGCCTGTAGAGGATGAGGGTGAGAAGGGTGATCACAAGCAGGGTGGTGACCGTTATTCCGCCCGCCATCATGAAGGCCCGCTTGCGTGCGCGACGCTGTTCGTTCTCCAGACGTGAGCGTTCATGCCGGTAGAGTTTTTCGTAGACTCCCTGTGAAACCATGTTGTCCATCATCGAGTCCTGAACCGCGGCCAGCTGCCGGTATGCATCTATGGCTCTGTCGCGTATGCCGGCGGCGGAATAATAGGTGGCAAGAGCCTTGAGCTCGTCAGGATCGGAGGAGAGCGCCGCATTGACATCGGCCAGCACAGTGGCGGCGCTGTCATGCTTGCCTTCTTCCGTGAGCAGAGTGGCCAGAGTGGCCTGTGCGGCTATGTCCATATATGTGGAGTCGGCAAGCATGGACGAAAGGGCATTTTTGGCAAGATCGTGTCTGCCCGCCGCCATTGCAGCCTGTGCTGTCTGCTCCAGGCGAAACCGTCTGTCCGGTTCTCCGGCAAGGATCTCCAGTGCTTCGTCGGGTTTTTCGGCGCTTATCATGGCTTCCACAAGAGAGTGGCGTGCCGTGGGATCGTCAGGCGACATCCCGGCGGCGAGCCGCGCTGACTCCAGCGCCATAGTGTGGTTGCCGGTGATGCGGTGACATTCATATATGAGTGCGTGTATGCCGGCCAGGGTGCTGTCGGCCGGATCGGCTTCGGAGGCGTCGATGGCCGCTATCAGCGCTTCGGCGTAGTTGCCGTCGCGATAGTGGCTGACTGCGGTCTCGTAGACGGTTTGTGCCGACTGGCGGCGATTGCCGGTGCACGACGCCACCGTCAGAGCGGCTATGATGATTATGGACAGAGGTCGTTTCATGTTGCAAATTTAAGCGCAAAAGCCTTTATATAATAACAAAAACGGCATAAAAAGGCTTACAACGGCCCACTGTAAACCGCTGATATCTAATGTTGTAAGTTTTTGAGAATCTTACGCATACGGTGATGCGCTGGTTATGAGCGACTTACGCGTGCCGTAGAAAAAGTGGGAAAAAGGGCGGTTTTGTGAAAAAACGGTGTTAACTTTGGGGTATTGAAACCAATCTTCAGTCCATGAGTAATAAAGTAAGAAATCCTATCACATGGGTGCCGTCGGTATATTTTGCGATGGGTCTGCCATTCGTCGCCCTGAATCTTGTGTCGGTGATCATGTTCAACCATCTCGGTGTAAGCAAGGCCGAGATAGCGTTCTGGACCTCGCTGCTCACTCTCCCTTATACTCTTAAATTTATATGGAGCCCGCTGCTTGAGATATATTGGACGAAGAAAAATTTTGTGGTGGCCACTCAGGCGCTGTCGGGATTCTGCTTCGCGCTGATCGCGTTTCTGCTGCCGTTGCCTGACTTCTTTGCATATACAGTAGCCGCCATGGGGGTGATAGCTTTTTCAGGCGCCACCCACGACATTGCCACCGACGGCATCTATCTCACCGCTCTCGACAAGAAGACCCAGGCTGTCTACATCGGCTGGCAGGGTGCTTTCTACAATATGGCCAAAGTGCTTGCAAATGGCGGACTTGTGTGGCTGGCAGGATATCTGATCGGCCACTATAAGGCTGAGAATCCTGAGCGTGCGCCGTTTTATGCATGGATGATCATCATGGGGCTGATAGGCGCATTGCTCATAGCCCTGTCGGTCTATCATTACTTCATGCTGCCTTCAGGATCGCGCACCAAGGATGCTCCTTCCGGCATGGGTCAGGCCATGTCGTCGCTTTGGCATGTGCTGATGGCTTTCTTCAAAAAGCCGTATATATGGCTGTACATACTTTTTATCGTGTGCTACAGGCTCACCGAGGGCTTTGCCATGAAGATGGTGCCGATATTTCTGCAGGCGCCTGTGGAAGAAGGCGGCCTTGCGCTCAGCACCGAAGCCATGGGCACGATCTACGGCCTGTTCGGCACGGTGGCATTTATTGTCGGCTCGATTCTGGGCGGATACTATATCGCACATTTCGGGCTTAAAAAGGTGTTGTTCTCACTTGTGTGCATATTTAATGTGCCTTTTGTCATATATTTTCTCTTCGCGGCATATCTTCCGCAGAATCTGTGGATAGTTGGATCGGGACTTGTGGCCGAATATCTCTGCTACGGATTTGGATTTGTGGGGCTGACCATGTTCATGATGCAGCAGGTGGCTCCGGGAGAGCATTCCATGGCCCACTATGCTTTTGCATCCGCCATAATGAATCTCGGAGTGATGCTTCCGGGCATGGTGAGCGGCTGGCTGTGCGAGCAAGTAGGATACTTTAATTTCTTCCTGATTGCGCTTGCAGTGTCGGTGCCGGCATTCATTCTGGTGAAGATCCTGCCTTTCTCGCATCCCGACGGTGTAACTGCCGGTGAGGCTGAGACTGCCGTGGCCGATGCCGATAAGGCTCCGGATATTGACTGATCAATAGTTTTTTATAACAGCTGATAAATACATATTAATATGACCAAAACTCAGATTCCCTGGGAAGAGCGTCCGGAAGGATGCAATGATCCGATGTGGCGTTCGAGCCGCAACCCGATTATAGGCCGTTATGCCATACCTACGTCCAACAGTGTGTTCAACAGTGCCGTGGTGCCTTTCGGCGACGGATTTGCCGGAGTGTTCCGCTGCGACAACAAGCGCGTGCAGATGAACATATTCGCCGGGTTCAGCAAAGACGGCGTGAACTGGGAGATCAACCACGAGCCTATCAAGTTCAAGGCCGGCAACACCGACATGATCGAGTCGGACTATAAGTATGACCCCCGTGTGACCTGGATCGAGGACCGCTACTGGATCACCTGGTGCAACGGTTACCACGGACCCACCATCGGCATTGCCTACACATTTGATTTCAAGGAATTTTTCCAGTGCGAGAACGCGTTTCTGCCGTTCAACCGCAACGGAGTACTGATGCCGCAGAAGATAGGCGGACGTTATGCCATGCTGTCGCGTCCGAGCGACAACGGACACACTCCGTTCGGCGACATATACATGAGCTTCAGCCCCGACATGAAGTATTGGGGCGAACACCGCTGCGTGATGAAGGTGACCCCGTTTGAAGAGAGCGCATGGCAGTGCACCAAGATCGGTGCCGGATCGGTGCCTTTCCTCGTGCCCGGCGAAGGATGGCTCATGTTCTATCACGGTGTGATCAACACCTGCAACGGTTTCCGCTACTCGATGGGCGCCGCCATTCTCGATGAGAACGATCCTACGAAAGTGCTGCACCGCACCATGGCTTATCTGCTTGCCCCCGCGGCTCCTTACGAACTGGCCGGCGATGTGCCCGACGTGGTGTTTCCCTGCGCCGCCCTGCATGACCTGGAGCAGGACAAGGTATCGGTTTACTACGGTGCCGCCGACACTACTGTGTGCATGGCCTTCGGACGCATCTCCGAGATCATCGACTTTATCAAGAACAATTGATACTGACACATATTTTATTCCATCAGACGGCCCCGCACTGAAAGCGGGGCCGTCTTTTTTTCTCTCCGTGCTGAATTTCTGCGGATGCAATGCTGATGATTCGAAATATAATTCATATATTGGGGCGGAGAATCTTATCGGGATTTTTATCATAAAGACCAATCACGCGGAAACTGTTTGTTTATCTATAATTTATCGAGTATGAAGTATCTGTATCAATTGGTAGCTGTTGCGATCATGGCTGTCGGGTGTCATGGTAGAGTCTCTGCCGGGATGCCGGAGCCGTGTGTCTCCGGACAGCATGAGATGTTGTTGAAAAGAGACGCTCCGGTCCGACGGACTCTCTCGTCGTTTCCTGTCACAACTGCAGTCGAGCGTCGGCAATCCGTGGCCATGCCTGCTGACGCGGTGGCAGATGGTGGAAAAGTATTGCGTGCCGCGGTTTTGAGCAAGGATTCATGGATTGCGGCAGCACGTCAGCAGTTCGGAATGTATGAATATCCCGTTTCCGGGACCTACTCGAGCACGGCGGTGAATCTGTCAGGCGATATGGATGCGTGTGGTGGCGCTGCCTACATCGGCGGCAACAGATTTTTCTGGACATACTATGTGTCGATGTATGGATTCACCACAGTCTGGCACTATGTGGCCGATACTACGACATGGACATCTGAAAGATATGGCGGAGAGGTGACCGGCATAGCTCGTGATCTGGCATGGGACCACACCACTGCCACTCTGTTCGGCTGTTTTCGCGGTGAGGGCGGCGATGGATATGTGTTCGGCACTATCGATCCCGATGATCTGACCAAAGAGCGGAAAGTTATTTCCCGGCTTTCCGAAGGATGGGACGCGCTGTCGGTGGACCGCTACGGTAATCTTTATGCAATCAGCCACTCGGGTGTGCTCTATAAGGTGGACAAGAGCACGGGAGCCATGACCGAGATCGGAGACACCGGTCTGAAGTCAAAGTATCAGACTACCGGCACTATAGATCATGATACGGGTTTGTTTTATTTTTTGCCGGTACTTGATGAGCCGGCATGGCTGTATGCCATAGATCTTGCAACGGCAAAGGCGTCGCCTGTGTATCTGATGCAGGACGGAGAACAATTGGCCGGCCTGTATTTCCCGGAATCTTCGCAAAACTTGCAGGTACCTGCTGCAGTGACCGGTCTTGCGGCTGACATTGACCACGAAACGCTGAAGGGTTCTGTGGTTTTCACCGCTCCTGTGGTCACTGCGGACGGTGCGGCCGGGACGTCCGGCCCGCTGTCATATACTGTCTCGCTCAATGGTGTCGATGTTGCCGTCGGCACTGTGGGGTGGGGTGAAAAGGTTACGGTTCCGGTATCGTTCGGTGCATCAGGACAATATACGTTCATTGTTACTGTCGGAAACGAGACCGGCAGAAGTCCTGAGACATATCTGCAGGTATGGGCTGGTGTGGACACTCCTGCGTCTGTCAGTGAGATCGACATGGTTTTTGCCGACGACATCTATACGCTGTCGTGGCCTGCAGTGACAGAGTCGGCCCACGGAGGAATGTTTGATGCCGCCGACGTGACATATACTCTCACACGCTATCCTGAGGCTATCGTTGTGGCCGAGGGGTTTAAAAGCACCACTTTCACGGAAAAAGTGCCCGACAACGGCAATGGCCCTCGTTTTCTTTACTATACGGTGACCGCTGTGCATCGTGGCATGGCGGCTAATGCCACACAGAGCAGCCGGAGATTGCATGGCACGGCCCGTCTGCCATATTCCGTGAGCTTCCGCGAACCGGATGATCTGACCTTCCTGACCATTCTCGATGCCAATAGCGACGGACGTGAGTGGACTCTGTATATGAGCGATATTGATGAGCCGTGTCTGTTTCTTTATCCCACATCCATCACTCCCGGTCACGATTATATCTTTTCTGCTCCGCTGAATCTGCAGGCCGGACAACTCTATAGATTTACGGTGTCGGCCGGCGCACGCTATGTGCGCTACGGCAATATTGAAAACATAGATATGGTATTGGCCACGGCGCCTTCGGTCGATGCCTGCGTGAAAACGATAGTTTCCAATGTTGTGATCGACAAAAGCCGCCAGGATGTCTCCGAAACTTTCAAGGTCGACACTTCGGGAGTGTATTATGTGGCGATACACGGTTGTAGCCAGCCGGATTCGTTCGGACTTTACGCATACGGGATGTCGGTTGACGCGGATGCTGTCGATTCCGCGCCCGACGCCCCCGGTCTGAAGCCTGTGGCCGATCTCGATGGCGGACGCACGGTGACTGTGGAGGTTACTGCTCCCACAAAGCTGGTCAGTGGTGAGACGTTGACTTCGCTTACAAAGATGGAACTTTATCGCGGCGATAGTCTCATCCGGAGCTATAACGCACCGGAGCCCGGAGTAACGTTTGTGTACGAAGATCGCGATCTTGCAGATGGTCTGCACGAGTATCGTGCTGTGGCTTTCAACGGTAGCGGCGAAGGCAAGAGCTTTGAAGCAAAGGCATATATCGGTATAAATGTGCCTGGTGCGCCCACTAACGCCATGGTACGCGAGCACCCTGACTGCCGCACCGTGACCGTGAGCTGGGATGCGCCTGTTGTCGACCGTGACGGATGTCCGATGAATCCTGACAATGTCAGCTATACGGTGGCTTATTACGGCGGTCTGCAGGCCGGATGGGTGCCGGTGGCGTCGGACATAGCCGGCACTTCGTTCACTCATAAGGCAATCAGCAACGGCGATCAGGTGATGGTGAGGTACGGAGTGTTTGCCCAGACAGTCAAGGGGAAGAACGAGACGGATTTTGCCAAGGTGCCAGTGATAACGATCGGAGACCCGTATCCGATGCCATACGTGGAGACCTTTGGCGGCACCACGCTTAACGGTGTGCTCGGAGAGGATAACGAGAATGAAAGTGCCGCATGGCAGATTGTCTACACCAAGGACCAGGACGGCGACGGCGGCAGTCTGTTCTATAGCGGGGCCATTGACAAGAAATGGATGATGTTCACAGGCAAGATCACCGTGTCAGGACCCAGCCCGGAGTTTTCATTCTGGTTCTGGAGCATACCTACGGCCCATCCCGACGAAGAGATAGTGGTTGAGATCAACGACGGCACCGGATTTGAGAAAGTAGGCTCTGTGGCGCTCGATCAGGGCGGCGATGACCAGCACTGGGAGAAGTTCGCCATGCCGATCGACCGGTATATAGGCAAGAGTGTGCAGTTCCGCCTGTCGTACATAGTCAAGAAATATGTTCTTTATATCGACAATATACGTGTGGTGACTGCCTATGGCGACAATCTTGCAGCAAAATCCGTGAAGGCTGTGTCCAGAACCACACCCGGCAGTGTGTTTCCGGTGAGTGTGGAAATAGAGAATCTCGGCAACAGTGCTTCCGGCGATTATTGTGTGAATCTGGTTATCAACGGCCAGGTGGCTGTATCCACAGATATGCCTGCGTTGGATGCGGGCAAAAAGGCTATGGTCGCATTTGATGTCGCATTGTCCAATGCTGATTCTGAACGCAGCGTGCTCCGGGCCGAGATTGTCTATGATGATGAGAATGCCGGTGACAATGTCAGTCCTGAATGTCAGGTGCTGCTCATACATTCCGATGTGCCGGCAGTGTCGGGGCTTGCGGCCGAGCGCTTCGGCAAGTCGGTGAGACTGACATGGCCGGAGCCTGACCGCGGAGGGGAGTCCGAGATGGTGACCGATGATGTGGAGCGCTGTGTGCCCTTCTCCACCGGTTTCCCATCGTCGGTGCTTGAAAATGATCTGACCGGCGGCTGGATCATGGAAGACGGGGACCGTGAGGGTTCTGCCGGTCTTTATGGATTCGGCCATCCGAATATCTTTATAGGAGCGTCGCTCAGTTTCGTCGTGTTCAATCCTTCAGCACTTGGCATTGTTGCGTCGGCATGGCAGCCACGTTCCGGCAAGCAGGCGTTCGTGTGTCTGTGCGCTCCCACCAATGCCAACGACGACTGGATGATTTCACCGCGGCTGTCGGGCAAAGCGCAGACGGTCGGTTTTTATGCCAAGTCTGTCGGACAGGACTATAATGAGGAGTTCGAGGTGCTTTATTCCACAGGAAGTACAGTCGGTTCCGACTTTGTTCTGCTTGACCGCCAGAGTAAAGTGCCTGCGGAATGGACGGAATATACATATACTCTTCCTGAGGGTGCGGAGCGCTTTGCCATACGCTGTGTGTCAAACCGCCAGTTCGCCCTGTTTGTGGATGACATAACTTTCGAACGCGCCAATCCTAATCTGAATGCGGAGCTGAAAGGCTACAATGTGTATCGCGACGGAGAGTTGCTCACGGAGTCTCCTGTGCCGGGGCTTTCGTATCTGGACGCCGACGCCGCTGAAGCCCATAGTTATTGTGTCACGGCCGTGTTTGACAGGGGAGAATCCGCGCCGTCTGCCCCGGTTGAGGTATCGCCGGAGACATCTGTGGTTGAAGTTGGTTCTGACAGCGGTTGTGAGGTGGTAATCACTGCCGGACGCGGTTATATCGACGTTGCCGGTGCTTCTGGCGATATGGTCGGGGTAGTCACGACCGACGGCAGGACGGTTGCGGCTTTTGTGGCTTCCTGTGAGCGGGAGCGGATAGCCGTGCCTTGCGGCATCTACATAGTACGGGTCGGTTCGACCGTTGTCAAGGTGATGGTGCGCTGACACGGCGGCCTACGTGAATAGACAGAGGAACGACAGGCGATCCGTTGTAGACGGATGGCCTGTCGTTCTTTATGTTTTCTATGTCTTTATGAGTAGATGGGGCCTCGCACGAGGTCGCGGATAAGGTCGGCGTAGAGACCTGCTACGGCAGAGACGTAGGCGGCGCCTTTTTCGGCTGTGGAGAGCGAGGGGTCGCCTATGCCGGTGTCGTCGGACACTTTGAGCCAGTGGCGCGGGATCCATGCCGTTTTGCGTTGAAGTGATTCGGCGGCAAAGGGGCGCGACGCGCCGGAGCCTGCTGTGGAGAGGTCGACCAGACCGGGGTGATAGTGCATCATCACCGATGTCTCGAGTTCGTCGGCATGGTCGCCGGGACGTTCGAACCAGTCGCGTGCGGGGAGCACTGTGAACCAGTCGCTCACGGCTATGGTCATGTCGGGAAAGTCTACAGCAAGGTCCCGTATCATCGGTTTGAACGAGTTGCCGCCGTGGCCGTTGACTATCAGCAGACGCCGGAGCCCCTGATGGTGGAGCGACGACACGATGTCGGTGAGGATGGCTTTCTGGGTCTCATAGCGGTAGTGGATGCAGAATTTCAGGTCGCGTTGTCCGGGGTTCTGCGCTCCCATGGCCACCGGCGGGAGCACCATGCACTCTATGCCGTATTTTTCATGTGCTGCATCGGCGGCATCGGCTGCCACCGCATGCGACAGTATGCAGTCGGTCAGGTATGGCAGATGGAGGTTGTGAGGTTCGGTGGCGCCCCATGGCAGGATGGCCATGTCGTAGTCGCGATGGCGGGTCTGCCCGTAAGTAGCGGTGCTGAGATCGTTGTGGCTGTTCTGATTCTGGATGGCGGTCATGGTTGCTGTGATGCGTTTGAGGTGTGGCGTGTGTTGTCGGGTGCGGCCATAAGCTGCTCCATTTCGGGCGGATAGCGGAAAATATCGTCGGGCGATGTGGGTCTGAGCACCTCGTACCAGGCAAATTTAGGGAGTCTGAACAGGGAGCGTCTGGCCAGATAAAGTGGGGTGACGGTGCCTGATGTGGCGTCCCACATGCGGGCACGTTCAAGCTGGTTGGCCTTGAACATGGCTATGAGGAAGGAGCTTTCCACGTTGGCCACCTTGTTGTAGGTGGAATCGTTTTCCATTGGCATGATGATGCCCTGCACGGATCCGTTGACGTCGAGACGCCGCAGGTGACCGTCTTCCATATATGCAAGCATCTCCTTGCCGCTGAGCTGGTTGAAGTAGTCGCCTTCGATATGTTCGGCCATGAACCCTGATTCGGGAAGGTGGGCGCGCTCTACGGTGGAGTCGTTCATGAACACTTTGATCACGTTGCCGAATATCTGACGGTTGTCGGACCAGACGATCGGATGTATGTTCATGTGCAGTGTGGAGTCGGTTTCCACGAATGTCATGGAGTCGCATATTCCCTGTAGGTCGGCTCTGAAGAAGCGCACACGCGGATTGGCCACAAGCAGGTGGGTGGTGTCGGTGCCGGCAGAATCGGCGGTCACCGTGAAACTGCGTATTACTTCGGAGTGGAGATAGAGTGTGTCAGGGCGTGAGTGCTCGAGGGCGCGCGCCCGGCCTGTCACGTAGGCCGAGTCGGTCAGCTCATTGTAAAATCCGTAGTCGCCTTCCAGGGTGATCTGTCGGGCCGAGTCGGTCAGCACCATGTTTCCGAAGGCTTCTCCGCGCCCTGCGGTGCGGTCGTAGAACAGGGTGTCGCCGCAGAGTGTGTTGCCGTTTGAGGTCTTCACTATCGACCGGTCGAAAAGAGAGGTGTGGTTGGTCGCGGTGTTGAAAATGCCGTTTGATGTAAGAATTTCGCCGTCTTTGCTTATGATTCTCGACGGGCAGGTGAGGGTGGCTATGCGGGTGTCGGTGTTGTAGGAAAGGGTGTCGGAGAATACCCACACGCTGTCGCCCGCTTCGGTGATGCCTTCAAGCCGCACGTGGCGGTAGAAGTTGGCATCCTTGGTCGACGGGCTGTATTCGCCTTCGGCCGACGACAGGGTGTTGCGCGGGTCTGTCAGCGTGCCGCCCACGTTGTAATAGCCCAGGTCGATGTTCATGTCGTAGTTTACCACGGTGGTGGTGAGGGTCACGTCGCGGTTGATCAGGCGCACAGTGTTGCCGTCGTCGGCATAGACCGTGGCCAGAGCGAGCGATCCGGAGTATTCAAGCCAGTCACCATAGAGAAACAGGGTGTCGCCCTGCTCCATGCGTATGCTGCCGTATGCCTCCATCGAGTCCGATGCCGCGGTGGAGAAGAATATGGCGCTGTCGCAGTACATCATCATGTCGCCGCGGCGAAACACCACATCGCCCACCAGAATCTGCGCGTCGGGCACTCTGGGGTTGGCCATCAGCGAGTCGGCGCGTTCGAGAAAAACGCGTCCGGGTGTGTGGCGGTCGGCCGCCGGCACTGTCGGTCTGACCGGCCCTGACGGATCATCGTTGTCGCCACGGCTACCGGAAGCGGCCGATGATGGCGCCGTAGGAGTGCCGGCCATGGCCGCCGTCAGGCAGGTGATCACCAGTATGACTGCGGCGAAGCGGCTATTCCTTAGCGGCATTTTTGTTTTTCAGCCAGTTGTAGCGGAACTCGCAGTTGTTCCAGCCGTCTTCGATGCGGATATAGGTCTCGGAGATCTTTTTTGTGACCCAGTCGCTGATGATGCGCTGCCGCTCAGATGCCTCATACATGTTTTTGATCAGCTGATAGTCGTCGGCCATGTTTGCCCTGTGGGGTTCGTGGCGAGCCGTGAGTTTGACCACCGCCACCACGTCCTGCGAGCGTCTGGGGTCTTTCATGATGAAGGCGGGAGATATGTCGCCCGGCTGCATCGTGGCCACAGTCTTGCCTACTTCCTGCGGCAGCTCGCCCATTTCGAAAAGGGTGGTGCCGTTGTTGGAGTTCATCATCACGCCGCGGTTGTTGCGCGTGTCCTTGTCCTGCGAGAGCAGGGCTGTGGCTTCTTCGAAAGTGAAATGGCCGTCGAGCATGTCTGCGCGTATGGAGTCAAGTCTGGCCACCGACGCCATCAGGTCCTTGTCGTCGACCTGGGGGTGGAGGAGTATGTGGCGGGTGTTGATGCGGTCGCCGCGTTTTTCGATCAGCTGTATGATGTGGTAGCCGTATTCGGATTCCACTACTTTCGATACTTTTCTGGGGTCGTTGAGGGCGAATGCGGCCGCTGCGTATTCCGGATCGAGTTGTGTGCGGCTCAGGAAACCGGTCTCGCCGCCGCGCCGTGCGCTGCCGGGGTCCTCGCTGTAGAGCACGGCGAGAGTCGACATTTCGGCCTGTCCGGAGTTGATTCTATCGGCATATCCGCGCAGGCGGTCCTTGATGTCGTCGATCTCCTGACGCGGTATGACGGGGTTGAGTGTCATGATCTGCACTTCGACCTGCATGGGCACGAACGGTATGCTGTCGGTTTCCAGAGTGTTGAAGTAACGGCGCACGGCCGCCGGGGTGACTTTTATGTCTTTGGTGAGTTTCTGCTGGACCTGCTGCACGCGGTAGTTGTTGGTCATCATCTCCGTCATCCACGAGCGGATTTCGGGCAGGGGCTTGTGGATCATCTCCTCGAGCCGTTCGCGGGAGCCTGCCGACACGATCCAGTCGTTGATGCGGGCGTCGACTTCCGATGCCACCATGCCTGCCGACACTTCTATGGTGTCCAGATCGGCCTGATGCAGAAACAGACGCTCCATTGCAATCTGCTCCGGCACATAGCAGTAAGGGTCGCCGATGATGTTGTGGCGTTCCTGTTGCATCTGCTGGTATGCTTCTTCGACTTCCGACTTCCAGATTGGCTGGTCGCCGATCATCCACACCACTTCTTCGGCCACATTGTCGGTGGCGCCATGTGCCATAAGCGCTACGGCAGCCATGGAGACCATGCTGCCCATTAAGATTTTAGAGATTTTCACGCGCGTGCAAAAAAATTAGTTTGTCAACGCAAAGTTAGTGAAAAATTTCTGAAGGATGCCGGAATTTAAAAATTTTAAAGGTTGTCGTACACGGCTCTTTCATTTAAGATTTCGTCTCATTCTCGACAAATGTGTTATTTTATAGCGAGAGCAGTACGGGCGGAGAGGCTTTAACCTCTGATTTTCAAGAAAATAAGTGCAATGAAAATTTGGCCAAGTGGCAGATTTTTAGTAACTTTATAGGTGATAATCAAAGAGTTACGCCAAAAATGAAGCCACTTGACCAAGTCTGTTCGACTGGCGCTTATGCGCCTGATCACACTGCAAAAATACACAATAAATTTGACAGAAGACGCAGTATTTTAGAAGAACTTAGAGCGTTTGCCTCATCCGTGCCGGATTTCCGCAGATTAGACAAAGGCAATATCCGCCATAGGCTCGACGATATCATCATGCTGATGATACTCGGACGCATGGCCGGATGTATCGGACGTGCCGAGATATTGGAGTTCGGCAGATACAACCTCAACAAATTACACAAAATGGGCATGTTGAAGAACGGGGTGCCATCCGAGGCCACGCTTTGCCGTGTGGAGAACGGCATCAACGATACAGGCATGGCCGACAGGATGCAGCAGTTCGCTCAAATATTCCTTGACAGGCTGCTTAATGCCTGCCGGGTCATTGAAATAATCTGCATAGACGGCAAGGCTGAGCGTGGCACCGTCCAGGAAAACGGGCGTAGCCCGGATATTGTCTCGGCCTATTCGTTCAACACCGGCATAACACTCGCCACCGAAGCCTGTCAGGAAAAGAGCAACGAGATAAAGGCCGTGCCGATACTCCTTGATAAAATTGATATCGCGGGGAAGGTTGTCACAGCCGATGCCATGTCCATGCAGAAGGACATTGTCGAGAAAATCAGAAAGAAAGGCGGTGACTTTCTGATAGAGCTCAAAGCGAACCAGCCGTCATTGCGATATGGCGTTGAGGACAGGCTTGCGGGACACACACCGGTATATTCCTACTCCGAAGATCCTGTGCTCGCCCACGGCAGGATAGAGACGAGAACCTACCGCATATATGACGGGCTGGACATTATCGCCGACAAAGAGAAATGGGGCGGAAACATGACCGTCATTGAATATGAGTCATCCACAGTCAAAAAGTCAACGGGGGCGTACACTTCGGAAAAACGCCTGTACGTCAGCAGTATGCCTACGCATACTCCGAAGCCAGGAATCTTCGTGCGCAACCATTGGTCAATAGAATGCATGCACTGGGGGCTGGACCACAATCTTCAGCAGGACAATATAAAACGCAAGTCGTCGAGAGCTGCCCGAAACCTCGACACCATACAGAGAATCGTTTACTCGGTGTTCTCAATATGGAAAGGACTTCGCAAAAAACAATCGGATAAGAATAAAGGCATGGCCGAACTGATCAGACATATCTCGATGAGCTTTACCCGACTAATGCGATTTTTAAGCCAAAAATGAAAAAAATAAGATTTTAACGAAGAGATAAACAACTGAAATACAGATACAACAGATTACCCGCTTCAGTCCGAAACGGGTAAGGGCAGGTATACACTTTATTTTATCTTAAATGAAAAAGCCGTGCCGAAAGGCCAAATATCCGGATCCATTCATCAGCTACTTTGCCTACATCAAACCGTTTTACAAAATCCGGATACAAAGCCGTATGCCCATGCCGCATATCTTCGTTATCCATCAATTCGGCAAGCCTTAACGCATACTCTTCTTCATCGAAAGGCTTCACAAGCACTCCACGACCATCTTCCAGCAATTCATGTACACCTGCACTACAGTCAAATGCCATGGGCACAACGCCTGACGCCATAGCTTCCACCAATACCATGCCCCACCCCTCAAACGCCGAAGTCAGACAAAATATAGATGCCGTGGCATAATGTTCACGAGGATCCGCCGAATATCCGCAAAACCTCACATTCTTCAAGCCTAATTCATCAGCCAGGTCTCGTAGCGAATCCTCTTCAGGCCCGATTCCCACAAGTTTAAGCACCCATTCAGGATGCAGATCTTCCACTCGCTTCCAAATTCTGACCAAACGGTCGACCCTTTTGTCTACATAAGAAAAACGGCCGACATACAACACTTCTTTTTCCTTTGGCACACAACGTTCTTCCGCATAAACTCCAAGATCTATAGGATTATACACTGGCATGACTTTGAAATCGTCTCCATCACCATCATAATGAAGTATGCCAGACATAATCCGACGATAGCTGTCACACAACACCACAATGCCATCAACTTCAGAATAAACGCGACGATAGACACGCTTATACCTGCGGGAATAACGCCCTAACCAATTTTCCTTAAATGTCTTTAGCGCATACCATTTCGCTAATTTCACACCCGATCCTGATTTCTTGGCAAGATAACGTCCGAACTCCAATTTCGACTTAACCTCCCACAACGGCTGACTGTGCAAATGTAATATCAGACGCACTCCCGATGGAATAAGGCTGCGCAACAACGGCACACATGGCACAGGCTCGATTGCCATGACAAGAGTATCGATCGACTTACGCCGCACAGCATCAGCTACGATTCTGGTAGTCTCTTCTCCATGATATTCACATTCATCACCATTTCCAAGCTCTACGACATCATATCCGATAGCAGTGGCTCTGGCTCTTGTCTGATCCGTAAATCGGAAAGCCAGAAGAACAATCTTGCATACTCCGCGTCGTAATAATGCTGCCGATATCATGTCCGTGACCCGCTCTGTCCCTCCATGCAGATAGTCACACATAACAAAACCAATCGTTCTCATAACAAATTAAATATCAAGAATCCTCATCCAGTTTTTTGCAACCTCAGATACACTGAAGCGTTCCACATATTCCGGATATAACGCACGATATCTTGCCCTGTCATCCTCCGATTCCATCAGAGCAGAAAGTTGTCGCGCGTATTCTTCCTCGTCAAAAGGCCTGACAAGCACACCTCTGCCACTACCAAGAAGCTCGCGCACTCCCAAACTACAATCAAATGCCATAGGTACAACTCCAGAAGCCATGGCCTCGGCCAGCACCATGCCCCACCCTTCATGACTCGATGTCAGACAAAGTATTGACGCAGTAGCATAATGAACCTCCGGATTTTCAGAATAACCACAAAATTCTATATGCTTCAGGCCCATATCCAGTGCCATGCTTTTAAGTGAGCTATATTCATTGCCGTCTCCGACTATTTTCAATCTCCAGTCGGGATATTGCTTTTCCACTCTACCCCATATCCGGATCAGCCTATCCACACGCTTATCATCATAAGACAAACGTCCGACATAGACAACTTCCTTACGTTTAACGGTTGCAGCCGCGACCTTAAATTCAGTCAAATCCATTGGATTATAGGCTGAACGCACCTTAAATTCTTCAGATTCTACTGGAATATTCAATATTTTCGACAACTCTTCACAATACGAATCACAAAGCACCAGCATTCGGTCAACGCTGTCATAAACATGACGGTACATCTTTACATACCGCTTTGTATATACTTGAAAAAAACGTTCTTTACTTCCTTTCAGCAATGACCATTTCCAATATGCCCACCGTGATTTCTTTCGGGCCATCATGCGCCCAAAGTCAATCTTAGCCGTCACTTCCCATAATGGCATTCCATGAATATGATACATCAGCGTCAATGATCTCCCAACCGTCTCACGCATCTCATCAAGATACCCTAAAGCATTCACGGCCATGACCAGAACATCTATGTTTTTCTGTCTTAATATCTTCGCCACATTCAATGAGGTTTGCCGGCTTGTAATTCTCTGATCCGGAGCGATCTCAAGCGGAACAAAATCATAGCCCACAGCTTCTGCCCTCATTCTGGACATCTGGTCATAATGCGGACTTATCAAGACAACCTTACACGCATTGCGCCTGACCAATTCGGCCGTTACAGTGTCCGTCACACGTTCCACCCCTCCGAAATAATAGAAAGGGATAAAAAAAGCTATTGTTTTCATTTCAATGCCGTCAAAATAATATGCCATTCACCAGCAATGGTCTCAGGTGAAAATTGAGTTAACAGATCATTGACACTGCTGCCATTCTCGATTTCCGGATAATGGCCCATCAACTCTACAAGTTTCCGCTCATACTCTCCCTCATCAAAAGGAGCGACTTTAATTCCTCCGACCAAATCCAAAAGCTGACTTGTGCCGGCACTGCACTCAAACGCTATAGGAACAACTCCGGCTGACGCACTCTCGGCCAACACCATTCCCCAGCCTTCAAACGATGAGGTGAGACACAATATGGATGCCGTAGAATAATGCTCACGCGGATCAGCTGAATATCCTACAAATTTCACATTATTCAGGCCAAGTTTAGAAGCCAACTGACACAAATTGTTTTTTTCAGGTCCTTCTCCAACTATTTTCAGCACCCAGTCAGGATGCAACGGTTCGATTGACGACCAAATTCTCATAAGTCTGTCAACACGTTTATCGGCATAACTCAACCGACCGACATATAGAACCTCTTTTTCCTTTCGTACAGACCTATATGGCAAATAATGACCGACATCAACAGGATTATAAACCGCATATACCTTAGAATTACATCTATCAGCACCTACGATCAGCTCAACATCCCTCTTATACTGTCCGCACAATGTCACAAACGCATCAACTTTCGAATAAATCTCCACATAGCGTCTCCGATAGCGACGCGTATATGTGCCCAACAGCGATTCTCTCAAATTCTTAACAAGTCCCTGCTGTCTCTTATTTTCCACCTGCCACATCGGCACACTGTGCAATAGGTATATCAACTTACATTCCGGCAATTCTCTACGCACAGCATCCAGCAAACCATCCGAAGGATCAACAGGCATAATCAAAACATCGACCGCCTTATCACGCAACAGTCCTATCAAAGCCGACATACCCGACGGGTACTTCAATTTCGCTCCGTCAGGCAAACGCTCATAATGGATTTTATCGGTATGCCGGACCTCTCCGAACTGCGCTGCAATGATCCAAACCTCATTATCACGGTAACATTCAGTGAGACCACGTGCTAAATCAGCAGTGACTTTTTCTCCTCCGCCAAATGGAAACCGATCGTGTAGAAATGCTATACGCATGGCACCTCCATCAAGGTATATCTATAAGTTTATGCGTCTGAAGAGAAAGCGTCCACCACGGATGACTCTTAATATATTCTATCGTTTCAGTTATATTGGAGCCGGATAAAGGCTGCAAGGAGCACACCGCAGCCTTTGGCAGAGACTGGCGCAGGGATTCTACGTCTTGTGCCTGATAAACGATCTTCAGCTCATCAATGCGGTCTATTCCGTACGGGGGATCTTTCGGCGAACATGTGATCCAATCGACATTAACCGGAAGTGGCAATGATCCGTTGGTCTCCACATGAACTCTCCTCCCTATGCCATGAAGCATATCTACAAGCTCCGATGTGAGCTGCAAAGCCGGTTCTCCACCAGTGATAACCACAATGTCACACGGATATTTGCTTACGGCATCCACAATTTCCTGTGCAGACATCTCGTCTCCGTCCAAATGGTCCGTATCACAAAACGGACACCGACGATTGCACCCGCTAAAGCGGACAAACACCGCAGGCGAGCCTGTAAACCGGCCCTCCCCCTGCAATGAATAAAATATCTCGTTGATCCGCATCAGTCTTTTATATAAGAAGCAACATTACCTTCACTCTCCTGCACATCCACACGAAAGCATGACGGCACAAGCTCACATATCCAGCAGGCTATGTTTTCAGCCGTAGGATTAAACGGCAACGCTTCATTAAGGTCGGCATGGTCCAGTCTGGCCGTGACCATCTCCTTGATAGCAGTGAAATCTTCTACCATCCCGTTGGAATTCAACTCCCGCGACTGGCAATGCACGGTGATGATCCAGTTATGTCCGTGCACATTTGTGCATTTACTCGGATAATCCAGTTCAAGATGATGGCAAGCAGATATTTCTATTCTTTTGGTAACGATATACATAAGTCTGGAAGAGGATTTTGAGGTGTTAAGCCGAGCGACGCGGCTATAGGAAGAATAAAATTAAACGCGGCCTCACGTTCATTGGGAATCGTGCCGTCGAGAATCGCATCTTTCACCGCGTCTTTAAGAATCCGTATCGGTTGCGAGGGCGGTATCTGAAACACATACATTATGTCATCTCCCGTCACAGGAGGCTGGAAGTTACGCACACGGTCTTTTTCCTCCAGTTCCACAAGTTTGCGGCGCACTATGGCAAAATTATTCAGACACGACCGCATCTTTTCCGGACGCCCGGTGGTAATATCCGCTTCACACAACGTCATCAGTGCATCAACATCATCTCCGGCATCAAAGAGCAGACGGCGCACGGCGCTGTCCGTGACGATTTCCTCAGACAGAATAATCGGACGCATGTGCAGCTCCACCATTTTCTGTACGAACTTCATAGGTTCTCCCAACGGCAGCCGTAGGTTTCTAAACAATCTCGGCACCATCTTCGATCCGATAAAACTGTGATTATGGAACGTCCAGCCGAGTTTGTCATCCCAGCGTTTCGTCTGGGGCTTACCTATGTCATGAAGCAAGGCCGACCAACGCAGCCACACATCATCAGAGACTTCAGCCACATTGTCAAGCACTTTAAGCGTATGGTCGAAATTATTTTTATGTGCACGCCCCCTCACCGCATCGACCTTCACCATCTCCTCCAGTTCCGGCAAAATATAATGCAGCAATCCGGAGTCCAGAAGCAGACGCCAGCCAATCGAGGGCTTCGGCGAACGCATTATCTTCATCAACTCATCGGCTATCCGCTCACGTGATATTATTTCAAGACGCGCTGAATTGCGGCAAATGGAATCAAAAGTAACGGCATCAATCTTAAAACGCAACTGTGTCGCAAAACGCACTGCCCTCATCATCCTCAATGGATCGTCGGAAAACGTCACATCCGGATCCAGCGGAGTGCGCAACACCTGTTTTTCCATATCAAGCAGTCCACCGAATTTATCGACTATACCGCCGAAACCATCGGGATTTACCCTCATGGCAAGCGCATTGACCGTAAAATCACGGCGTGATAGATCATCGTCCAGAGTTCCGTCCTCAACCACGGGCTTACGCGAATCATGCGAATAGCTCTCGCGACGCGCGCCGACAAATTCAAGCTCGACATCATGCCATTTGACCTGTGCCGTACCAAAATTTCTGAATACCGCCAGATGCGCACCCTTGCCAAGCATCCGGGCCACTGCCGACGCTAGATCTATACCGGATCCCACCGTCACAAAATCAATATCTTTGCTGTGGCGCTTCAAAAAGCAATCACGCACATAACCACCGACAGCATAGCAGTCAAGCCCCAGCTCCGATGCCACAGCCCCTACTCTTTGCAGAATCGCTATATCCTTTTCCGGAATCATATCAGAGAGATAATTTCTTCAGGGGCGTTAGTAATACAACGCAGGCCGGACTTGCACGCCACATACGTATTCTCAATGCCGACAGCACCGGTTCCCGGAATCACAAATTTCGGCTCTATAGCAATAACGTTGCCTTCTTCTATCACACTTCGGCTTCGCGGAGCCAGAACAGGAAGTTCATTCACTTGTATGCCGACTCCGTGTCCCACAAAACCTGCATGATAGCGATGTCCCATGAAATACTCCGACAGTCCTGCATTTTCGGCAATGCCATAAGCCTTTTCATATAACAGTCTGGTCTCCGTGCCTGGCACAGCCATATCGGCCAGCGCACGACATATCTCTATCGAACACTGATGGGCCTTGACAGCAATAGACTCCAATTTACCACATGAATAAACACGTGTCATGTCCGTCATATAACCGTTGAAATTGCCGTTCATGTCCACCATCACGGTCTTTCCGGCCCGGATCTGCTCGCCACACGCCCCAACGGGAATCGACGGGTGCATACCGGCACCTCCCATTGCAAAATCGTATGGCGAAGGTGCATCGGCGTTATCTCCTGTAAGCACATTACCCATATACAGCTCCATTGACGGACCGTTGACTCTGAACAGCCCCAGACAGCCGTGCAGACGACTCAGACGTTCTATCTCGATCTGTAACTCCACATCGGTCATCCCCTCATTGAAGAGACCGGGAATATGTCTGTAGATCTCGGCATGTTTCAATCCGTCGGATTCCATGCAGGCAATCTCTTCCGCCGTTTTGACCGAACGGGCAGCCATCATACGCACACTCACATCAACCACCTCACTGGCTCCAACTGCTGCTTTCAGACGCATCGCATCGTTGTATGCCAACGACCCGAGTTCAAGCCCGATAACATCCGTTGGGGGAATATAAGCGGCAATATCCTCCGGTTTCCTTATATATATCACGTCGTCACCTTCAAGCATCGACGGCCGTTTCACGAAAAAACGAATTCCGCCGTTAGCCGACAGACAGGCATATCCAGAAAACACACGTCCCGTCAGATAAAAAAGATTGGCATTGTCGGATATGAGCGTAGGCACAACAGCCCCCACGCGCAACAGACGTCTCCGCACTTCATCTGCCGATAAAAGTAAAAGTCGTTTATTCATAATTTTTCACTTAGTGGCGACAAAAACAATCCCTACCTGTTCAATATCCGTCACAGGATCCGGTCTCATGATATGACGCACACGGATTTCCGAGCTGTCAGACAGCAGAAAATTATCATTAAGTGTCATCGAAAACTGAAACGATGTGCCCAGGCCACTTCCATGCCAGTTTCCATATATATCGGCCAATTCAACATTTACAGTATCACGCATTAATGTGCTGTTACTGTCGCGATCAGGATATGACACTTCCAGATACAAATTCCGATATGGATATCCGTTTGTATGCCGCACGGCAAGACTCAATGTCCCCTCTGCAACAGCATCCTCTATTGCAGGTCTGAACACTAAAGTCCGGGCATACTCCCATCCTTTGGAAGGAATGTCCACAAACATGCTATAATCGTTGGCATGGCGTGAGCAGGAAGCCCACGCCATCATCAATATCAGCGATAATATGAAACTGCGCAATCTATACATTGATTCTGTTGCCTGGCAGATACTGATCATTCCGCCGAATCAGACGACGATGACGCTCCTCCTGACCCGGACGACTGTCCGTCTTTTTTCTGAACCGCAGGCTTCTTTTTCTTCTTCTTTTTCTTCTTCTTGTTATCAAACCGATTGATATTGTCCTGATCCAGAAGATCCACCTTACGATTTTCCTTTGCTTCGGCTTCAACTTCTTCGTCACGCTTAAGCTGTGCCGGTTTCTCTCCCGACTTATTCATTGCGGCAATCTCAAAAGCACGGGCAGCATCAATCGTTGTCAGATTGGCAGCGATCTTTTTGTCGCTGCTATACGTTATGTCGCCCTTGAATATATCCGCCTTAAAGAAATACCATGTGGCATCAGCAGTCTCCAGCCGAATGTCCTTACCGGGCAATTTTCTCACGGTCTCAACATAGGCATCCACTTCATAATTCAGACAACATTTCAATTTCGCGCACTGCCCGGCCAATTTCTGTGGATTCAGCGACAGATCCTGAAAACGTGCTGCTGCCGTGGCCACACTCACAAAATTATTGATCCACGTCGAGCAACACAAAGGCCTTCCGCAAGGACCGATACCTCCGATCCGTCCGGCTTCCTGACGTGCGCCGATCTGCTTCATCTCAATCCTCACCTTAAAAGCATCGGCAAGCACCTTGATCAACTGTCGGAAGTCAACGCGCTCGTCTGCTATATAATAAAATATAGCCTTGTTGCCGTCACCCTGATATTCCACATCGCCGATTTTCATTTTCAAGCCAAGCTCTTCGGCAATCTGGCGCGCACGGATCATAGTTTCCTCTTCACGGGCACGTGCTTCCTCAAATTTTTCAATATCCGCAGGCTTTGCCATGCGAAAAAGGCGTTTCAATTCCGTATCGCGTTTCAACCCGGCCCTTTTCATCTGCAACAGCACCAGAGGACCTGTCAGTGTCACGCAACCCACATCATGGCCTGGCGAAGATTCAACGGCAACCATATCGCCTTTCTCCACCGGCAAATTAAGCGAATTGACATAATATCCTTTGCGGGTATTCTTAAACTGCACCTCCACTATATTGCACTCGGCCATAGCTCCTGGCACATCGTCCAGATAGTTGAACGAATGCAACTTGCCACGCGGACACCCGCGGCCGCAACACGCCTTTTTTCCGGGAGTTTCTTCCTGCTCCATAAGTCAAAAGCGCTTATTTCGCGAAGCTCACGGCGCGTGTCTCGCGGATAACGGTAATCTTCACCTGTCCGGGATATGTCATCTCATCCTGTATCTTCTTGGCTATCTCGGCTGAGAGTTTTTCTGTTTCGGCATCATCAATCTTATCAGCCCCCACAATCACACGAAGCTCTCGGCCGGCCTGAATGGCATACGTCTTGATAACCCCGGGATAGCTCATGGCAAGCTGTTCCAGATCATTCAGGCGTTTAAGATATGCTTCCACGATCTCACGGCGCGCACCGGGACGCGCGCCGGAAATGGCATCGCATATCTGCACTATGGGAGCCAGCAGTGTGGTAGGTTCAACCTCATCGTGGTGAGCGCCTATGGCATTGCATATTTCAGGCTTTTCCTTATACTTTTCAGCAAGTTTCATTCCAAGCAGAGCGTGCGGGAGTTCAGGTTCCTCATCAGGCACCTTGCCTATATCATGCAGCAATCCGGCGCGACGGGCTTTCTTGGGGTTCAAGCCAAGTTCCGATGCCATTACAGCACAAAGATTTGCCGTCTCACGGGCATGCTGCAGAAGATTCTGGCCATACGATGAACGATACTTCATCTTACCGACCATACGGATCAGTTCCGGATTCAGGCCATGCACGCCAAGGTCTATGGCCGTGCGCTTACCGATCTCCACGATTTCCTCCTCAACCTGCTTACGCACTTTTGCAACCACCTCTTCAATACGTGCCGGATGAATACGTCCGTCACTTACCAGTTGATGCAGGGCCAGACGCGCCACCTCACGGCGCACAGGGTCAAAACTGCTGAGCACAATTGCCTCTGGGGTATCATCCACAATGATCTCAATGCCGGTATGAGCTTCGAGTGCACGGATATTACGGCCTTCACGACCGATAATCCGTCCCTTGATCTCATCGGAATCAATATGAAACACCGTCACGGAGTTTTCTATGGCTGTTTCGGTCGCAACGCGCTGTATAGACTGGATTACAATGCGTTTGGCTTCCTTATTGGCCGTCAGTTTCGCTTCATCCATGATTTCGTTGATATATGAAGCGGCAGCGGTCTTGGCTTCATCCTTCATTGTCTCGACAAGTTTTTCCTTGGCTTCTTCCGACGATAGTCCCGACAGATGCTCAAGGGTTTCCACAGCCGAGCGATGCATGCGTTCTATATCGGCTTTTTTATCCTCTATCATCGACAACTGGGCTTCAAGTTGTGTCTTTGTTGCTTCAAGCTCGTTTTTAGCCCGCTGGTTTTCACTTTGCTGCTGGTTCAGCTGCAGTTCACGTTGTTTGGCGCGCGCCTCTGCATTCTGGACCTTGCTCAGGCGCTGATTCGCAAGTTTCTCCGCTTCTGAGGTGATGCGCATCTCCTCTTCTTTGGCTTCAAGCAGTTTCTGAGTCTTGAGATTTTCTGCTTCTTTCTCAGCGTCACTCACTATCTGCTTTGCCCTTGTACGCGCCATCTTCTTCTGCGCCACAAGCGTCGCCGACGCTCCTATGGACAAAGCCACTATGGCTATGATGATTGTGATGAGAATTTCCATATATAC
>BLLX01000011.1 GCA_011959405.1 Muribaculaceae bacterium
AGAATTTTGGAATACAACATAGAAGGAGGTATTTATGAATGAATTAAAAGTTGGTGATATTGTGTATCTAAACTCTGACGATAGAATTGAGATGACAGTTGTATGGATTGACGAATACAAAACAGCAACCTGTGCCTATTTTAATAGTCTGACTCATATTTTTGAAAGAGTTCAATTCCCAATCAACGCATTGACAAAAGTTGGATAACTTGTTTGAATACTACTATTCCAAACATTCTTATAATAATGGTTTCTGACTCCATTCGTCCACTTATATCCTCGCCTTGTATAATTGGTTTTCGGATAATCTCTTTTTGAATTAATGCTTTCATATCGTTTGGTTTTATTTCGCCTATAACTGATATGAAAGCATTCTATTCATGCGCCACTCTTTTTAGGGTAATGTCGTATAAACTTACCATCGGCATATGCCCTACTCTATTGTTTATATGTCAGCGGACATAGCGGATGTATTCGCCATAGCCTTCTTTTTTCATTTCGGACAATGGGATGAATCTTAATGAAGCGGAATTGATGCAGTAGCGGAGTCCGCCCTTATCACGCGGGCCGTCGTGAAATACATGGCCCAGATGAGAGTTGCCATTGGCCGAGCGGATTTCGATACGGTCCATTCCATGACTGAGATCGCGTCGTTCAGTTATAATATCGTTCTGTATCGGCTGTGTGAAACTGGGCCAACCGCAGCCGGAATCAAATTTGTCGGATGAAGAGAACAGAGGTTCTCCGGTAATGACATCCACATAAATGCCTTCGCGGTGTTCGTCCCAATACTCATTGTCAAATGGGGGTTCGGTGTCATTTTCCTGAGTGACTGCATATTGTATAGGCGTCAGTATGTGGCGCAAAGTGTCGTTATCTGACGTCCCTTTGTTATTGGCATTGCGGGCAATGTCAAATATCTCGGGATCAATATGGCAATATCCTCCGGGATTTTTTTCGAGATACTCCTGATGATAGTCTTCCGCCTTATAGAAACTGGACAATGGGCCTATTTCTACAGCAAACCGATGGCCATAGTGTTTCTGATACGGTGTGACGGCTTTGTCGATTGCCGCGGCTTGATGGTTGTCGGTATAATATATTCCTGAGCGATATTGTGTGCCCTCATCGTTCCCTTGTCGGTTTACAGACGTAGGATCGATGGTCAGCATATAAAGCTCGATCAATTTATCGAGGGTTATTTGTTCCGGATCATATGTTACTTTGACGGTTTCGGCAGCATTTGTCGCACCTGTGCATACTGTACGATAATCAGGATTCGAAACTGTGGGATTGGCATATCCGACTTCAGTGTGAACCACGCCGGGTACAAGACTGAAAAAATGTTCTGTGCCCCAGAAGCAACCACCGGCAAAATAGATTTCTTTGTTGTCTGTCATAGAGTTTGAGTCCGTATAGTTTGACACAGAGGATGGATGTTTGGTGCATGACGACCCGTCGATTGTCAGAAACAGTAAACCGACAATAGTGACAATAGGTCTTTTCATATATTTCAACATCAGTGTCATGTAATGATTATAACATATATCAAAGGGCAGATGTTGTACTAAAAACTATATTTTGAGTGAGATATTAAGGCGTTTAGATAATTTGTCGTATTTTTGCGAATGACAAGACTATAAAAATCAGACAAATGACAGTGGAAATAGCCATACAAAATGCGATATTGAAGAATGTGGATGACAGGACGCTGCAAATATCGTTGCTATCATTGGAGTGGCTGTTAAAAAGGATTTTTTCGTAAATCCTGCAATATTCGCGACTATGGATCAAATGGTAGCAAACGATTCATATAGAATTTTGTGCCGTTTTGGGAGAAATGTGCTGCAAAACGGGTTGTCTGTCGACCAGACGAATTTTATGGATTTTTGCAGGCAGACAAACTACAGGCGTTATTATACCGTGGACCACCGGCAATACAGTGTACACATCCTGAATCCAGACTGAGATTATAAATGAGTTCAGCCACCTGACATTTAAACCAGATGGCTGAATTCATTTAATAATCAGTCAATAGAAGGCTATTTTATGAGACGTTTGGCTGTTTTTGTGCTGCCGTCGTCATATTTGGTCGTGATAATCACGATTGAACCGGGAGCGGGATTACTGATTATGCGTCCTGCAAGATCAGTGACGGTTTCGCTGACTGCGATACGGTCTGCTCCGGAAACAGAATCAAGACCGGCAGGCTGGCGGCCGGAAGAATTGGAAATGCCATCGACTGTATAGGTTGATTCCACTTCTACTGTGGTCCATTCAGGAACGTCATGAAGATAGATGGTGTGGAGAGATCCGTTGACATAGAAATCATAGTAGTCTGTGAACTTATAGCTGATATCGGTCATCGGTTCTGTTAGTCCGTTATAGCTTCCGGGGGTGAACCGGTAAGGTTCTCCGTCAAAGAAAACCCGGTAGGTGATATGCTCGGGGTTGATGTAGTTGCCATCGGTGTCTGTAGACGGGATGGTTATATAGAGCATATCGTTAAGGCTGTCGTGCTCAACTGTCGGCATGGCCGGCACAGCAGGTTTGTCACCACCATAAGGGAATATGTTCACCTCTTGTATTCCGGAGTAGAAATTGGAAAGAGAGTAGCCGGCTTCGACGATATATGTATCTGCAGGCGACAATGTCAGTCTGTTCCCATCATCAGTGACATCAAAGGAATATTGCATGATCATGTTCAGTGTCGGATATCCGAATTCGTCAGGTTCACCCTCCACGGCTCCGATAAGCCGGATATAATATCGCGGATTGGATGTGAGGATGTAGCCGGAATTGATTGTAAGCACACCGTTTTTAATAGTTCCGGACACATAATCCTCAGGAGCCATTTCCGACAGTCCGGCTATATAGACAGTATCACCGTCACGGGCTACGGAAACAAAACGTGCATCACCAGTTGAAGTCATGAGCCATTGTTGTACGGGAATTTCTTCAGGAGGGATGACTTTATGTATATCACCCACCGGTTCCATTGTATAATTAAAGAAGAACATGTAGATTCCGGCGTCGTCCATAGTCTCACCGTCTTCATACACTGCGACGTAGACATTGTCGTCGGTCTGAACGATACGGTTGTCTGAAATGGTGAAATGGAATTCGTCCAAAAAAGAGTTGACTTGTCCGGAGCCATCCACGGTCACAGCCTCAAAATAAAGTTTCTGATCGAATTTTTCGTTGGCATACAGCACTTGACCTGTTTTGACAGTAATATCATTGCCGTCAACCGTTCCTTTTATCCATGAATATTCTTCGTCGTCGCTATAGCGGTTATAGCCGGGATTGAGATCCCGGAACCATATTGTCTTGCCATCATCGCTCATTCGTATGGTCATTTTATAGCCGTCCTGATCTTCCTGACCGAAAATATCGCCATATTCAGTGACATTCATTATATATGGAATCTCCGTACCCTCCGGATTGTAAACGGGATCCTGATCCATGGGTATTCCGGCTATTTTTGCCGGGATCTTCGTCATTGGCGATGATGCCGATACCGCAGCCGGCAACAGCATTATGACCGCTAAAGCTGATAGTGATTTGATGTGCATTTTGCTTTAAATAAAATGTGATTTATGTTATTCGGGAGCAAAATTACTCAAAAAGTACGACAAAATGACAAATGACACATTGAAAGTATGCTCCAGTCGCTTCAGGGTGTTGTGATGTTTGATAGTATTTCGTCTATTATACGTGGGAAATGCTCCCGTTCCAGAGAGTGGACTTTTCGTTCCACATCCTCAGGGGTGTCGGTAGCGGCAACAGGTACGTTTGTCTGGAATATGATATTGCCTTCGTCGCAACGTTCGCTCACGAAGTGAACTGTTATGCCGGTTTCGGTTTCTCCGGCAGCCACCACAGCCGCATGAACATGATGGCCATACATTCCTTTGCCGCCATATTTTGGAAGAAGCGACGGATGAATGTTTATGATTTTTTCCTGATAACGTTCGATAATGAATACAGGCATCATCAGAAGAAATCCGGCAAGTACTATCATGTCGATTGCATGTCGGTCGAGTAGCGGCAGGATGGTATCTGGGTCGTTGAGTTCCGTTTTTGTCATAACGGCAGAGGGCACACCAAATCTGTCGGCCCGCTGCAATACCATGGCATCCGGACGGTTGCACACGATGAGTGCAACTTCTCCACCACAAGATCTCTCATTGTCGTTGAAATATCGGATGATATTTTCGGCATTAGTGCCGTTGCCTGATGCGAATATAGCTATACGTTTTTTATTGCCTTGCTTTTCCATACCATAAAGATAATATAAAAGAATATAAACGGATCAAGTTATACAGAGAAAAAGGGCCGAATTATTTCGGCCCTTTTTCTCTGTATACAGTAGTGCAATACATATTGATTTACGGCTTAATTTCGTAGGCTGGAATGTCTCTGAGGTGCAACCGGAAACAGAGGGCGGAATATGGCGGAATCTTACCCACGGAACTGGAACCGTATGCAGCCTCGTAGGGTATCAGCAGTTCCACCTCATCGCCGACGTGCATCTGCTCCATGGCTATGGGCCATCCGGATATCACTGAACTGAGAGTGACATTGACTGTGCTGTCTGGCAACACCGCATACGTGGAGTCAAAAGGTTCTCCGTTATAGAGTGTGCCTTTGTATTTGACGGCAACCTGCGATGTGAGCATCGGCGTCAGATTGTCTTTTGTCGTCTCCGGATCGTTGATCCACCGCATCAGCACATAGAGATTTTTGTTCCATGTGGGCACAACTTTTGTGTACTTTCCGCTGTGTTCCTGTTCGGCAAGCCAATTCTGATTTGTCTCACGCCATTCTTTATAGTCAGACCATTGGTCGTCGGAACTGCCGCATGACCAGACGGACACTGCACCGATCACACATAGGATCACGGATGGGAGGGATTTCAACGCTTTGTTCATCATCATATACCTATTTCCCTGCTGCGGAATCAGAATTTCACGGTAGGAGCTATATCGGCTCCTTCGGATGCCTGAAAATACGGCTTGACCTTAAATCCGAAAAATGAGGCAAAAATATTGGTGGGGAAACGGCGTATCAGAGTGTTGTAGGCCTGGGCAGCATGGTTGAAGTCCTTGCGCGCTACCTGAATACGGTTTTCAGTTCCGGCCAGCTCATCCTGAAAACGCATGAAGTTTTCATTGGCTTTAAGATCGGGATAGGCTTCTGTCACGGACAGCAGCGACTTCAAAGCGGCACTCAACTGATTCTGTGCCTGTGTGTAACGCTGAAGCGATGCTTCGTCAAGCGAATCGACACTGAGGTTTATTGTTCCAACCTTGGCACGGGCTTCAGTTACGTTCTGCAGAGTCTGTGACTCATGAGTGGCGTAACCTTTGACTGTTTCTACAAGATTCGGGATAAGATCGGCGCGGCGCTGATACTGGGTGTTGACATTGGCCCATGCCTGCTCCACGTTTTCCTGTTCGGTTACCATTGTGTTGTATTTGCTGCATCCGGTGCCACAGAGCAGAAGCAGCAATACGCCCACTACAAGTAATACTATGACTGATTTTTTCATGACAGTTTGCGTAATAAGGAGTTAATGCTTACACGATCGTGAATCAGGCGGTGAAGATCGGCGATGTTGACACGGGTCTGTTCCATTGAATCGCGTTCGCGCAGAGTAACGGTGTTGTCCTCCAAGGTCTGATGGTCAACCGTGATGCAGAAAGGAGTGCCTATGGCATCCTGACGGCGGTAGCGTTTTCCAATGGAGTCCTTTTCATCATAATGTGTGGCGAAGTCAAATTTCAAATCGCTGACGATCTCACGCGCTTTTTCGGGGAGTCCGTCTTTTTTCACCAAAGGCATCACCGCGCATTTGACGGGAGCCAAGGGGGCCGGCAGATGCAGCACCACACGCTTGTCGCCACCGTCAAGCTGCTGTTCTTCATAGCTTGAGCAGAGCACGGAGAGGAACATGCGGTCTACGCCGATCGAGGTCTCGATCACGTATGGAGTATAGCTTTCGTTGAGTTCTGGATCGAAATACTGTATCTTTTTGCCTGAGAATTTCTCATGCTGGCTCAGGTCGAAGTTGGTGCGAGAGTGTATGCCCTCTACCTCCTTGAAGCCGAACGGCATGCGGAATTCGATGTCGGTGGCCGCATTGGCATAGTGAGCCAGTTTTTCATGATCATGGTAGCGGTATTTGTCGTCGCCCATGCCCAGTGCCTTGTGCCAGCGCAGACGGGCTTCCTTCCACTGTCTGAACCATTCAAGCTCCGATCCGGGACGAACGAAGAACTGCATTTCCATCTGTTCGAACTCACGCATGCGGAAAATGAACTGACGGGCCACGATCTCATTGCGGAATGCCTTGCCGATCTGAGCGATGCCGAAAGGTATGCGCATGCGGCCGGTTTTCTGAACATTGAGGAAGTTGACAAATATGCCCTGGGCGGTTTCAGGGCGCAGATATACATTCATGGCGCCTTCGGCCGTGGATCCCATCTCGGTGCGGAACATGAGATTGAACTGACGCACTTCGGTCCAGTTTTTAGTGCCTGACACCGGACATACAATCTGACGGTCCACGATGATCTGACGAAGTTCTTCGAGATTGTTGTCATTCATGGCCTGACTGAATCGCTCATGAAGTTCCTCGCGCTCTTTGGCTATGTCGGCTATGCGTGGATTGGTCTGGCGGAACAGAGCCTCATCGAAACTGTCGCCGAAACGCTTACGGGCCTTGGCAACCTCTTTTTCTATCTTGTCGTCGAGTTTGGCTATGTCTTCCTCGATCAGGACGTCGGCGCGATAGCGCTTCTTGCTGTCGCGGTTGTCGATCAGAGGATCATTGAAGGCGTCCACATGTCCGGATGCCTTCCATATAGTGGGATGCATGAAAATCGCGGAATCAATACCTACGATATTTTCATGAAGAAGGGTCATGGCGTCCCACCAATACCTTTTGATATTATTTTTCAGCTCCACGCCGTTCTGACCATAGTCATAAACGGCCGACAGACCATCGTAAATTTCGCTTGACTGGAACACGAAACCGTATTCCTTGGCATGAGAAACAATCTTTTTAAAAACGTCGTCTTGTTGTGCCATATCGGTTTTATTAGTTAAACTTAGCCGCAAATTTACGTAAAAATCCGGAAACTCTCATCTACTTGTCCCATTTTTATGAGGGATGGCGGATGATTGCAGAATTTTTTCGTTAATTTTTGTCATTAACAATAATAACGCTAACTTTGCACAAAGCAAATCGTGACCATAAACAATTATCCTTTAACATAAACCAATAATCTTTCAACAAACTACCATGTGGTTAATTAACTCATCCATAGGCAGGAAATTCGTCATGGCCTTGACCGGAATTTGCCTTGTCCTGTTCGTCACGTTTCACGTGTTGATGAATGCAGTTGCCATCGTGTGGCCCACAGCCTACAACCAGGTGTGTCTCTTTCTCGGAGCCAACTGGTATGCGCTTATCGCCTCGATGGGTCTCGGATTGCTTTTCGTGATCCACATCATCTACGCGCTGTGTCTCACCATTCAGAACCGCAAGGCTCGCGGTAACGATGCCTACAAGGTCAACAGCCGTCCGGCTTCTGTGGAATGGTCATCGCAAAACATGCTGGTGCTCGGTATCGTAGTCGTAGCATTCCTTGGCGTGCATCTGGTGCAGTTCTGGGCCAAGATGCAGGCTCAGGAAATCTGCGGCAACTGGTATGCTTATGAAAACACCATGATTCCCGCCGGCGCAGGTACCCTGTTCCTGCAGCTCGCGTTTGAGCAGTGGTGGACTCCTGTTGTCTACATCATCGGTTTTGTGGCTCTCTGGTTCCACATGAACCATGGTTTTTGGTCAATGTGGCAGAGCATCGGCTGGAACAATGCCACATGGCTGCCCCGTCTGAAAACCATTGCATGCTGGTGGACATCGGTCGTTGTGCTGCTGTTTATCCTTCAGGCTGTTGTGTTCACCCTCCGTGCCAACGAACAGTATTACCTGACCGACGGCAAGCTGCAGCTGCAGTATGAGGAAATGTATCGCGAGCACTATCAGGAAAAGAGCAAGGACCTGAAGATCGAATACATGCAGCTTCAGAAAAGCGGCGACAATGCCAAAATGATGGAACTGCAGCAGAAGGTACAGGCTCTCGGAGCTGAATACAGCACTTCCGTTGAAAACCTGATGAATCTGGCAGACTCACGCGCGGCACAGGCTTGCGAATCTGAAGTAATTCCCGCTACCGAACTGATTCCCGCAACCCCCGTGGAAGAGATCGCAGAGGAAGAAGAGATCGTAGCATGCAGCGCCGATACCTCAATTGTTAATGAATAACCCCGCTGATTCAACAAATATGGAACTCACAAAAACTACTGACGGCCTGGTAATGCCTGCCGCCGATTCAAAAATTCCCGAAGGTCCTATTGCTGAAAAGTGGACCAATTATAAGGCACATCAGAAGCTGGTCAATCCTGCCAACAAACGCAAACTCGACATCATCGTGGTCGGCACAGGTCTGGCCGGAGCATCTGCCGCTTCGTCACTGGCAGAGATGGGCTTCAACGTGCTCAACTTCTGCATTCAGGACTCTCCCCGTCGCGCACACTCTATCGCAGCACAGGGCGGTATAAATGCAGCAAAGAATTATCAGAATGACGGTGACTCAGTGTATCGTCTTTTCTACGACACCGTGAAAGGCGGTGACTATCGCGCACGTGAAGCCAACGTGTATCGTCTGGCTGAAGTGTCGAACAATATCATCGACCAGTGTGTGGCCCAGGGTGTACCTTTTGCACGTGAATACGGCGGCCTGCTGGCCAACCGCTCTTTCGGCGGCGCACAGGTGTCGCGCACATTCTACGCCAAAGGACAGACTGGTCAGCAGCTTCTGCTCGGTGCATACTCGTCGCTCAACCGTCAGATCGAACTCGGCAAGGTAAAGAGCTTCAACCGCTACGAGATGCACGAAGTGGTAATGATCGACGGACGTGCACGCGGCATTATAGCCAAGAACCTTGTGACCGGCAAATTCGAACGTTTTGCCGCACATGCAGTGGTTATAGCCACCGGTGGATATGGCAACGCATACTTCCTCAGCACCAACGCTATGGCAAGCAACTGCTCTGCAGCAATGGCCTGCTACCGCAAAGGCGCATATTTCGCAAATCCGGCATTCGTGCAGATCCACCCCACCTGTATCCCCGTACATGGTGACAAGCAGTCGAAACTTACCCTTATGTCAGAGTCGCTCCGCAACGACGGCCGCATCTGGGTGCCCAAAGACATCGAACTGTCCAAAAAACTGCAAAAAGGCGAGATCAAAGGCTCCGACATCCCCGAAGAAAAGCGTGACTACTATCTGGAACGCCGCTATCCCGCATTCGGCAACCTCGTGCCCCGCGACGTGGCTTCACGTGCAGCCAAAGAGCGCTGCGACAAGGGCTTCGGCGTAAACAACACCGGACTTGCCGTGTTCCTCGATTTCTCCGACGCCATCAATCGTCTGGGCAAGGATGCTGTGGGCCAGCGCTACGGCAACCTCTTCGACATGTATGAAGAGATCACCGACGTTTCACCCTACGATGAACCGATGATGATATATCCCGCCATCCACTACACCATGGGCGGCATCTGGGTAGACTATGAACTGCAGACATCTCTGAAGGGACTTTTCGCTATCGGTGAGTGCAACTTCTCGGATCACGGCGCAAACCGTCTGGGCGCGTCAGCTCTGATGCAGGGTCTTGCCGACGGATATTTCGTTCTCCCCTACACCATCCAGAACTATCTGAGCGACCAGATCTCCGTGCCCCGCTTCTCTACCGATCTTCCCGAATTCGCAGAAGCCGAAAAGCAGTGCGCGGCACGTCAGCAGCAGCTCCTGTCGATCCAGGGCAGCCGTTCCGTCGACTCCATCCACAAGGAACTCGGCCATATCATGTGGGATCTCGTGGGCATGGCCCGTACAAAAGAGAGCCTGACCGAAGCCCTCAAGCGTCTCAAAGAACTGCGTAAGACATTTGAGACGGATCTTTATGTGCCCGGTTCTTCTGAAGGCTGGAACAATGAACTCGACAAGGCTTTCCGTCTGCGTGACTTCATAACCATGGGCGAACTCATGGCCTACGACGCACTCAACCGCAATGAGAGCTGCGGCGGCCACTTCCGCGAAGAATACCAGACGGAAGAAGGTGAAGCCAAGCGTGACGACGAGCACTATTTCTATGTGGCTTGCTGGGATTATGCCGGAAACGACAACACTGCCCCCACCCTCATCAAGGAACCCCTCCACTATGAGGCTATCAAGGTACAGACCCGCAACTACAAATCATAAACAATATCTTCACCTCCATTAAATTCAAAAAAGAAAATGGCTAAAATGACTGTAACCCTGAGGATTTGGCGTCAAGCTAACCCCAAAGCCGAAGGACGATTTGAGAATTATCAGGTGGAGACAGACACCGATACCTCATTTCTCGAGACTCTTGATATACTGAACGAGCAGCTCGTAGAGCAGAAGCAGGAACCCGTGGCATTCGACAGCGACTGCCGCGAAGGCATCTGCGGCATGTGTTCGCTTTACATCAACGGACATCCCCACGGTCCCGCAACAGGCGCAACCACCTGCCAGCTCTATATGCGCAGATTCAAGGACGGCGAAACCATCACAGTGGAGCCTTGGCGCTCTGCCGCTTTCCCCGTGATCAAAGACCTGATCGTGGACCGCAATGCTTTCGATAAGATCCAGCAGGCCGGCGGCTATGTGTCGTTCAACTGCGGTGGCGCACAGGATGCCAACGATCTGCCTATTTCGAAAGAAGCCGCCGATATGGCCATGGATTCCGCTACATGTATAGGCTGCGGCGCTTGCGTGGCAGCATGTAAAAACGGCTCTGCCATGCTCTTTGTATCCGCCAAGGTCAGCCAGTTCGCACTGCTGCCCCAGGGTCAGGTGGAGCGTGTGCGCCGTGCCCGTAAAATGGTGGCCAAAATGGACGAACTCGGTTTCGGCAACTGCACCAACACCGGAGCATGTGCGGCTGAATGTCCCAAAAATATTTCGCTGAGCAATATCGCACGTCTCAACCGCGAATTTATCTCTGCCAAGTGCAAGGAATAAAACAACGGTGACATCAATACTGAAAAAGTTCCGGCCCATATGGCAGGAACTTTTTTGTTTGTATCTACTTAAGTGTGGAAAGATCGCGAATAAGAATGTCGGTGAATTTACGTGCGCCAACATCGGACGAAAGATGATCAGCGTCGTAGAAATCATCGGCCGTGAAGCGTTTGTCGCGCATGTAATCCAGATAATGCAGGCCGTACTGATCGCGCAGCACTCCGATCAGACTGTCGGTCATCTCTGCCTGTATCGGATCAAGATTCTCATAATAACTATGCCATGCAGGAGTTGTCACCAGCACAAGTTCCAAGTGCCGCTTGCGGCAAAAATCAGCTATTTTGCGGGCATACCGGAAGTGTCCCTCCACTGCGTCGTGACCGGCTGACGTATGACGGACTGCGGTCTGCTTCCCGGTTTCCTCCCAGCCAATCTGTCTGCTGCCTGAAAGATAGTCGGTACCCATACCAAGAGAATCGTACGACAGCCCCTTGCCTGAGAGCAATGATGACAATTTGCCGCTGTAGATGGCAGGGCGCGAAAGCTCAAAATTGTATTTTGAAAAGTCGGAGTGCTCGTTGACATCCATATATATCTTATAATTGACCGCATAGATCCAGTCTGTGTCGCTGTCCTCAAACTCAGGATCAAAAAATGAGAAATAGGACACAGGAAGAATCACGGTCTTCAGGCTGTCATACAGTCCGGCATACTGGGTCAGCAACACATAGTCGTAGTGAAAGATCTGTGACACATTGGCCAGATTGAAAGCCTTTGAGTCAAACAGAGCCGGGTTTATGCCGTAATATGTATGGGAGCTGCCTAAAACGAGGATTTCCACATCGCCGGCATTGCGGCTCATCCACTCGTGCTTGAATTTATACGGGTTGTCGACATATGTGCGTACCAGATATTCTCCAGCAGCCAAGGTGGTTGCCACCAGCATGCCGAATTTAAAACATTGTATCAGAAATTTTCTCATATACGCCGGCTTTTTGTCAGAATTGGAAATAGATGAAATCCTCCGGACTATGTGACCATACCAATATCAGCAGGAATACCATATAGTATACCACCCATCTGACGACCTTGTGGCGAAAGAGTCCTTTGTCGGGAAACTGCAATCCGAATTCCCGTTCACGCTGGAGCCATTCGACCGCCATCAGAATTGCCACCGACACAAGTGCTTTTTTGTACATGAGCGGCAATACAGGCTCAAATTCCGCGAACATGCGATATATATATCCCCAGGCCTGAGAAACCGTATCGGATCGGAAAATGATCCATCCGACTGTCACAAAGGCGAATGTGACCGCAATCTGCAGCAGCTCCAAGAGCGTAGGCGTCACGCGTCCGGCGGCCACAACTCCTGAAGAGTGTGTACGGTTCTTTCCTGCAATGAGCAGCGGAATAAACAGGAGTGCGTTAAACGCTCCCCACCCCACAAATGTCCAGTCCGCGCCATGCCACAGTCCGCTCAGAAGGAAAATGACCAGAACGTTACGTATGGCAATGGCCGTGCCACGGCGGCTACCGCCGAGCGGTATGTAGATATAGTCGATGAACCAGGTGTTGAGCGATATGTGCCAACGGCGCCAGAACTCGGCTATGTCGCGTGACAGATATGGGAAATTGAAATTACGCATCAGTCTGATTCCAAACAGCCGGGCCGTGCCTATGGCTATGTCTGAGTAACCGGAGAAATCTCCATATATCTGGAATGCGAAGAACACGCCGCCCCATACGAGCATTCCTCCGTCGATCGACTGGTAGCCGTCGAACACATAATTGACCACTTCCGCACAATTGTCGGCCACAACAATTTTTTTGAACAGCCCCCATAATATCTGCCGCATGCCCTCCACCGCCTGCCCGTAATCAAACCTGCGCGGACCGAGGAATTGCGGCAGCAGATTTGTGGCACGTTCGATCGGTCCGGCGACAAGCTGCGGAAAAAAGCTGATGTAGGCGAAAAAAGCCGGGACATCGTGTGTCGGCGCAATTTTTCCTCTATATACGTCGATAGTGTAACTGAGGGCCTGAAAAGTGTAAAAACTTATGCCGACAGGCAGAATCAGATCAAGAGTGACTTTGTCCAACCCGATGCCTAACGCCGCCATCATGGCCGACAGGCTCGCCGAAAAGAAATCAAAATACTTGTAGATGCAGAGCACTCCAAGGTTCAGGACAATATTTGAAATGCTGACGAGCTTGCGCAGGCCGTCTCGGCCGTCAAATCTTTCCAGAAGCAACCCGCTTGCATAACTGCATACGGTGGTGAGGGCTATCAGCAACAGAAAACGCCAGTTCCACCATCCGTAAAACAGATAGCTTGCGGCAACCACAAACAGGTTCTGCACTCTCAGTCTGTAGAATACTTTCCAATACAGCAAAAAGACAACCGGAAGGAAAAGTAGAAATTCAAATGAATTAAAAAGCACGCTGGAAAATTGACTAAATAATTATAGACACAAATTTACGTTTTTTTAAGCAAAATTTCAACCTGTATTGCAATAAATGGATGATAATTCGCGGATATTTAGTAACTTTGCATCTTGAATAATCGGCAACACAAATCATTACAATGCGCAAGTTTCTGACATATATCATATTATCCCTCACTCTCACCTCATGCGGCGAGTATCAGCGCGTACTTAAAAGCAACGATGCCAATGTGAAATACGAATATGCCAAGCGTAGTTTCGAACAAGGGAAATATGTGCAGGCCGCATCTGTGCTCGGAGAGATAGTCACTCTGTTCAAGGGTACAGAAAAAGCGGAAGAGACTCTTTTCATGCTGGCCATGTGCAACTATGAGAACAAGGATTATCTGAATTCCGGATCTTATTTCCGCACATATTATCAGCGCTACCCGAAAGGCAAATATGCCGAGGATTCCCGTTTTTTCTGTGGCTACGGCTATTATCTTGACTCTCCCGACGCTCAGCTCGACCAGAGCGGCACCGTACAGGCCATACAGGAACTGCAGAGTTTTCTGGAAATGTATCCGAAGAGCGAGAAAGTGCCTGTGGCTCAGAATGCCATTTTTGAAATGCAGGACAAACTCACGCTCAAGCAGCTGCAGAATGCCCAACTTTATTACAATCTCGGCACATACGGCGGCAACAATTTCCAGTCGGCCATTATTGTGGCTCAGAACGCGATCAGAGACTATCCGTATTCCAAATACAAGGAACAGCTGGAACTGCTGGTGCTGAAAGCGCGCTTCAAGGAGGCGGAATTGTCCGTAGCCGAGAAGCAGGCCGACCGCTACCGTCAGGTTGTCGATGAATACTACTCGTTTATCAACGAATATCCCGAGAGCGCTCACCGCTCGGAAGCCGACAATATCTACAAGATTGCATCGCGCCACATCCAGCCTGATTAATCAGCACATATCAAAGATTAAAAATACAATAACTCCAAACTTATAACGTCATTTATTAGAATGGACTACAAAAAGACGAATGCCCCGATCAACACAGTGACCCGCGACATGGTCAAATTATCCGAAGACACGGGCAACGTGTATGAAACCGTGGCTATCATAGCCAAGCGTGCCAATCAGATTGCCGGCCAGATGAAACATGATCTGGAGAAAAAACTTCAGGAATTCGCGTCGATGAACGACTCGCTGGAAGAGGTTTCGGAAAACCGCGAGCAGATCGAGATTTCCCGCTATTACGAGAAATTACCCAAACCCACACTGATCGCCGCACAAGAGTATGAGGAAGGCAAAATCCACTTCCGCAATCCCGCGCGTGATCATAACTTAGACTGATACACAAGTCTGACATACTGGCATGCGCAATTTCGGACTGATAGGGTTTCCGCTCGGACACTCCTTTTCAGCTCGCTTTTTCAACGATAAATTCAAAAGCGAGAGCATTAGTGCGCATTATTCCAACTTCGAGCTCCCCGATATCGGCGACCTGACAGAATTGCTGGCAGAATATCCCGATATCGAGGGCTTTAATGTAACCATACCATACAAGGAACTTATACTTCCTTATCTATCGGATATTTCGGCCGAAGCATCGGCTATAGGTGCAGTCAACACGGTTAACGTCACGTATCCCGACGGTGACAGCGGTCCCCGTCTGTCGGGTTTCAATACTGATGCGCCTGCGTTTGCCCGGACATTGGCACCGATGCTCTCTGCCACCGATACCTCACCCTGCAAAGCTCTGGTGCTCGGCACCGGAGGGGCTGCCAAAGCGGTGAGACACGCACTCGTCTCTTTGGGTGTGACATCTGAATCTGTAAGCCGTAGCAAGGACAATGGCGATCTTACATACAACGATCTTACCGGTGATATAATAGAATCGCACCGAATCATTGTCAATGCGACACCTCTCGGCACTTTTCCCGATACCGACAGTTGTCCACCGATTCCATATCAGTTTCTCTCGGCTCGGCATATATGCTATGATCTTGTCTATAATCCGGCAGAAACACTGTTCATGCGCAATGCCGCCAAACATGGGGCCACAGTGAAAAACGGCATGGATATGCTCAGACTTCAGGCTCTTATGTCGTGGGAGATATGGAATTCCGGCAGCAGATATTGACTCTACACAGACCTAACGGAATAACACACCACGCGTATGCTTGTAAAAGTTTTCGGAGCCGCAGTACAAGGGATTGACGCATTGCCCATCACCATCGAGGTGTCGGTGAGCAAAGGCTTCCAGTTCTCCATTGTCGGTCTGGCAGACACTGCCGTGAAAGAAAGTTACGCCAGAGTCATGAGCGCCATAGGAGAAAGCAAGATGGTGCCGCCACACAGGGAAATCCTGATAAACATGTCGCCGGCCGATGTCAGAAAAGAAGGTGCGGCCTACGATCTGCCCATAGCCATAGGAATGCTCGCGGCCGACGGTCAGATTTCGGCCGAAAGGCTCGGGCAATACATGATAATGGGAGAACTGTCGCTTGACGGCACTCTGCTTCCCATAAAAGGAGTCCTGCCTATGGCTATCAAGGCCCGGGAAATGGGGTTTGAGGGTATGATTGTACCGTCGGCCAATGTCAGCGAAGCCGCTGTGGTCAATAATCTTAAAGTTTACGGTGTGGACAGCCTGACACAGGCTGCCGGACTTGTCAACGGCACTGAAAACGTGACACCGACTGAAGTAGATACACGTGCAGAGTTTGCCAGCGCGTCTGGATCGTTTGATCTCGATTTTGCCGAAGTCAAAGGCCAGGAACTTGTGAAACGCGCCTTTGAGGTGGCATGTGCTGGCGGACATAATATCTTGTTGGTCGGCCCTCCCGGCTCCGGCAAATCCATGATGGCAAAACGTCTGCCGTCGATTCTTCCTCCGCTCACGCTGAGCGAAGCACTGGAAACTACCAAAATACACTCTGTGGCTGGCAGGCTCAAAAGAGGAGCGCACCTGATGACCTCACGTCCTTTCCGCTCCCCGCATCACACCATCTCGCCTGTGGCGCTTGTGGGCGGCGGATCATCGCAGCCGATGCCGGGAGAAATATCACTTGCCCACAACGGCGTGCTTTTTCTGGATGAATTTCCGGAATTCTCCCGCTCAGTGCTGGAAGTAATGCGTCAGCCGCTCGAGGACCGTTGTATCAATATATCGCGTGCAAGATATTCGGTGGACTATCCTGCAGGATTCATGTTAGTGGCATCGATGAATCCGTGTCCGTGCGGATATTACAACCACCCTACCCGACAATGCACATGCCAGCCAGGAGCAGTCGGTAAATATATGAGCCAGATATCCGGGCCGCTGCTTGACCGAATAGACATACAGGTGGAGATTCTTCCTGTTCCCTTCGAACAGCTCTCGTCGACCAATGCCGGAGGAGAGTCAAGTGCAGAAATACGGGCACGGGTCATACGCGCCAGAGCCATACAGACGGAACGATACCGCCATGATCCAAAGGTGCACTGCAACGCGCAGATGGGACCTAAACATATGACGGAATTTGCGGCTCTGGACGATACGTGCACGGCGATTCTGCGTGATGCCATGATTCGGCTGGACATGAGTGCACGTGCTTATGACCGCATCATCAGGGTGTCACGGACCATTGCAGATATTGAAGGATCGGACCGCATACAATCCCACCACATCAGGGAAGCTATCAGTTACCGCAATCTTGACCGCTCCACCTGGGGAGCATATATGCCGGCAAACCAGTAAATGAGCGCCGGAGACATCACATCTGGATTTCAACGGCAGATGAGACGACGATATAAGTTCTGGGTATACGCCGTCTTGATCATATCGGCTGTACTGGTCTTTATCCATACCGCTCACCGCGAATGGATCGGAGATGACCTGTGCTATCGTTTCATGCTCGACGAAAATGATCTCGGAAGCGTGGAAACATCCCGTCAGCCAGAATCATTCACAGATGTGTGGGACTCCCAGATATATCACTATTGTCATGAAAACGGCCGGTTGCCGTTGCATCTGGTCATCCAGACATTTTCGAGCATTTTCGGCCAAACCGCTTTTGCCGCGGTCAATGCTGTGGTTTTTACTCTTTTCATAGTCCTGACAGTAAGATTGTGCTTTGGATCGGCTCGACGGCGCCGAAATCCGTGGGCATGGTTAGTGGTGGCCTTAACGGTCTTCTATCTGTTTCCCGGTGCCGGTGGCATCAGAATGGGTCCATGGTACGGTTTGTCCATGGCGGTGAATTATCTCTGGGTAGCAGTATTGTTTGAAAGTTTCATATTGATGTTTCGTAAGGCCAAGACTGTTGGATACGGGAAGGCAGTGACGGCGGTCTCACTGTTGCTCGGCTTTTTTACGGGATGGTCTAATGAGGCATTCTCTCTGCCGCTGTCGGGAGCAGTGTTTATTCTGTGGGTATCGGGTAAATACCGCCTCTCTTCCATGCAGAAACTTATGATGTTTGCATTGTGGACCGGCGCTGCGCTGCTTGTATTTTCTCCCGGCACGATAAGCCGGATATCACGTGGCGGAGGTCCGGGGAATGATATGTCATCGGTTTTATTGTCGGCAGCAGAGTGCTATACAGGCATCTGGATTTTCTGGATATTTTTAGCTATATGTGTGATATGGCAGTCTTTGAAACGATTCGGCATCAGAACGTCATACAGCTTCCGGGATTTCCTGACGGAAAACCGCCTTTTGCTTCTTATTCTATGTCTGGCAGTGGTGCTTTCCATTTATGCTCACAGCTACAGCCACTCGCTGACATGTATTGAACTGTTGTCAATGATCCTTGCCATACGTTTGCTCGACGCATTATCACGCACGTCATTGAGCCGACAGACGAAACTGTTGCCGATTGGCGTTGTTATGATATGCTTTGTTGCTCATCAGGCCGCTATCATACATGCCAACCACAACGCCATGGAAGAATACAGGCTGATGATCGCTCGCTATAAAACATCGCCCGACGGAGTGACATGGCTGAATGTGCCCGACGAGCCTTGGTATATAAAACCATATACCGACAATTATGACATGATGCTGAATCCTGATCACTATTGTGCCGTGCCGTTTGCAGCCTTTTACGGCTTGGACAAACATACATCCATACTACCGTTTATAATTTCTCCGGCCGACTACAGCAACATAATCGGATCGCCGCAGACATTTTTCCGTGACATAAATCTGATGCCCGGTTCGGCCGGAGCATATAAAGGTGATGATTATTTTTTCATCCGACAGGTTGAAGACTCCGTGACTGCGGTTCATGATTATACAGCAGTGTTCAATGGGGCCGATTTTATGAAAACTCTGCCTGTGGAACGGAGATTGATATACAAGATGATCGGATCCCGCAAACGACCCAAACAACTTGACCACATCGTAGTTGACACGCGCCACGGTCGGATAACGGCTTTGCCGAAAATTCTCTCCACTCCATCATCAATTGAAATCAGATAAATCAACCAATAAAAGAATATGCAACAATCTTCATTTTTAAACCGCATTCCTCCGGTCACATTAAATCTGGTCATCATCAACGCTCTGGTATGGCTTGCCATGATTGTGCTGCCCGGACGCACCGGGTTCGATATTGAAAGATACGGCGGCCTGCACTATTTTCTATCTTCCGACTTTTTCGCATGGCAACCGATCTCCTACATGTTCATGCACTCCACTGCCGGGATCTCACATCTGTTCTTCAATATGTTCGGTTTGATGATGTTCGGCGCCACACTCGAACGCGTGTTCGGATCGGCAAGATTCCTGTTTTTCTACATCACCGTGGGGATCGGGGCCGCTCTGGTACAGGAAGGCGTATATGCCGTGTGGATAAACCATCTGTCATCGGGCATGACCGGAGTACAGGTTTCCGAAATCATCAGTGAAGGGGCCGAAGCTCTTCGCAAAGGGATGAATTACATGGATCCCACACTTGCCGAAATCAATATGCTGGCCAATGTGCCCACCATAGGAGCATCAGGCGCAATCTACGGTATATTGCTCGCTTTCGGCATGATTTTCCCGAATCTTCCGCTCTACATGTTTTTCATACCCATCCCTATCAAGGCAAAATGGATGGTGATAGCATACGGTGTGCTGGAGCTTACTATGGGAGTGACCGGGTGGCAGAGCGGAGTGGCTCATTTTGCCCACCTCGGCGGTATGATAGTAGCCCTGGTCCTTATAATCTACTGGCGCAAGAAAGGCACTATAAGCAATGGCCCTCTATATTGACCGGCTGAAAGGTCTGTCCGTGCCGGCACGACTGATTGCCGTCAATGTGGCGGTGTTTGTTCTGCTGCATCTCACGGTGTTGATTTTGAATGCGTGCGGAGTCGCAGATGCAGGCACATATGTGATGGGATTCGTTGAAATGCCTGCGGCTGCCATGGATCTCATGTACAGGCCATGGACAGTGGTGTCATACATGTTTGTGCACACCGGAGTGTTTCATCTGTTGTTCAACATGTTGTGGCTATACTGGTTCGGTGAATATTTCCTTACACTGGGCACAGCACGGCAACTCACAGTGCTGTATACCTATGGCGGAATTGCCGGAGCTATATTTTTCATTGTCTACTCGACAATATGGCATCATGGCGGACCGCTGATAGGTGCATCTGCCGCTATACTGGCAGTTGTTGTGGCAACAGCATGGCGTATGCCGGATTTCAAGATGAATCTGTTTTTATTCGGATCAGTAAGCCTTAAGTGGATTGCCGGAGCGCTTGTGGCAATAAGTTTGATAAGCCTGCCCGGAGAAAATTCGGGTGGCAATGTGGCACATCTCGGCGGTGTGTTGGCAGGAATAGTGTTTGCCGTAGCGATCAGACGCGGAATTGACATAACCCGTATGCCTGCGCTGTTAGGACGGCGTAAACAGAGCCAGAGCTGCCATAAACACTCTTCATTACGGGCAATGAACGATAAGGAGCGCCTTGACGCTCTCCTTGATAAAGTGCGACGGTCTGGCTATACGTCTCTGACATCTGAAGAACGCCGTCAATTAATCGAATTAAGCAACCGTTTATGAAATATCTGAAATACTTTGCGGCATCGTTAACGGGCATAAAAAAAGGTGTTCTGCCCGTATGGATCGGAATGAACGTGATGATAGCGGCCATTGCCGTATTTGCAGGCTATGCAGGGGCGATAGATCCTGAAAAAATGCCTTTTTCGGGCATAGTAGCCATGACATTTCCGGTGTGGTGGATAGCAAATGTAGCATGTCTGGTGATAAACCTCATTTTATGCCGGCGCTTGCTGCCGGTGCCCTTAGCGGCCCTGATAATATGCATTAAACCGTTTCTGGATTTCTGTCCGCTTAATTTCCGCGCACCTGAAATAACACCGGAGGAGCGGCTGAAAGAATTCAAGGTATTGTCATACAATACGCTCAGCTTTAACGATCAGGAACCTGAAAAATCGTCGGTCTACAACCGCACGATGCACACTGTACTTAATTCCGATGCCGACATCGTATGTCTGCTTGAATATGAAAATCAGGGGAAGTTGAAGAAATTTATGCCACAGTCGCAAATCGATTCACTATATATGCTCTATCCATATCAAGCAAAAGGGTATATGGGGACTGTGGCTTTCTCTCGCACACCGATCCTGCATATTTCTTTGCCTGAAAGACGCCGTTCACGGGGGTCTGTGGAAGCCTTCAGGACATTGGTAGATGATAAGGCTATATTGGTGTTCGGAGTACACATGGAATCAATCGGACTTACCACGGAAGACAAATCTCTATACCGTAGATTAACCAGTATGGATGTATCGAAAGATGAAATGTCGGAGGTCCGCTCAAGACTCGTATCAAAGCTTTATGACGCATATAAAAACAGGGCTATGCAAGCCTTGTTTATCAAAGATTATGTCGAACAGATGGGAGGAAATGTAATCGTATGCGGCGATTTCAACGACGTGCCCGGATGTCGCGCTCTTAGAATTCTGGAGAGTGCCGGCCTTAAAGATGCTTACGCCGAACTCGGTCTCGGCCCTACAATCACATTTAATGCATCACACTTCTTTTTCCGCATAGATCATGTGTTGTATAACGGAGACTTTAAAGCTGTGAAAATCGAGCGCGGCAATGTGCCCTCATCGGACCATTACCCGTTTCTCACCACATTTGTCTGGAACAAATAGATGTATTTACACGCATAACGACGACGTATAAGTCCGGTCGCTAAAAATGATCAGCCGATAGATTTTGAAATCTATCGGCTGATCATTTTCATACTATTTTGGAGAGAGTTTATTTGGATGGATTTGATGCCGGTACAAATGACTGAAAACTGTTGTCGCTATAAAATACCATTATATTTACAATGGATTTATTGCCATCGGCAGCAATGCTGATAGGGTTAGATGCCATGGGATTTAAAGGGAGCTGGACCCCGATCGTGTTTTGATCTCCTTCGTCGAAGAGAGATGATTCTAAAATTTTTTCTGATGCAAAAACGTCGTCATTTTCATGACTTTGTGATGCATTGGTAACGTTTGCTGTATCAGTGTTTTGAGGTGATGAAAAATCAATATAACCGCCATTTTGGGGTTCTGAGATTTCGTTATTTGCATTTGTGGACATAGGTCCTTCTCCAAAAAGCAGCCATAACACGCTCAGACGTGGATAGGCTTCATGAATTTTGGATATAACCTCATCGCTGATTTTTTTATTGCGTCCGCTCAGTATCTGTGACAATGTGGGACGAGGTATTTTACACGCATCTGCAAATTGAGTACTGCCGATTGATTCGGAATCCATAAACAATTTTAAGCGATTTACAATATCCATTTCTGTTTACATTTGTTGTTTACGTGATTGCAAATGTAATCATTAATTTTGTAAACTGCAAATTTTATTTTGTAAACGGAGAATAACTATATTGCATATGATCACAATTGGACATATACAGATGTGCAGATAGTGTCAGTTAAATTATTAAAGTATTGCTTTATATATGTAATTTATAGCGCTTATGTCGTAGGGACTATATACTGATGAGTGTCTAATTTGCCTGAAAAGGCGGAAATTCGACTAATCTCAATAAATGACTTTAGATATTTAATATACTATACTGGGAATTAGTTATTTATATTAAATGTAACTATAAGTTAATTGTGGTGTTTTCTCAAATGTAATCTGATTTTGCATTTTGGGTGCATATCATCTGATTATGAGTTAATAGGTGTGTAAAACGGATAGTTTGCAAATGTAAAACCAGTAAATTTGATGCCGTGTGTTTACATATGCGTCAGGTGTTCGATTTAACAGTTGTAAAATTCACAAATGTGAATGTATAATTGCAAACGTAAATACATTCCCTACTTAATTAATTCATTATTGTATTTGCAATAGTGAAGCGATTAGATGACAAAGTTTTAAAGCCGTAAAATACAGCCAAAATATAACCATAATCTATTTCAATCTTTGCTACTGTAGGTATTAATTTAACACAATTAGCTAATTTATACGGTATTGCACCTGCAATATGGCATTTTTCAGCCATTGAGAATTAAAAATTCAGCGTATCCCTTATAATTAATCGGATAAATCCACGTTAATTTTAATGATGAAACTGAAATCACACCTTATTATATACTCGTTTGCTTTTCCGATGCTATTATTTTCCGCACCGGAGGTCTTTGCGGCCCAAGTGAAGATTCACGGTAAAGTGACACATGGTGACGGAAGCGCAAACGAACCATTGGAATTTGTCAGCGTGCAGATAGCCGGTACAGCTATAGGCGCCCTGACGGAGTTGGATGGCACCTACTCTATTTCGGCTCCTCAGGCCGATACGATCAAAGTGACATTCCGGTGCATCGGCTTTCATGAGATCACCCGTAAACTGATCGAACCGGCAAATGACATGACATTAAACGTGAAAATGCTGCCATCCATTTCAGATCTGCAGGAAGTCACCGTGACGGACTTTCGAAAACAGATCACGTCCATGCAGACTGTAGATGCCGACGCTTACAGGCTGTCGCCGGACGTGAGCGGAGGAAGCATAGAATCGCTGCTGACCACTATGGCCGGAGTCAATTCCTCAAATGAAATGTCGAGTCAATATTCGGTGCGCGGCGGATCGTATGATGAAAATTCCGTTTATATAAACGGCGTGGAGGTATATCGTCCGCAGCTTGTCAGTTCCGGTCAGCAGGAAGGCCTGAGTATTATAAATCCGGATATGGTCAAGGAAGTCAATTTTTCGACCGGCGGTTTTTCGGCCGAGTATGGCGACAAGATGTCGTCGGTACTTGATATATCCTATCGCCAGCCTGAAGCATTTGAGGGTTCGGTTGCCGGTTCGCTTATGGGCGGATCACTTTCTATCGGTTCTGGTTCGAAACGTTTCAGTCAGTTGCATGGCGTTCGTTACAAAAGCAACAATTCTCTGTTGTCTTCGCTTGAAACACGCGGAGAATACAATCCTAAATATTTCGATTACCAGACTAATCTTAATTTTCGTATAAGCCAAAAGTGGAAGGCATCGTTTCTGGGAAACATATCGATGAATAACTATTCGTTTACGCCGGTGACGCGCGAGACAAGTTTCGGGACGATGAATGACGCCAAACAGTTCAAAGTGTATTTCGACGGCTATGAAAAAGATAAGTTCGAAACACTTTTCGGTGCGCTGATGATTAATTTCCGTCCCTCGAAAGCGTCGGATTACACACTGCTTGCATCAGGCTATCTGACCAACGAGCTGGTGAGTTATGATATATCGGGGGAATATTGGCTCGATCAGGCCGGTGCCGAGCATGGCACAATAGGCGGAGAACTTGGTGTGGGTAAATATAAGGAGCACGCGAGAAACAGGCTGAAAGCATCGGTATTCTCCTTGTCGTTGCGCGGAAACACCGGAATAAAAAATCACAACCTGTCGTATGGGGTGAGCTTCAACCGCGAGCAGATAATGGACCGTGCACGCGAATGGGAAATGCGAGACTCGGCCGGATATTCGCTGCCGTTTGACCCTGCGGCAGTGAAGGTCTACTACAATCTGTTCTCGTCGCACGATATATCATCAAACCGCATAGCGATGTTCGCACAGGATTCATACAGGGTAAACGCCGCATCCGGTTACTGGACATTCAATCTGGGTGTGCGAATGAGCTATTGGGACTTCAACCGCGAATTTCTGGTAAGCCCGCGTGCAAACGTCGGCTTCGTTCCGGAAGCCAATTCCCGCTGGGCGTTCAGATTTGCCACCGGGTTGTATTATCAGGCTCCGTTTTACAAAGAGTACCGTCGTCCCGTCGAGGATGATAACGGCAACATCGTGATCCAGCTGAACAGAGATATAAAATCACAGCGTAGCTTCCATCTTATTGCCGGGGCCGATTATACTTTCCGGTCTTTTGACCGTCCGTTTAAACTGTCGGCCGAAACTTACTACAAGGCATTAGGCAATATCATTCCGTACGAAATCGACAATCTGAAGCTGACATATTCCGGAGTGAACGGCGGTTCGGGTTATGTGACCGGATTTGATGTGAAATTGTTCGGACAGTTTGTGCCGGGATCGGACTCATGGCTCACGTTCTCGCTGATGAAAACGCAGGAAAACCTCAATGGAGTGAAAGTGCCGCGGCCTACAGACCAGCGTTATTCAGTCGGACTGTATTTCACGGATTATTTTCCTAAATTTCCTAAATTGAAATTCAGTCTCAGAGGTATTTTTTCCGACGGACTTCCCGTGACACCTCCGCGCTCCACGCGCGACAAAGGTTATTTCCGCACACCGGCCTACAAGCGTGTGGACATAGGCTTGAGCTATGCACTTCTTTCCGCTCCGAAAGACGGGCAGATAAGATCCGGAATACATAAATATCTTAAAAGCGTGTGGCTCGGATTCGATGTGTTCAATCTGCTTGACATCTCGAACGTGAGCAGTTATTACTGGGTTACGGACGTGAACGACATACAGTATGCCGTGCCCAATTACCTTACAAGACGCCAGTTTAATGTGCGCCTGTCAATTGATTTTTAAAAATTATGACAATAGCGATCGTAACCCTGTCAATACTATGTCTGGTGTTGCTGCTGACATCCATCAGACTGAATTCATCACTTTCGTCGGCGAGAGTGGACAATGCTACTGTGACGCAACAGCTTGCCGCAGCACAGGCTGATCTGGCCAGAATACAGTCTGAAACCGCCGAACGGGCACGCATTGAAGAAGAACGGTTCCGCAATCTGGCAAACGACATACTCAAGGATTCACGCTCTACCCTGCGCGACGAATCATCGCGCCAGATAGAGGAAATACTGAAACCGCTGCGCGACAATCTCAACAGCTTTAACCGCTCCGTAGAGGAAAAATACAGTCGTGAAGCCCAGGAACGATTCGCTCTGAGGGAAAAAATCGACGAGTTGCGCCTGCTGAACGACACTATCGGACGCGATGCCAGAGAATTGTCGCAGGCGTTGCGCGGCAATAGCAAGGTACAGGGAGAATGGGGCGAAATGATTCTTGAATCGCTTCTGACCAAAGCCGGATTCTGCGAAGGGCGTGAGTTTACGTTGCAGCATTCGACTACGGACGACAACGGCCGCCAGTTACGTCCGGACGTGGTGGTGAGTTTTCCGCCGGACAACTGCATAGTCATAGACAGCAAGGTGTCGCTGACGGCATACGTCAACTGGGCCAATGCAGACTCTGCGACAAATCGCGATATAGCCGGGCGCGCGCATGTGGCATCCGTGCGGAAGCACATCAATGAACTCGCCAGAAAGAATTATCAGGATTATGTCGGCTCGGCCAAGCTGGATTTCGTGATGATGTTTATTCCGAACGAAGCTGCATATCTTGCGGCCATACAATTGGAGCCAGGGCTTTGGCAGGAGGCGTACGACAGCCGCGTGCTGATCATATCGCCCACGCATCTGTTTTCGGTACTTAAACTCGTGCAGCAGATGTGGCGTCATGACGCACAGACACGGCATGCCATTGAAATAGCGACCGAAGGCGGAAAATTATATGATAAGTTTGTGGGGTTTGTGGATGATATGCTTAAGATAGAGAAAGCGATATACACATCTTCGGAAGCATGCCGGAAGGCAATCGCCAAACTATCGACGGGACCGGGTAATCTGATACGGCGTGCGGAAAACATGCGCACACTTGGCGCCAAGGCAACAAAAACTCTTCAGATCAACGACAAAGAATCCGATGAGGAACTGACCGTCGAGTGAGTTCTCCGGCATAACGTCTGAGTCTGCGTGGATCGATGTCGGCCGAAAGAATCACAGAGTCTGGAGAAAATGCATTATAACATTCAACAGCATTTCCTGTAAAGCCCCGGCATATTACCAGATAGTCCACTTCCATGGCCGGACGCTGATGGTTATCGGATACAAAACAGTATCTATTTCCGTCCACCGACAGGTAGTTTCCCCTACAGCTGACATATGGAGAGAAAAACGTGTCGGGCAACAGAACTACAGTATCAGCCGAACGGAGTGCCATGTAGTCTTTCAGTCTCGCAGAGATTCTGTCGATCACGTCATTTCGACCGGCCGGAGTCACAGCTGTGGTGTAAACATAGATTTTGTTTCTGTCTCGCACGATAAAATCAGTGCATCCGGCATCGGCGACAAGATAGTTTTCCTGTGCGGGATATGACGGTGCAAACAGACGTATCATAATAAGTGAGTCGACAAGACACAGCATTGCGATCAGAGCTACGGGCCAACGGCGGCGGTGTCCAGCATAGGCTAACAAAAGCAACGCCGTCATAACGGGGACAAGCCACCATGCCGGGAAATAGATATCGGAAACCGCTCCATATTTCAGAGACGCCACCGAATGTGCCACAGCATCGGAATATGCCGCCAGGAGATCCAGCATGTCACACAGCCATAGAGCATGAATCCCGGCCGATTCAAGAATGATCAGAAGAACTCCTAAAGCTATGAACCACGGTATGACCAATGAAACGGCAACGTTGGACATGATAAACAGCAGAGGGAAAGTATGAAAATAGTATGCCGCCGGAATACCAGTCAGGATCATGGCTGAAAGTGAAACGGCAGGAAACGACATCGCATAATACAGGTATGGGTGTGTTTTGCGGTCTACCCGATTCAGCAGCGGATAAAACAGAATTATGCCGGCAACCGCAGTGAAACTGAGCTGGAAACCTATGTCCCACAGGCATGACGGATCCACCGACAGTATGATGATGGCAGCCAGGCACAGGGAGTTCAACGCCACAGGCTTTCGTTCGAGAATGGCACCGAACATATATACAGATGCCATGATCACAGCACGGGTCACAGATGGAATGAATCCGGTGAACCAGGCATAGATCCACAGGATAACAATAGTGACGGCAAACCGCGTGCGGTTATGGCGGCCGATATACAGCGGCCATAACGCAACAGCTACAATCATGGCTATAACACCGACATGGAGACCGCTAAGGGCAAGTATGTGCGAAAGTCCGGCCAACGAATATTCACTTCTGGTATCGCGGTCTATCATACCTGTGTCGCCAACGACAAGCGCCGAAAGCATACGGCCCGTTTCGTCATTGATGCCGCTGCCGACTATAAGAGAGACTATGTTTGAGCGCAAAGCTGCGGCAAGGGACGAGTCTCTATCAATGACTTTCAGCTGCGATCCGGTCACCGAAGCCACCGCTTCGACTGACTGCATGATGCCGTCATATATTACCTCATCGGGCACTACGTGTCGAGGAGGAACGTAGGGGCCGATATCAGCAGTAAATTTGATCCGCTCTCCTCCGGAAAGTACAGGAAACGCTCCGTAAAGACGAATGCCTGCATGGATGCTGCGACATGGAGTCTCATTAAGACTGTCGATCTTGCATAGAAGCATTCGGGAGCCGGATTCTTCTTTTATGTCCAGAACTACGGCGGAAACAACAGCATCTGGCAGGAACGTAAATGCGGTGCGTGGAGCGTGTATGACCGTCAGTGTCCATCCGACAGCCATGAACAGCATAAATATGGAAACCGCATGTTTTCTAACGAAAAGAAAACATGCGGCCAGTAAAATCAGCAACAGCATCCACATCGGGGAGATAAGATCGCCATTACCCCACAGAATGCCTGATATAAGTGCCACAAGCGGAAGAAAAAGCGGAACGCGCCCCATCCTTTTCATCCACTTTATACGAGTCAGACAATCGTAGCTTCCACTACAAAGAAGCTGCTTACTCCTATTAGAATCCACAGAAGTATGGCAAGAAGCAGTGGCTTTATGCCAACTTCACGGATGCTTTTCAGCGAAAGCGATGCGCCGATAAGGAACAACGTGAGGACCATTCCTTTTTTAGACCAGAAAGTCATGGCATTGACAAATGCTTCGGGAAGATCGCAATAGGTGTTTACGATCATGGCCAATATGAAAAGGAATATAAACCAGGGAATGGATATCTTGGCAGTTTTGTCGCGGAATATGACCATGGTGACAAGTGCCAGCGGAATTATCCACAGGGCACGGGTGAGTTTGATCAGTGTGGCCACTTCAAGGGCTTTGGGACCGTAGGCATCGCCCGCACCGACCACCGACGATGTGTCGTGAATGGCTATGGCGGCCCATGTGCCGAACTGGGTTTCCGACATTCCGGCCAGATGTCCTATAGAAGGAAAGATGAAAAGCGCAAGCGCATTGAGGATAAAGATAACCCCCAGCGACACGGCCATTTCATTTTCATTGGCCTTGAGCACCGGACCCACTGCAGCTATGGCGGATCCGCCGCATATAGCAGTGCCGGCAGAGATAAGATAGGCGGTTTTTCGCTGCAGGTGCAGCCAATAGCCTATAAGCACTCCAAATACCATTACTCCGACAACTGACACAACCGTGAAGGTCATGCCCTCCTTACCGCTTGCAATGGACTGATGGAGATTCATGGAGAAGCCATAGCCCACAACTGCGGCCTGAAGCAGATATTTTGAGGTTTTCTTATTAAATTTAGGATATGGATTAGGAAATGTAAATGCAAAAAGTAATCCGATGAAAAGCGCATAGGCCGGAGTAATTACCTCGGCCCATGGCGAAATGTAGCTGACAGGAATAAGGATTAATGCTATAATGGTTATATATAACCATTTAGCCGACTGATTTTTCATAATCTCACAGATTAATAATATACAGAAGGATTAAGTGTTCTACAATTATAGCCAGATGCCATGACTTCTCCATAGGCTCCGGCTGATCTGATGGCCAGAATGTCGCCCCGGCTTACAGCTGGTAGCGAAATCGCAGTGGCAAATACATCGGACGATTCACAGACGGGACCGACAACATCATACGTGTCGATCAGGCTGTCTGCTGTATGAGCAGACAGATTCTGAATGAGATGGTGAGCACCGTAGAGTGCCGGACGGATAAGTTCTGTCATTCCGGCGTCAACAATCACGAATTTCTTTTCTACACCATGCTTTACGTACACGACTCTGGTAATCAATGATCCGCATTGCGCCACAACCGAACGGCCCAGTTCAAAATGCAGAGTCTGACCCGGATCAAGGACAATATTGTCGGTTATAGTCCGGAAGTAGTCTGTAAAATCAGGAACAGGATGCAGATCCGGCTGTTCGTAATCAATACCCAAGCCGCCGCCTACATTGATTGATTGCAATGAAATGCCCTCCGATTTCAATATTTCCTGAAGCGCATTTATTCGCTGACACAACACGGCATAGGGCTTCATGTCCAGTATCTGACTGCCTATGTGGAAATGCAGTCCGATAAGGTCGACCGACGGTGACTTCGCCGCATAGCGGGCCAGTTCAGGAAGCTGGTCCATGCCGATACCGAATTTGTTTTCAGCCAGCCCCGTAGTGATATAGTGGTGCGTATGGGCATCAATATTGGGGTTGACTCTCAAAGCCACCGGTGCGACTTTGCCACATCCGGCAGCCAGACCGGCTATTACTTCGAGCTCTTCCCTTGACTCTACATTAAACACCCCGATTTCTGCTTCAAGTCCAAGAAGAATCTCCTCGTCCGTCTTGCCAACTCCTGCAAACGCGATTTTCGAAGGGTCAAAACCGGCAGCCATGGCAATTTTTATTTCTCCACCGCTGACGCAATCGGCACCAAAACCTTTTGATGCTATCTCAGAGAGTATGACGGGGCTGGCATTGGCCTTTAATGCATAGTGTACACAAGCGTTTGCCGGCACACATGCGGTTATGGCATCCAGAGTCTGCCGCAGCAACTCAAGATCATACGCATAAAACGGCGTCTTGTATCCGCTGAAATCCTGTGAAGGCAACATATATTTATACAAACAACGCTTTTTGCAAGGCGTTCATAGCGGCAATCTTGTCGCACTGACGCACAAGGATCGAGATATTATAGTTGCTGCCGCCATAAGAGATCATGCGTACGGGAATGTCACCCAAGGCATTCAGTACTCGTGTCTCAAATCCGCAGTTATGCCACTCCAGATCGCCGACAACACAGATTATGGCCATGTCATGGTCTACAGTAACCGTGCCGAATTTTTTGAGATCATCGAGAATGCGGTGAAGATTCCGCTCATTGTCAATCGACACCGACACACCTACTTCGGAGGTGGTGATCATGTCTATGGACGTCTGGTATGTTTCAAAAATCTCGAAGACTTTGCGCAGGAATCCGTATGCCAGGAGCATCCGGCCGCTTTTAATTTTTATTGCTGTGATATTGTCCTTAGCTGCCACCGCTTTGATGGAATGTGACGACGGACAGTTATATATCAGAGTGCCGTGGGCTTCGGGCTGCATGGTGTTGAGCAACCGCACCGGAATATTGTTTAATTTAGCGGGCAACACACAGGTGGGATGCAAGATTTTGGCGCCAAAATATGCAAGTTCGGCAGCTTCCTCAAAATGCAGTTCGCACACAGGACTGGTATTTTCGACATAGCGCGGGTCATTATTGTGCATTCCGTCAATGTCGGTCCAGATCTCGATTTCGTCCGCGCCAATGGCCGCACCGATCAGCGATGCAGTGTAGTCGCTTCCGCCGCGTTGCAGATTGTCCACTTCACCGTAAGCATTGCGGCAGATGTAGCCCTGTGTGAGGTAGACGGCAGCATCGGAATGTTTTTCCAGCAATGCGGTAAGACGTGTGCGGATGTATGCGGTGTCGGGTTCGGAATTTTTGTCAGTGCGCATGAAATCAAGTGCAGGCAGCAGCACCGAATCCACTCCCTGCTCATGGAAGTAGATGTTCATCAGAGTGGTGCTTATAAGTTCGCCCTGTGCCAGAATCTCACGTTCTTCAAACAGGGTGAACATATCTTTGGAGAGTGACCTTATGTAATTGAATATGGCTTTGATTTCTTTAAATGCCGCTTCACGCGATTCTTCTTTGTCGTAAAGTTCATTTATGACAGAGCGGTATTTGTTTTCCAGAGAGTTTACAATTTCCTTGGCACCGTCTACATTTTTCTTGTACAGATAATCGGATATCTCCACAAGTGTATTTGTGGTGCCTGACATAGCCGAAAGAACCACTATGTTTTTTCCTCTTTCGGCAACCAATGCTGCCACTTCCTTGATTCTGGACGCGGTGCCTACCGACGTGCCGCCAAATTTCAATACTTTCATTCGATTATTGTTGTGGTGTAGTAGTATCTGGTGATTCGTTTTGTTTCTGACCGTCATTCTGCGGCGCTTCCTGCATTATTTCTTCTGGTTGATTGTCAGCTGATGTCTCCGGTATGGTTGTCGTAATGATAACTTCCCTGAGCGATTTATCCTCGCAACGGAACACTTTGGCAGGATGCTGTTCGGTGAAAGCCAGATTATGCGTCGCCATTATCACAGCCGTTCCCTGTGCCGCTATCTCATGCAACATGGAGACGATCTGCGCTGCAGTTTCCGGATCAAGATTTCCGGTAGGCTCATCGGCAAGTATCAGGCGCGGTTCGTTGAGCAACGCACGTGCTATGGCAATGCGCTGCTGTTCGCCACCAGAAAGCTCATGTGGCATTTTATATGATTTGTTGGCCATGCCTACTCTTCCTAGCACCGAATCTATACGTTGGGCAATCGCATTTTTGTCACGCCAGCCTGTGGCTCGGAGTACAAAAAGAAGATTTTCGTGAACCGACCGGTCTGTGAGTAACTGGAAATCCTGAAACACAATACCGATCTGACGACGCAGCAAATGAATATGACGGGATTTGAGCGTACACAGGTCCACATCAAACACCCGCGCTTTGCCTGAAGCTACAGGCACGTCGGCATACATGGTCTTCAGCAGACTCGATTTACCGCTTCCGACTTTTCCGATGAAATATACAAACTCTCCGGAGGCCAGTTCGAAGTTAACGTGCTTGAGCACCACAAGTTCCTTGCGGTGCACTTCAACGTCGGAGTATGATATGATGGTCTCGCCCATAAATTGCGTCATATATATGTGAATCAGTTGCCGAGCTCAGACAGGAATTTGATTCTGACAAGCCTGATTTCCTCTTCACTGTAGTCAGCGCCAAGTTCCTGAATCGCAGTGTCAATATCTCCACTTTCGCTTTCGCGGAAATAGTCGAATATCTCATTCTGGATTTCAGGATCTATGACCTGATCAAGGAAATAGTTAATGTTGATCTTGGTGCCTGAAAAAACAATGGCTTCGATTTCGTCAAGCAGTTCGTAGAAATCAAGATCCTTTGACGCAGCCAGTTCATCGAGCGGAATTTTCCTGTCAATGCCTTGGATAATCGCTATTTTCTGTTTGCTCTTGTTGGCGACACTCCGGACTCTGAGGTCCTCGGGTCGCTCTATCTCGTTTTCTTCCACATGAGTGCGGATCACGTGCAGGAAGTCCTCGCCGTAGCGTTTGGCCTTGCCTTGTCCGACGCCGGTGATATTGGCCAGTTCATCCATGGTTACCGGATATGTGGTGGCCATGGCTTCAAGCGACGGATCCTGGAAAATAACGTATGGTGGCAACTGATGCCGTTTCGCTATTTTTTTACGCAGGTCCTTAAGGATCGAATACAGTTCGGGATCCACCGCGCAGGTGGCTCCACCTTTAAGCGGCACTTCTTCCTCCTCGCCGGAAAATTCGTTATCCTCGACGATTTTAAAGGATTTGGGCTTACTCAGGAAGTCCATGCCCGATTTGGTGATTTTCAGCAATCCATAGTTTTCGATATCGCGAGCAAGATAACCTGCGATGATCGCCTGCCGTATCACAGCATTAAGCGTGCGTTCGTCGGAATGGTCAAGGCAGCCGAACTGTTCGAGTTCATTCTGACTATAGGATTTGACATCAGCCGTGGCGCGTCCAAGTGCCACATCTATTATGTGGTCGGCTTTGAATTTTTCTTTAAGAGTGGCTATGATGTCGATAATGTTAGCTAATTCTTCTTTTGCTTCCACTTTCTTTTTGGGATTTAAACAGTTGTCGCAATTCCCGCAATTCTCTTCGTGATATTCTTCGCCAAAATAATGCAAAAGTGATTTACGCCTGCACACGGACGATTCGGCATAGCTTGCGGTTTCGATGAGGAGCTGCTTGCCTATCTCCTGTTCAGCCACAGGTTTGCCCTGCATGAATTTCTCCATTTTACGCAGGTCTTTGGCTGAATAAAAGGTAATGCAGCAACCTTCGCCGCCATCTCGTCCAGCACGTCCGGTTTCCTGATAATAGCCTTCAAGCGATTTGGGCATGTCGTAATGGATGACAAAGCGCACATCCGGTTTGTCTATGCCCATGCCGAAAGCTATTGTGGCCACAATGACGTCCACTTCTTCCAGAAGGAAGGCGTCCTGATTGGCCGAACGGGTAGAGGAATCCATGCCCGCATGATAAGGACGGGCCTTGATATTGTTGACTTGCAGCATTTCTGCAAGTTCCTCTACTTTTTTGCGCGAAAGGCAGTATATGATACCGCTTTTGCCTTCGTTGGTCTTTATGTATTTGATAATCTCCCGGTCTGTGTCGGCGGTTTTCGGGCGTATTTCGTAATAGAGATTCGCACGGTTGAACGACGATTTATAGACCACGGCATCCGTCATGGCAAGGTTTTTCTGAATGTCGTGCTGTACCTTGGGCGTTGCGGTGGCGGTGAGTGCTATCACCGGACGGTTTCCGATTTCCATGATAATCGGACGAATCCTGCGGTATTCAGGGCGGAAATCGTGTCCCCACTCTGATATGCAATGAGCTTCGTCTATGGCATAGAATGAAATAGGCACGGTCTTGAGGAATTCGATATTTTCCTCCTTGGTCAAGGATTCCGGAGCGACGTAAAGCAACTTTGTTTTGCCGGAAATCACGTCGGACTTCACATGGTCAATGGCCGCGCGATTGAGCGATGAATTCAGAAAATGAGCCACCCCGTCGTCCTCGCTGAAATTACGCATGGCATCCACCTGATTTTTCATCAGAGCGATGAGCGGAGAGATGACAATGGCCGTTCCCTCCATGAGCAATGAGGGGAGCTGATAGCACAATGACTTGCCGCCACCTGTGGGCATTAGCACGAAAACATCCCGTCCGGAAAGCAAAGACGAGATAATCTCCTGTTGATTACCCTTAAAGTTATCGAAACCAAAGTGGCGCTTCAGTTCTTCGACCAAATCAGTTTTGTTTACCATGAATAATGTGCGAGTGGGGAGATGAGGGGTGAATATGATTGGCGTTTATCTTGTGTATGACTTCGCAAGAAGCTGAAATTACGTGAGAATGGGTCGGTTTGCTCTTATTGTTATTTGTCTATGTTTATTTCAAAATGAGCTTGCTGAATTTTCTCCAGGGCGTATTCGCGGGTTATGGTCAGTTCTTTTATGTCGGACGATGGTGTGTCATACATGGCGTCAACCATGATTGACTCCACTATGGAGCGGAGTCCGCGTGCGCCCAGTTTATACTCTATGGCCTTGTTGACGATCAGGTCGAGTGCGTCAGGAGCAAACACCAGATTCACGCCATCCATTCTGAATATCTTCTGATACTGGCGGGTAATGGCGTTTTTCGGCTCAGTCAGCACACGCCGCAAAGCGTCTCGGTCAAGAGGATCGAGATGGGTGAGTATGGGAAGACGTCCGATAATTTCAGGAATCAGTCCGAAGGATTTAAGATCCTGCGGAGCAACATATTGCAGATAGTTATCGCGCTGAATATTCTGTTTGGCTGCATCAGTGGCATATCCGACCACATGGGTGTTGAGCCTGTGGGCGATTTTGCGTTCAATGCCATCAAAAGCTCCTCCGCAAATAAACAGGATATTTTTCGTGTCGACCGGTATCATCTTCTGGTCCGGGTGTTTGCGTCCGCCTTGGGGCGGCACGTTCACTATCGAACCTTCAAGGAGCTTCAGCAGTCCCTGCTGCACTCCTTCACCGCTGACGTCACGTGTTATGGACGGATTGTCGCCTTTGCGGGCGATTTTGTCGATTTCGTCAATAAAAACAATGCCACGTTCGGCACGTGCCACATCATAGTCAGCAGCCTGAAGCAACCTTGTAAGCAGGCTTTCTATATCCTCGCCGACATATCCGGCTTCGGTGAGCACCGTTGCATCGACAATAGTGAACGGTACATCCAGCAGCCTTGCAATTGTCTTGGCAAGAAGTGTTTTCCCGGTGCCGGTAGGACCTACGATGATGATGTTGCTCTTTTCAATGTCTACGTCGCCGTCATCATCTTGTGAAGCGGTCTGCGACAAGCGTTTATAGTGATTGTAGACCGCTACCGACAGATATTTCTTGGCATCTTCCTGACCAATAACATATTGATCAAGAAATGCATTGATTTCTCTGGGTTTCGGCACTTTTTTCATGGAGACAGGGCTACCGCCGGTGCCGGCGGCATGTCCTGCTTTTTCTTCCTTCTCCATGGCTGCGATCATTTCTGCGATTCCTTTCACACAATCCGTGCATATCATCGCTCCCTGTTCTATGGGAGACGGCACAAGGGCAGCATGGGCAGAATGCGGACCGCCGCAAAAGCTACATTTATTATTGGAATGTTTCTTAGCCATCGGCTCGTATAATCAATGCTTGGATTTAATCAGCACCTTGTCAATCATGCCGTAGTCGGCGGCTTCCTGAGCAGTCATCCAATAATCGCGGTCGCTGTCGCGCTCCACTTTGTCCAACGGCTGACCGGAATGATCGGAAATGATGGTGTAGAGTTCATGTTTCAGCTTCAATATCTCACGTGCCGTGATCTCAATGTCGCTTGCCTGGCCCTGGGCACCGCCCATGGGCTGATGAATCATGACTCTCGAATGCTTCAGCGCGAAACGTTTTCCTTTAGCTCCTGCCACCAGAAGGACAGCGGCCATGGATGCCGCCATGCCTGTGCATATTGTCGCCACATCCGACGATATATACTGCATCGTGTCATAAATTCCGAGACCTGCATAGACCGATCCGCCGGGTGAATTGATATAGATGCTCACATCCTTGCCCGGATCAGCCGAATCCAGATACAGCAACTGCGCCTGGATCACATTGGCCGAATAATCGTCGACCTGAGTGCCGAGGAATATGATTCGGTCCATCATCAGTCGCGAGAACACGTCCATCTGAGCAACATTCAGCTGACGCTCCTCAATGATCGTCGGCGAAATATAGCTCGATGTCACAGCCGCAGCATACTGGTCAAAAACCAGCGGGTTTATGCGGCAATGCTTCGTGGCAAAGTTGCGAAAGTCTGTTTGAAAATTGTTGTTCATGTCTTATTTTACCTTCTTTCTATTGATTTCAAGAACAAAGATACAGTTTTCCCGACAACCAACAAATTTTTTCAAGTCTTTTTTATGTGTTTAGTTCACAAAGTTACTTATAATTTGTGATATATGACGTAACTTGCTGGATTTTAGTGCGTCTATGAAACGTAATTGTACTTAATTCGTACTGATTGAGAAAGTTGCCGCAAACGGAGGAATTTGAGTTTTTGATTTTTAACATCTGTTTTTCATTTTTAATTGCCTCTTTTTGCCCCCACAAGGTCTGATTTTGGACTATGGCCAATTTTCAACCTTGTAACCGCATCCTCTTTTTCAGTACGAAAAAGACACGCTTAGACGCTGCAAAGATAGCGATTTTTATCGTCATGGGCAAACGTGGCGGGACATCGGCTTGCATCAGACCGTGCCGGGGATGTGTCCGGGAGGCCACGTTCCGACACGGACATACTGCAAGCCCATGTCCCGCCTGACAGGTCCACGCGGATAGAGACCGTATGCCGTCCTCCCGATAGAACGATTGGGAGGACATCATCCGGTCACTATCCCTTTTGCGGGACTATTTATCGCATTGCCGAAACCTGTTTGCACCGGCCGTCCTTTTTATCTTTCGTTGCCAAACGGTATGCCGGATATACAAAACCGGTGAGAGTGAAAGTAAGAGACGGCCTTTCACCTGCCCCGGCATTTGCACATCCCGCATCCCGTTGATTTCAATCCACGCGGATAAAGACTGCTCACTTCCACGGATCGGCAATGCCGTACCGTTCCCTGTGCGCGGACATTATCCTCAGCGGGACTACATTTCCGTCTTTTTATTTTTTCTTTCCGCTGCCGCCGCTAATGTGGCGGCAGGGACGATTATGTTTTCTTGGGCTTTCTTACCGGGGGAGCCATTTTGAGTCAGGGCGTACCATTGACAAGCGGGTCTGTATGGGTTGCTTGACTTGACTGAACGTGCGGCGAAGGGATATTCTCACGGCTTTGGAATAAAAAATCTCCAGACCTCCTGCGTTGAACTGAACCCAAAAAGTTGGACATGATTTATATCAGTTCATTATAGTATTTATTTTATTCCATGGGAGACAATCCGTTGAATCTCACCTTAATCCGGTCATTGTTATAATACAGGATGTATCTCTTCAATTCCCGAATGAAGTCCTCCCAAGAACAAAATTCATGCAAATATAGCAATTCTGACTTGAGATGTCCGAAGAAATTCTCCATAACTGCGTTGTCAAGGCAATTTCCCTTTCGCGACATACTCTGCAAAATACCCCTTGCGGATAGCATCCTACGATAATTTGCGTGCTGGTAATGCCATCCCTGATCCGAATGTAACATCAGTCCTTTAAGGTCTTTCACTGTGGAAAAAGCTTTCTTCAGCATGGTTGTGACAAGTTTAAGCGAGCATGATG
>BLLX01000012.1 GCA_011959405.1 Muribaculaceae bacterium
ATTCCCACCGCATAGGCCGCACAGTGATCAAAAGCAACCGCCGCTACACCTACGAGGAAGCCCAGGAGATCATCGAGACAGGCCGTGGCGACTATGCCGAAGCCATTCTGACGCTCGACCGCATAGCAAAAGCACTAAGGAAAAAGCGTTTTGACAACGGGGCAATGGAGTTTGACCGCGCCGAAGTAAAGTTTGACATCGCACCCGACGGCACACCCCTGGGAGTGTACTACAAAGAGTCCAAAGACTCCAACAAACTTGTGGAAGAGCTAATGCTGCTCGCCAACCAAACAGTGGCGGCCTATATCGGCAAACCCGCAGGAGGAAAGAAAGCAAAAGCATTCGTCTACCGTATCCACGATCAGCCAGACGCCACAAAACTGTCGGATCTCGCAAATCTGGCCGCGACTTTCGGCTATAAGATACGCACCACAGGAACTCCAAAAGACGTGAACCGCAGTATAAACAAAATGCTGAAAGAGATAAAAGGGCGCGCGGAGGAGAATCTGCTGTCAGTTCTGGCTATAAGGTCTATGGCCAAAGCGGTCTATTCCACAAGCAATATAGGGCACTATGGCCTGTGTTTCGACTTCTACACACACTTCACATCTCCGATACGCCGCTATCCGGACATGATGGTGCACCGGCTGCTGGCCAGATATCTGGAAAACGGCAGATCTGTCAGTGTGGACAAACTGGAGGAACAGTGTGAGCATTCGTCCAAAATGGAACAGCTGGCAGTGAGCGCCGAGCGCTCGTCGATCAAATACAAGCAGGTAGAGTATATGCAAAGCCACCTCGGCGAGGAATTCCCCGGAGTGATATCGGGCGTTACGGAATGGGGCCTGTATGTGGAACTGACCGAAAACATGTGTGAAGGCCTGGTGCCGGTACGCGATCTGGCCGATGACTATTATGAATTCGACGAACGCAACTACCGTCTGGTGGGACGTCGCCATAACGTGAGCTATCGTCTCGGCGACAATGTGGTGGTGAAAGTAGCGCGTGCGGATCTGCAGAAACGCCAGCTTGATTTTGTGTTGGTCAGCGATGACGGCAATGCCATGCAGCGCGAGATGCCGGCGCCCCGCAAGCGTAGTCACGACCGCTCGTCAGCACGCCGAAAGTAACAGAGAGTCCGTGCGGCTCCATCCTTGAGTGCGGTTGCGCAGTGTCATGGTCACCATGCCTGCGCAACCGCTCACGTTTTTACGGATCACACGCATCAGTTCCGCCACAGAGCAGACTCCGCATATTTCACGGTTGAACACCACTGTGCCGCGGTGAACCAGAGTGACAAAAAGAGTATCGGAAATCGAGAACTTTGCCATAACATTCTAATCATTTTATTTACTGTGACAAAGTTCAGCCGCAACAGGGCATAATATATGCCCATGTATATTAAAATATGCAAATCGAGCTAATATATATCAAAACAGATCAAATAATTGTTATATATTATAAAAAGTTATGTACTTTTGTCTTGAAAAACATACCATCGGTTGGACTTTTCATTATATCTAAGCCGGACTGATGTAAATGACATTCGTTTATGGAACAAGCATTCGTTAAAAATGATATGATGGTCTGGTGTTTGTCGGCAGTGTTTATCATGTCGCTTGCAATTACCGGTCTTCTTATACCGAAGATATTACTTATAGCATATCGCAAAAATCTATTCGACATTCCGGACGCCCGCAAGATACACACAAGCCGTGTGCCACGGCTTGGCGGCATAGCGTTCGTGCCCGCCATCATCATCTCGATCGCCATGATTTTCGGACTCAGCGAAAGTGATACCGTGATCCGCTCGGGCGACATTGCGGAGCCATCCATGCCCTTCGGCATCTGCGGTCTGTTGCTCCTGTATATCACAGGCATATCCGATGATCTGATCGGAGAGCGCTATAAAGCCAAACTGGCCATGCAGATAGCAGCGGCCGGTCTGATGCTGTGCAGCGGACTTTGCATCTGCAACCTTCACGGTTTTTGGGGCATTTATGACTGGCCGCAGTGGAGCGCATACATTCTCACGGCGCTTGTGGTCGTGTTTATTGTAAATGCAATCAATCTGATAGACGGTATCGACGGTCTGGCTTCCGGACTCAGCGCAGTGGCATGTGCGTTTTTCGGTGTTGTATTCGCCTGCAGCGGCAACACGTTTCACGCGTTGCTGTCGTTTGCCACACTCGGCACCATAGTGCCATTTTTCTATTACAACGTGTTCGGCAACGAGAAGATGAGACGCAAGATATTCATGGGCGACACCGGCTCATTGTGCATCGGCTTCATTCTGGCCTATCTGGCAGTGAGCATGAGCGACGTACATATCCGCGGTGTATTTTCAGGATTCAATCCGATAGTGGTGGCTTTCTCTCCGTTGCTGGTGCCATGTCTCGACGTGCTCCGAGTGTTCATACACCGACTGCGCTTCCACCGCAACCCGTTTATGCCCGATTGCAGCCACATCCATCATAAACTGCTTGCTTTGGGGCTGTCGGCTCCCAAGGCTATGGCTATGATAATCGCCATATCAGCTATTTTGGTGGCAGTCAACGTACTCCTTTCCGCATCGGTAAATGTGACATACCTTCTGGCCGGAGATATTGGAATATGGATTCTCTTCAACATCGCTCTGACCCGCCGGATACTGCACCTGCGCCATATCAGCCGGTTGCCGTCAAACGGTTCTTTTCTTTGAGCGCTCTTTCTCTGGCCCGCAGGCGGCCATACAGGCAAGCCTTATGACCTTATTTTATCATAGACACACGGATTCTGCGCCCCTTGATCTTACCGGCGTTAAGCGCCAACACGGCAGCAGCGGCGTCGGCGGCTTTTACTGCGGCTATGGCCCTATGGTCGTGTACGGCTATGAGACCTACGCTGTCAGGCGCAATACCGGCCTGACGAACAAGCGCGCCCATAATGTCGCCTTTCGACAGTTTCTCACGCTTGCCGGCGTGAAAATACAGGCTCAGCATGGTCCTGCGCCACGTATTCCCGTCTGACGAAGGCTCAGGTTCAAACAATGGCAGTCCGGCATAAGCTTCGGGCAATTTTTCTCCCGGTCCGGTGATCACATAGACAGCGCCATCGGCACCCATGCGTCCGGCACGCCCGTTTCGGTGTGTCCAGACTTCGGACTGAACAGGGAGATGGTAATGTATCACCGACTCCACCTGTGGGATGTCCAGTCCGCGTGCAGCCAGATCCGTTGCCACCAGTATGGGCGATGTGCCGTTGGCAAACATATCTATGGCCGTTTCACGATCCTGCTGATCCATGGCTCCATGATACAGTGCCGCTGGAAAATGCCGTTTCACAAGAAAAGAGTGTACGCGCTCTGCGCTTTCACGATGATTCACAAACACTATGGTGCGCTCATGGGGCACTGCACCAAGCAACCCGGCAAGGGTGTCGAGTTTATCGGCGACAGGGCTTTTAACCTTCCGGATGTCAAGCCGCGGCACTCCTGCGGAATCAGAAGAATAGTCGAGCAACAGCGGTGACTTAAGTTTCAGGAAGTCGGGATATTCGGCAAGAGCCGTGGCCGATGTGAGCACCATAAAACCGACAGATTGCATCGAACGCACTATCCGCTTCATTTCTTCTGCAAATCCAAGCTCAAGCGACTTATCGTATTCGTCAAGTACGAGCAACGACGTGTGCCTGAGGTCGAGGTGCCTGCGGTTGATATGGTCGAGAAGGCGTCCGGGAGTGCCCACCACCACATCAGGCACCGCGCTTTCCAACGAACGCGTCTCGTCGAGCATTGAATGGCCGCCATAGAGTGCCGTCACTCTAAGTCCTGGCGCTATAGAGCCCATGACCTTTGCGATCTGCAACACAAGCTCACGTGCCGGAGCTATCACGACAGCAGCAGCTCCGGAGCGGGCCCCGCCTGCATGGATCCGTCTGAGCACAGGCAGAGCGAATGCAAGAGTCTTGCCAGAACCGGTAGGAGCCACCAGCACCACCTCGGGCGCCTTCACCTCGGCCATTTCATGCTGCATAGGGGTAAGATTCTCCACATGCAGTCTCTCACGGGCTGCCTTCAATATTTCTTTCAATTCCATATAAGCACAAAGTTACGGCAAAAACCTGACAAATAAAAACCATACTGCGGCCGCATGCAGACACACAACGGCCGCCCAGATCATCCAGCCACTACATTTCACAGGTTTTTTAATCGGATTTCATGATCTTAAGCGTCAGGCACACCGTTTTTATGGATTTTCAGTCATTTATATTACCTGAATGGGGAAAATTTTGTACTTTTGTGGGCCATGTTGGAACAACTCCTTGAATCTTACCGCTCCGTATCGTTGGAGGAAATGGGAAAAGTCAAACTGCTCAACCGTGTGGACACAAAATTCGTGACCACGCGCAAGGGATTGTGTGACCTTCTCCGGCTTGCATCCGACGACTATTTCATTCAGGAAATCGAGGGGCGCAAGGTCATGCCATATACCACTCTCTATTTCGACACGCCTGACAGGCAGATGTATGCCGAGCACCAGCGCGGACGTAAAAACAGACAGAAAATAAGGGTGCGCCGCTATGAAAGCAGCGGTGTGTCTTTCTTAGAGGTCAAACGCAAGAACAACAAAGGGCGCACAGACAAAAAACGCATGGAAATCGCAGACCGTGTGCCACAGCCGTCGGAATATTCCGAATTCTTGGCAAAATATTCGCGTTACAACCCTCTGAATCTGAAACCACAGCTGAGCAACGCTTTCTACCGTATCACTCTGGTGAACTCGGCCATGACCGAACGGCTCACCATCGACACAGACCTGCGGTTTGTCAATGAAGTCACCGGAATCGAACAGCAAATGGACAATCTGGTCATCATTGAAGTGAAACGCGACGGACTGACGCACTCTCCGGCGCTCGGAATGCTCAACAGGCTCCGCATTCATTCATCAGGCTTCAGCAAATACTGCATAGGCATGACCGTGACCAATCCGGCACTCAAAAGCAACCGCTTCAAGGAGCGGGTAAGATTCGTGAGACGCCTGATGGACAATAATTAACCTGCATACAATAAACCAACTATTATCATCCCTACCCCACACCTGACAAATACCAATGGAAGAAAATCTTGAAGCGACGTTCGATGCCACCGCATCAATCCTTTCAAACTCCAAATCACACATCTGGCAGATGTTCAATCCCTCCACATTCGATGTAGCCGACATCTGGGAACTGCTGATCCGTTTCCTTTTCAACGCGGCAGTAGTCACATTCATCATACATCTGCTGTATTATCCCAAAAGCCGGCGCCGTGACTATTATTTCACATTCTCCCTGATAAGCGTCAGTGTGTTTTTCCTTATATTCCTCCTTGGCGGAGTGAAACTGAAAGTCGGATTCGCGCTCGGTCTGTTTGCCATTTTCGGCATCATACGCTACAGGACCGAATCAATGCCTGTGCGCGAAATGACCTATCTTTTCGTCATCATAGCCATTTCCGTGATCAATGCACTTGCCTACCATCTGCTCCAGGCTCTGGTGGCCAACGTCTTGTTTATCGGATGGATATGGCTCTGCGAAAGCACCCATTGGCTGAAGCATGTGGCATCAAAATTAGTGTTGTATGACCGCGTCGAACTGACATCGCCCGAACGCAGGGCCGAACTGATCGAAGACCTGCACAAGCGCACCGGTCTCGACATACGCCGCGTGGAAGTAGGCCACATCGACTTTTTGCGCGACACCGCCATGCTGAAAGTCTATTATATTCCGGACGACAATGGCGGCAATTCCGTGGACAATATGCTCAAATTCCCCAAAGAAGGCCAATGATACGTCAGATCAAAACTACTGCCGCGTGCATAGCGGCGTCTATGGCCATTGGCACAGCATCATTAGCCACAGCGCAGGGATTTGTCGGATCGGCAGATGTGAAGCTGTCGCTTCCTGCCAATATGGACATTTCGGCCGACGTGGAATACCGCACCGCCGACCGCCTGAAGCACACCGACCGCTGGGGTCTCGGAGCAGGACTCGGATATAAGGTCAACAAACACCTTAAAATCCATGCGGGCTATAACTTCTATCAGGAATTCAATCCCGCATCGACAGACCGCAAAGGACGTGATGTAAACTCATTCTGGGCCAGCAAACACCGCGCATACGCAGGCCTGACCGGCTCGATAAAAGTCTGGAAATTTGAATTCTCGCTACGTGAACGGTATCAGTACACATATCGTACGGAACTTGAAGTGCCGAGGTTTGACGAAGGCGAGCCGGACGGAAACAAAACCGTCGACGCCAAAAGCAAACATGTGCTGCGCTCCAGACTGCAGGTCTCATTCAAACCTTATAAGAAATGCCGCTTTGAACCATACGCCAGCTATGAACTGTATTCCCTGCTGCACACTCAAAACCATACCGAACATGCGGGCACTGGCGGCAAGGCGGTAGACAAATGGCGCATAACAGCCGGATGTTCATACAAGATCAACCGGCATAACTCGGTGGAACTTTTCTATCGTTACGTTCACGCCACCGATCCCGACGAATATGACGCCGCCAACCAGATCGGAGTGTCATATTCTCTTAAATTCTGACACCCCTCGGACTTCGGCTATATACTATATCTCTACTCTTTGCGCAGTATCGGGACAAAATCCTGAAATACAATCGGCATCCACATGTGTCCGGAACGCTCACCGCAATTGGTTGGATATTTAATATAATGAATCGCAATAATTTCATTTGAGGCATGAAACTGTTAATCTATTGTGTTCTACTGTCGTGTATTGCATTATTTCCAACATCGTGCAACACGCATAAAAGTACCCCCATTGCAGATAGCAACGGAAATAAGCCGTGTATATTCATCAACCCGCATCAAATGCCTTTTTATTTGAATGGTGGCGACGACGGATTGCGCTCGGACTTATATACTGCTCTGTCAAATACCGCTCCTGTACAGGAATGTATCAAAGGTCGTGCCTTTGTCTCATTCATCCTACGAGGATGTCGGGCAAATGGACATGTATGGTGTAAATAACTCAGTTAACCTAATCCAAATAGCAATTGATTATAATGAGCTTAGATGAAATAATAAGAACACTCGATATTAATGTCGGATTTCAGCTTCAAACGGAATTGAGTGAGCTTTGGAAAGGTGTATTGGAAAAATATTCATACCTGAATACGCCTGATTCCAATGAGGAGTTTAAGGAAATGGAGAGCGAAATTCCATTTGTAGATGAAAATGTTTGGAAGTTACTTTGCTCTAAGGTTGAAGCTCTGCCGGGTATTGACGTAGAGAAGTCGGATGATTATATCACCATTTCACGACAAGACCGTAAGACAGATGTTAGGTTTACTTTTGAACTGAGCCATGCAGAACCGAGTGACGAGCTTGATTTTAGTGAACTTTATGGAATGAGTCGCGATGAGGCTATCGACTATCTTCTGAATTCGGAAATTTTCGATTTCGACTATTTGTATATTTCTGCCGGAGGGAGGATTTTGAATATTAATCCAGATTCAGAAGATTTTGATATAATGCTACAAGAAATCGTTGATGCCTTAGAACATGAGAGCAATCTTATTTTGAAGGCTATTGATGAATCAGAAAAGGCTATTTCGGATAGTCGAGAGGCAGAAAAAGAAAAGGACGAGAGTTTCGATAAGACATACCAACAACTACTTGATGGTGTAAGAATAGAACTGAATAAGCACGAATGGAAAGGAGATTTCAGAGTGTTTACTTCAGGAAATTATAATGTCCTTTGGTGTCTGGGGCTAAAAATAAGTCCTATGTCAGAATGTTTTTTCAGAGGTACTCCCGAAGAGGTATTGGCTAATGTTAGTGGTCTTTGTGACTTCGCAATGATACAGTTAAAACAGCAAACTAATTCCAAGTTCACATTCAGGATGAACAGATATCTGAAAGACGAAAAGTGGGAACGCTGTGACTAAGGGAAGACTACCTTAAAATGTAAAACTGAGTTGAGGTAATCAATGGCTTTCTTGGAACCATTTCTCGCAAAACAGTATAAGGCCAAAATCTCATCGGCAAATCTACTGCCTTCATGCGCCTTGATAATAAGTGAGTCTATTGAAATTTCACCGACTAAGTTTATGCAATATATTTCTAAGAAGTTTTTGGGTATATTATCCAGTATACGGGGAGTCAAGTCATCTATATACATTATATAGTTGCACCACTCAGACTTATCTTTAAGCGATTCAATAAAGATGTCTTCCTTTAAGGTATAGAACTCCGATTGTAAGCTTTCAATCTAGCGACATAGACGGTCATAATCCTCCCAATATTCATCATCCTCTGCAAGCGATGCTTGGAATTCATCTAAAACGCGGATATTTTCATCACAATCTGCGCTTGAGGGGTTAGAAGTAATCTAGTTCTTTTCTCCAGACTGAATTGATGTAAGTTCGGCACGAATTCTATGTAGGTCTTTATAGAAGTCATCGATACATTCAGGCTTATAAAACATTGTACGATATACTTTTGAAATTATTGAGTGATGTAAGTAATATCCAGTTCTGCCTCGCGGTCGAGACCGTTGCAGTGACATGTAAAAAGCTGCCAGGGCGTCGAGCCGAAGTATTTGTCGATGATTTCAATGATTCGGTTTTGTTCGGCTGTGGTGCAGGGGTGCTCAGGTGTGGTATAGAGCACACAGATACATTCCTGCTGCTTGTCGGGATTCAAATATTTCTTGCTGTTGTATAATGGGTTGAGCAACAGTTCCGCTATGTAGTCGATACGGTCTGATTTTCCATAAGTCTGGGATTCATAGTATATGGTCTCAATGGATGATGACGACAGCACAAACTGTTTGAGCCGTTCGGGCACGGAGCCGATTTTTGCTTCAAGCAAGTCGAGCTCCCTCTGAGACTCGTCTGGCTCGACCTTATCGTACCAATCTGCCGGGTCACCCCAATCTATTTCGCCATAGCGTCCGAAGGGTGCGGAGCACCAAAGTATCTCGGCGGCCGCCTCTGCCGCAGTAACGGCTCCGTTATCGGGGAGGACAACCTCCATCCCTACGATATTGAAATATCGGTCGCCCTCACACATGTAGGCATCCGAATCGCTATCCGGGTGGAACGTTAACGTACCGCCTTCGCCCGAAAATACGGTGTTAAGGATAATGTCATAATCCTCTTTGTATCTCGACAGCGGGAGAAGCGCAGTCGGGTATTTCTTTTTCATCGGTTCAATTATGTCCTTGAAATCCAATGATTGGAATAGTTCTTTTACAGTCATGACAAAATCAATAAAAATCAATTAGGTATAAAGCGGGTGCCGTCTTGCTCGGTAATGCTTTGAATAGTCAGTTTGGCTTCTGCCCAGAAGTCGTTCAGGCGGATCAGGTCGGGGATGGAATAGAGCTGATGGTTGGTGAGCTGATGCACGGCATGGCAGATTATGATGTCGGCGAATTCGCGCCGTCCTGAAAATGGATACTCGTTCCAGCTTTGTCCGTCGTCGAGGGACGTTGAAGAGCAATGTATACACTCGATATTTTCCTTGACAGTGCCATACCCAAGGTCGGCAATAAGCTTTATCATCAACGTAAAATCCGAGCCATATTCGCAATCAGCTTCAAGTTTCAGCACTGAATCCTCGCTGTTGAAACAATAGCGGAGTGTTCCCTCCAGTTCATAGTCATCGTCAAAGTCTGGGCAATCCATTACGAGCGGCAGTCGGGATTCCAGAGCCTTGACGCGGTCATGCAATTGGCGGGTCAATGTGAATAATCGCTCGTTCACAGCTTTGAATCTGAGCATATTCTCATCCGAGGGCAGGAACATTCCATTTAGAATTTCCCGCCGCGAATCAAGCAGCGAGCGCACCTTGGCCCGTTGCTCCGGGCATGAAGTCCAACAGTCGGAATGGTCGATGTCAACGCCTGTGATGGCTTTGATTTCCGATTCAATCTCTGTGAGTCTATGTTTCAGACTATCACTATTCATGGGCGCTTTTGTGAAATGAAAACGTGCCGGCTTCGTAATATTCAGGCATATTGTTGGAGTACATAGCATCCAATGCCATCCACAATTGTTTTTCTGTTGCCCAGACACCAAAGGGAAGGTCGTCAAGTTCAGAGCTACGTCCTTTTTGCGGATGACTCAATAGCAAATCAAGAAAACGAACCAATCCCTTGTCCATTTCAATAGGAAAGTGGTTGTAAGGCTCTTTAAGATCGTCCTGAAGCACAGTGATATTGCTATAATCGGTTATCCAATTGAATAACTCCACAGCCTCATCCCGCCTACCTCCTGCACGAAAGGGAAGTGAGGTTAAACAATATGTATAATCGGCATAACTCCATAGCTCATAGATGATCTCAGTTGCAAATTTCCATGAGTCATTTCCGAGATCGTTGCCAAGGCAGGTTACCAGAACTGCCATGAGCTCGTTGTCATCATGAATAGCCTCGCGGCATTGTGCAATGTCGGTCAGGAGGATGTGCTCATCCTCTTCTTTGCCCCATTCTTTCAACAGACGACTGTCGGTGTTGCAGTACACAAACCGGATGTCATCATAATTCTTCTGGGCTCTGAGCCGGTCTACAATCATCCCGGCTCGATAGCCTAATGCTACAACTCTAAACATAGTTTCTTGCGATTAGTCCCACCAATAGGTGAGGTTGTGGTCAAGGAACTTCCAGAGGATTTTGTAGGCTTTGGCCCGGCGAAGAACTGATAAACGAAGTACCTTGAGATTGTCATCTTTGTCTTTGCCTATTTTATCGAAATCATACTGACTGAAAATACGTCCTATATATCGGGAGGCATTGTGGATGTTTACGTATATGCCCTCTATACCATCGTTATCTGAAGCCAATTCGAGCAGACGGCAACAGAGCTCCATGCGTGATACATAGAGCCTGCTGTTAGTGAACCGGTCGGTATATCGGTGGTAGCCAATGTGGTATTCAATCCGCTTGCGGAGAATGTCGAGAATGTAAATCCAGTCAATCGCCGAATCGTTGGCAATTGCGTCTTTCCAATAATAACAAGCCTTTCGTTTCAGGCTCAGATCTTTTCCTGGATTTTCTACGTAATCGCAAGCGAATTCTTCCTCGAAATATTTCTGGCAGTCTTTATGATAACGAGTCTGCGTCTTGAAGTCGTAGAGTGTCGACCAGTATAGCAGGTGAGCCGCGAGTTCAGCGACAGTCGACTTCTCCGTATCGTCGAATATCACCTCTCGCCACACAAGCCACTCAATCGGGTCGGGAGCTCCCGCAACATGAATCATACCCTCAAAGTCACGAACAATCTGCATGGGCTTTTCGGAACGTGTGTTATCAATGGGCAGATTGCGAATTGTATAAAACAGTGTCTTATACAAATTCCTGACGCTTTCCGGCTCGTTATAACAGGTTTGAAGCGTGCACCATATATCTTCAAACTCCGAGTTGATAAAGTATTCCTTGTAAATCATGCTGCAAAGTTAATGTAAGAGACTGTCAAAAGTTGTCAGTATATTGTAAGAATATCTTCTAATTAACGTTTTCTACGGTGAAGATATTGAATTATAATAGCAATATGGGTGTTACCAATCATCCTTCAGACGACATAAATCGATTAAATCCATACCGCTCGATTGTGTTGTAATTTACAAGTGGCTATTCAGCTACAATTGTCAGACTCCTTTTTTGATGATTAGTCTATTACAATAAAGACGATAACGGTCTGATGACTTTAAAAAATCAGGAATGCATTTATAAATTTCATCACTAAATAATAATAGCCCATCATGAGGGCCTTTGCGAAACAATTTATATTTCAAGATAGCAATCTTTCTATCACAGCTACCTTTAAAGGTCGACTGCCCCTCATCATATGCGAAATCAACATCCCACGTTTCATCATATTTATTGAATCGAGCATTCCATCCATTATATTCGTGACTTATAAGCTCCAGTTTTTTAAGATTATACTCTAAAAAAGACCAGAATCCCGAAGTGTGATTAGCATGTACAAGATGGCATAGTTCATGGACAAGTGTCGTCTCAAGAGATTCATAGGCCAGTATAGTTTTGAATGCGATTTGTATTCTTCCTGTAGTCTTGTTGCAAGTACCCAAGGCAAGTCTGTGCAAAGAGCGTGGTGAGAATGACACGATTTCAGATTCTTCAAATCCGCTTATATCCAGGGATTTTGATAATTCTGACAGGCGATTGTTTATCAGATATGATGCCGCTATATAAAAATTTACAACATCCAAAGGATTGCTATTGACCAATTCCTTACACGGGCATTGCATCCATGTTTTTGACTGATTCTGTAAGTCCGATATTGAAGTATATAATTTCATTACGTTCTTGGGGTTATTGTGCCACACATCTTCAAACTCTGAGTTGACAAAGTATTCCTTGTAAATCATGCTGCAAAGTTAATGTAAGAGATTGTCAAAAGTTGTCAGCGTTGTTCTCAAAGTCCTTATCCGGTAAAGATGTTGACTTCGTCATTGTGAAATAAATCGTTGAAGGCCACTTTGGGACTAACCTTAGCCAAAGCATCATTCTTGCCATCGACCACCCGGTAATTCTCATAATCATTATCTTCAAGCTCAAGATTGACCGAACACCATTTCTTATTATCGGAGAGCTTCAATTTTATGCCGTACATTAGAAACTGTTCTCTGTATCTTTCATAGAATTCCTCGGCAGTTTTGATTTCCGCATCAGTTATGAGTTTGGTATAATAGGCGTGCCGGCGGCGCATCAGTTCTAAGGTTTCCTTACGGTGCTGCGCCATGTAGTCTCGCAAAGGCGCAAAACGCTCCCTCATTTCATCAATTTTACGTCTTCTCTCGTCTGTATTCTGTTTCATATTCTACGGTTCTAAGTTTAGGGACAAAGTTATCCCTGTCGCCTGCCAAAAGCTGTCAGGCGATAACAAAAATGAAGATATGTTTTTGAACCGGGTCTAAGCCTTCACCGATGCGACCAACACCACCTTGTAGGAATCACCCAGAGACTCATCTGAGGTGATACCCCACATTATATTGATGTCAGGATTCGCTCCTGACAGCGAGTCGGTGATTGATGAAAACTCAGACATATCGGGCTGTCTGTTACCGAAGCGGAAATCAATCAGTAATTCTTCTACCTTGTCAACTTTGCAAGGCAGGGCATTGACGGCTTCGTTAAAAGCTTCGCCAAGTTTGGAGTTGACCCCTGATGTCACATGGCTTTCACCCTCGGCTGAAAGCACATTGACAACATCATCCTTGTCAAGTGTAATTAAGCCCTCCGACTCAATGATGCGGTCGAGTTCCTTGATTTCGCCATGAACGGGATAACCGTTCCAGATTGAGATTTCGTTGTTCATTGGATTATGCTTTAGAGGTGAGTATTTCGATTGCCTTTTGTGCATCGGCTTCCGTGATGCCGACAATGGGATTTGTCTCGACATAACGGTCATGCTGAGCCGGGGAAAAGTCGTCGAGGTCGTCTATTATCACATAATCGTGGCGTCCGTGTTTATCAAGCCAACATTTGATATCCTCGCCGCACGAGATGTATGTGGCTCCACAGGGGATTGTGTCAATAATCTCACCAGGCAGCTCCCGCGACGCCCACATCTTGCACAGACTGCCGGGACGGTGGGCGTAACGCCACGATGAGGAAATGACAATCGCAGCACCAGTAGCATCAAGAATCTTGCGAAGATTCCCGACAGCGCGAGGGTCGAAAAGCGGCCCCCACGCATCCTTGGTCGGCTCCCCATCAATGGCAAGCTGCGCATGATACCGCTCGGTGTTGAGCACGCCGTCGTAGTCAAGGAAAATTACAGGTCGATTCATCTGTTTTCTTTTTTAGCAGCCTGGGCCGGGCTCGAACCGGCAATACCACTTCCGCGGCACACAAAGCGCGTCTGACCAATTCCGCCACCAGGCTGATGGGATTGTATCGCAAAATTACGACCATAATGTCTCATTTTGCGGCACGACTCTTTGAAAAATGTGTTTATGCGTTAATCTTTGCAAGAGCATCTGCATAGTTACATATCACTCTATTGTATTTGTCTTCGTAAGATTTGGTCCAAGCTGAGAGGTGATAGCTTTCAATCAATAGTGTTTTAGAGCATTCGTCATACCAAACTTCATCGTTCAACTGGAGAGCTTCAGGATAAACTAGTTGTTTAATGGTAGAGAGGATAGTTGTCTTATTATCACAGCAAACGATTATATTTGCATTTAGAAGCAGAAGTTGTCTTTTGAGTAAATCACGATAAGTTTGCATGTAGGAGTCTATTTCAGCCATATCAGATACGGACCCTCCCGGCTGCTTCTTGACATTGATTTTAGCAACTGCAGATTTATCCCAGGTGCTCATAATATTGTCCATGGACTCATCACGATTGAATTCGGCAACTTTATCAGCAGTAGATTCCATGAGACCTTTCGTGATATAGAGCATGCTCTTGAGAAACGGATCGGTAGGTGCAATACCATTCTTAGGGTCGTATGTTATAACGACACGAGAATCATAGGGATTGTCAGGATCATTGAGTTCCTTAGCTACGAAAAGAATGCGTTTGTCTGAGTTGTTCCAAGCACTCTCTTCATTCCCAACTTCGCGTTCGTGATAAACTTTCTCATCAGCACCGGTAAAAGTATGTATGCAACCTTTATAGGCGACACCATCACGTTCTATTTCTCCATCCCCATTTTTAATAGAGAATTCTTCCCAAATATCAAGAATTTTGTCATTTTCGGCATGCGAGTACTTCGTTTTGTTCATGTCTAATAAAATTATATGTTGTTAATAGTTTCAATTGTATGCTAATAAAAAGAGGGCGCAACACCCTTTTGGTTCTCTCTTTCGGTAAGGCTCTGGTAAACCCGGAATCAAGATTGAAGCAAAAGCAGCCTGCGTCCTCGGGTGAGGATACACAGTTGCCATTGACTCCACCTTATGATTCCTTGTAGAATTTACCAGATTTTACCGAATCGGATGGTTGTCATTGCAAGAAGTGCAATATCGTATGTAGTTCTAATCTATATGTTTCGTATATTCACATTATTGGTTTATGAAAGCGAATTTACAAATTATTTTTTGAACTGCAAGGGATTATGCGCAGGTGCTTGCTATGTTTTATAACACAAAATTAGCCACAATGACTGCCAGTTTCTGACAGCATTCCATATTTTTTATTCATTTCCTCAATGTTTCGAATGAATATTTTGCGCAGTCCAATCGGTTTGACAACCTCTATATCTGACCCGTATTTCATCAGCTCCATAATGAAATCGTACGACGGCACAAGATGCATTGAAAGGATATAGCCCTTAGAGTCTTCACTGACCAGCCGCTGGCTTCTGTGCAACGGTTTGCTCAATATATAGTCAATTTGTCCGCAACCAACATGTATCTCTATATCCTGCGGTTCGTGATTAAATTCGGGAGCATAAGAATTCACCCCGAACATATCTCCAAACCATTTGTCACAGTCGAAATCTTCCGGAACTTCAAATTGTTCATCAGTCAGCGAAAACTCTTTTATTCGGTCGAGCCCATACACAAGAGTCTTGTCAATAGCCGGTGAATACCCTACCATATACCACCGCTGATGATGCAGCTTAAGCCCCCATGGCTCCACAATGAAAGTAGTTGCGGCAGGAGCATAAAAACTTTGATATGTAATCTCTATTTTCCTGCCGTCTTCCATCGCATTAATGATGGGAATCAAGAACTGGCGACTTGATGGCACATCCTCTACGCTTATACGGCTCCGCATTTTACGATGTGATAATGATATGTTATTGATAGCAAAAGAATCAAGCAACCATTGTTTCTCTGATGTCATCATCTTGACGTTCTCTATCTTATATTTTCCGGCAACACAGATTATATTGACATCAAACAGCCTCTCTACGGCTTTTCGATATCTGTGAAACGTACGCTCAGGGAGCTCATCCTCCCCACGTTCGTTCAAGCACGAATATGACCATTTACGGTTTATGTCTTCACGGGAAATTCCTCCAGACCGATAGATGACATCCATCAGCCAAAAATATCGGTTAATAAGCTCTGCTGCCATGTTATATATCTATAAGATTCTGGATATTTAATTGTGTATAGTCTTCGTTCATGATGGCTCCATTTGAATAAATGGCACCATCATGATTCAATATTCTATGCTGTCGGTGAATATGGCCGAAAAGATGCGCACGGATATTTAATGCAGATAACTTGTTGAGCAGTTCCTCGGATCCATAATTGATAAATTCACCACTGATGCCATCGTCGAGGTCTAGGATGCCATAGGCAGGAGAGTGCGTAATCAGCACATCAGTGTCGGCTGGTATGTTGTCATAGTTGCAGCTCTGACGAGATGTGGCACAGTCGCCCATAAACATCGGCACGCCATAGAATTTAACGCCGTCAATCTCGATACCCGAATTACACAGATAATGAACATTGGCATCAAGACCATCTATATCTGCACCATACATACATTCGTCATGATTGCCGCAGATAAAAATCTTGTGGCGATATGACAAATCGCAAAACCACTCAAGAAAATCAAGCGCTTCTTTTTCACTACCGGTCATAGTAAAATCACCTGAATGAACCAAGACATCGGCCGTAGGCAAATTTTTAAGTCTGTGATGGCATCCGTGAGTATCTGATATGTGTAGTATTTTCATGTACAGAATTTATTGAATGCAAAGTTAATAAACTTCACTGACAAATAATGGCAGTAGTAAATACTAATTTTGCGCCATCCCCCCAATTTAATCACAACTATGACTTTTGACGAACTACAGCACACATTAAACAAATCCGTGATCTACTTTGGTGCAGGCTCGAGTCTGGGCTACTGCATAGCCAACTATTGCCTGCTACGGCATGCTACGGTTTTTGCACTCGCAACTGGCCTTCTATACTCTTTGCATCTGATTTGCAAATGGGTCATAGCATTAGTAGAAGAATACAAACGCTTAAAAGCACAAGAAAATGAAAACATTTCGTGAATACCTCAATGATTGTCAGGTTCTTGGCCAATATCTTATGGAATCAATGAACCCGGGTCCTCTTGCGTCTAAAAAGCGTGAGAGCATCGATCGCAAGGAGCGGCAATTCTGGGAGGAGACATTTGCGCATAGCTCTCCCGGCGACTGACGTGGCATACTTTACGTACTGAAGCGCAAGCTTGAATATGACATGGGCTTCATGCGCGGCTTTGCCGACCACGCTGGGCGCGAACACGATGCCGACCGTATGCAGCTATGCTGCCGCCTGATAGATGGTGCCACTGCCGACATATATCCGGACGAACGAGCCCGCCGAATGCTCAGCCTCCTCTTCAAAGTTCTCGAACAGAACATAACCAAGTGGGATGACTGAATAATACAAAGGTATGGACGGAAAGTTTAATAGTCTCAAAGAAGTGTCGGATTACGCCCACGGCTTAATCCGTGATAAGAGGGAGAAAGAACTCAAAGCTTTAAACCCTCTTGAACTGCTGAAGTGGTTTATTGCATCACAAAGATTTGTGGCTGAGAAAGCAGTAGAATATATCAACAAAATCGGGATTAAAGTAAAAAAAGAGAGACTGAAGTCATCTTGACTTTTTGAGTCTGTTAATGTGTTTAAGAAATATCACATGGAATGCCAGGAGATTCCACCCTTTCCAGCTGGAAACCGTTTTGTCGAAACGATTGAGTACGGATCGGAAAGAGACCATCCAGGCATTTGTCCTCTCAATGCTATATCTGAGAGACAGGAGTTCTCTGTCCACAAGATATTTCTCATCGTTTTTGGTATGATTGTTGAAATCTACATTAGCAATGATTCCGGCACTGTCACATTTTCTTCTGAAATCGTAACAGTCAAATCCGGCATCGGCATTGAGGAAAAGGCCGTCAATGGAAATTCCTGCGTTATCCATCATGCTAAAAATCTGGTCAAGCGACGTTCCAATCTCATGAACATCATGGCGCTTGCCGGATTTTGGCTCAGACATAGCCATCGGAATACCCTGACGGTCAGTAATAAATATGGCATTGGTTGTCAGCGCCGCTTTATGCGCTGCTCCACCGACTTCCTCTCCTCTGCGCCGTGCCACGGTATGGCTGCCGTCAAGGTCGGCACTGGAGAGGTCTATTATGTCGCGATTGCGTCCAAGCAACGATTCCCAACTTTTTTGCCACGAACCGTCCTTGCTCCACTGCCGAAACTTCCCGAAGATTGTTTTATAATGGAGGACTACGTCGGTGAAGATCGCCATAGTGGGAATCATGTGCCATTGGCAGCCTGTCTTGAGCTTGTACAATATACACTGGATGACCTCGCAAAGGTCTCCCTTGCATGGGTAACCTCGTTTGGCGGTTGTCAGATACGGCAGGATTTCCACTCTTATGGTGTCTTTATCTATGAGTTCTATCAATTCAAGGAGTGTTTAGGTGTGTTTTTTCTCATTACACTTAACACTCCTTATTGTATTTTGTATGTTTAAAATAAGTCAAGATGACTTCTAGCTCATATAATCAAGCTGATACATGGATTCTACACAATTGTTCCACATAAATGAATTAAAGTTTTTGTTGGCTTGATTGAAATCAGTGTCGGAGATCTTCTCAAAGCGAAAGCCGGATTTTGCGTGGAGACCATTGTTATGATCGAGTGCATACTTCAGGCTACCATCTTTGAGGTTGGTTGCTTTGGCCGCATCCCTTTGACATTGATGATAAGTCACAGAACCGTCAGAAGCGGTAACTTTGATACGTTGACTTGTCTTGCGTCGGGTTACATTCCTCTTGGCGATAGTTTCCGATGAGAGTATCTTCCCCCTCCAAAAGCCTCCCCCATTCTTCTCCCGCCATGCTTTTGCTCCTGCCGTTGCAGCTTTTGGTTCCGAACCTCTCATCCTTCGACTTTGAGCTTCACGAGATCTTTTCTTGCCAGTATTTCCCTTCGAGATTTTGGCTATCTCTTCGGCTGACTTCTTACGGCCTGCGCTTATCTTCTTGAGAAGTTCTATCGTCTCAGATTTATGAGGTTTGCCTTGACGATTATCTCCATTCTGTTTGCGTCGAGCATCATCGAAAACCACTCCCTTATTGCCAGTTCCCCCAAGATTGCCATTAAGACCATTGTGATAAGAATCATACTTGGCAATATAATATGATTCACGCTCTATCAACTTATTTGTCAGCTCTTCCTTCGAAGAAGCAGTAATGCGCTCTAACACTTCATATCCCCAGGTATTAGATGGATTCTCAGGAACATGGTTAGAGCCACAAATGACCGGGGCATGACCTCAACGAAGCGGTTGTAGGAGAATGTCTGTGGAAACAAATGCGTCCAATGAATACGCACACATCCCAGATAATAGTGCCTGAAGTTTCGGTATGAATTGAAGTGGAAGCAGATCAGGATTGTGATGACCTCGGCATCCGACATCATGCGTTCTCTGCGCCTTTTCGGGGCATCAGCGGAGCTCGGAAGTGTGTTTTTTGCCATCTCGAGCTCAAATTCCTTGCAGAAATCGTCCGCAATACAAAAAATTTCAGTAACTTTACTCTCGGTAATCATGATACAGTATTTATTGTTTAGCACCTCTAAATTGCTAAATATCAGCGAAATTACCAAAAGAACCAACAACTTTTTCAAGCTGTCGGTTCAACTTTTTTATAGCATTCCTTATCCCGAACTCGCGTTTACAATAAAATTTGCATAGAACGATTTTTTATGCGAACTTTGCGGTTGAGAATCGAAACAACATAAATTTTAAATAAATAGGCCTATTTATTATGAATCGAAAAATTAAGTTGTTCATCGCATCATTAGCTGTATTGGTATGTGCTTCGTTTGGAGTAGGTGTCTGCAATCAGGTTTACGCCAAAGTCTATACCGACGATGTGACATTGTCAAACATCGAAGCATTCGGATCCTCCCGTAGTCTTGATTGCTCGTACAAGCGCACTCAGTCGGAATGTTCTATTAAAATGACAGCCGGAGCTAAGGTCGATATTTTTGGAATAGGCATCACTTCACCGAAAGCTGACGCTACTGTCTGGATTGATGGGGTAGTGATTTGTTCGGCAAATGGCGAGGATGCTTGCACGCCGATTGAATGTGCTGAACTTTATAAGATTATCAGGAATTAATTATCGGAAAGATGATTAACGGCAAGATTTGTTGGGTTTTGGGGCTTATGCTTTCGTTAGCCTGTGGAGCCTTTCTTACTTCGTGCAAGAACGATGCTCAGGAGCTTGAGACTGCTGTCATTGATGTCAAGGTGGACGTTGAGACCAGCGCCTTGACTTCAGATTTTTTCAGCGGGTGGGATTATGTGGCCTTGGAGACTAATGATTCTTGTCTGATTCATAGCGTGAGGCGCTATGAGTTCAACGACAGTCTTATCGTTATCCAAAGCGGTTGCGAGATATTGACTTTTGACCGCAAAGGAAAGTTCAAAAGCGTATTCAATCGTCAGGGGCAAGGTCCTGAGGAATATGTACATCTGGATGCGTTCCGGTTGTGTAACGGCTTGATTTACATTTTAGATTGTGACGTTAGGGCGATTTCGGTTTACAAGACCGGCGGAGACTTCGTGAGGAAGATTAAACTCGACTCGTCATATATTGATTTCTTTATGGTCAATGAGGATGAAATCGTACTTGCATCCGGTTGTTACAACAGCACGAAGTACGCTTTCGCCTGGGCCGACGGCAACGGCGAGGTAAAATCTCGTGCCGGACACTATAGCCAGGTTCACACAGTCATTATGTGGGACTACACTCCTTTTGCCGGGAAAAGAGGTGATAATCTCGTGGTTAACGCACCCTTTATCCTGACCACATTTGAGCTCGGCGAATTTGAACTTGACCCGATTGCGAATTATACGTTCAATACCCCGAAACAACTGCCGGAACTCACATTGGAAACAGTGGACATCAACAAAATGGTTGATATTACAAAGAATCAACAGTTGGTACGTCAATTGGGGCATTATTGCATCAAGGACTCGATTGCTTTTCAATCATTTGGACTGTTTGAGCTATCCAGTGGCGGGTATGGGGCCAATTTAGTCAAGTACGATGCACGAACAGGAGCTCAAATCGCCCAAATACGGTTAGGCGTAACCGAATCCTCTGAATTTCCTTACATATGGGGCGGCAGGGTCGGTTTCTATGAAGATTGCTTGACTGAAGTTCGTAGTGCAGGATCACTGTTGGACACTGATGATAGAAACGGAAGCGATTTTTGGGCAACGCAGGGCCTGACTGAGGATTCCAACCCGGTGATATTCTTCTATAAACTAAAATAAGATGTAAATAATCTATTCGGACAATAATATGAGAAGCAGAACACAAATAATATATATCTGGCTGCTTCTCGTTCCATTTTTAGCTCTGATAGAGATTGGATTCGGAATATTAGAACTGGTAGCCAACAAAGGTTTGTATTTGGGTGGCAGTTTCATCAATTCAGGGCCAAGCGCATGTTTCCTCGCCTGCACAGTTCCTCTGACTATCAGAATGTATCGAGGCAAGCGGAACAAGATAATTCGAGACATTGCATTGTTAATATGCGTCGGGAATGCCATACTAATTCCTTTATCGCTGAGTCGGACCGCAATTATAGCACTTGTAGTGGCTTTGGCAATCAGTTTTTTCCCCGAGCTGAAAGTATATGGTCGCGCCACTATCCCCATTATCTGCTGATGAACCTCTATCGCGAAACAAACCGAGACTCACTTGCTCTCAAGGAGGCGGCATATCTGCTCGAACAACCACCGAAAGTGCAAAGTCAGGCAATTGAGGATATGAAACTTGAAGCAGCAAGTTACATTCATTACCTTGACAGTTATTGCGATGATTAAAAGAATCACATATCTGATAGTGTTTGCCATCTCAATGAGCCTATGGAGTTGCAGCGAAAAAGCACAACAAGGCGAGGCTGCGCTTGAGCTACTGGTGTATCACTACGAACATGAAGACGTCAATCCGCTCAAAGTCGAGATGGTGCGCTACTTTGCGGAAAACATCCGATGGCACTATACATTAAAAGGGGAGGTCACAACGGCTGACATCGAGAGCATTACATATGATTTTTTGCGAGAGCATATCGACTATATATATAACGTATGGCAGACATCGCCTTATTCCAAAGATCTCAATTTTGAGGATTTCAAAAAGTATTTGCTGCCTTACAATGCATGTCCGGGCATCGGCCCCAATCTGACCGCCAAGGAGCGCGGGGAGTGGATGGCTGCCCAAGGATTAAGTTCTGATTTGATGTCAGAGACCGAAATGATTAAGAAATATAATGAGATTGTGAGCGCACTGCGTCAGAGCAAAAAGCACAGTGGGCAGACATATCGTAGCGGGCTTGATGATTTATCAGATACAATATTTTCCGATTGTGCCGACAAAGCCCACCATTGCATTCAAAATCTCAGGTCCATCGGCATACCTTGCATTGCTGAACGCAACTGGTGTTACCGCCAATTGATAGCTCATCATGTGCACTGCGCTATCTATAATCCGAAAGAGAATACCTTCTACAGGTTTAACGCCGAAGACACCACCTCGGTTCCCGACAGCGCTGGATGGAATTTCGTTGAAATGCAGAATTTGTGCCGACTCACTTACGCCCGCCAACTCGCTACGCCCTATTATTTGAAGCAGAGTTGCGAAAAGCCGGTTTATCCGTTTACATCGCCCTGCATCAAAGACGTAACGCGACGTTCGTATCGTACTAAGATCTACATTGATACGGATAAATCACATAATCTCGTATATTTGGCATGTTTCAACCGCGACCAGAATGGATTTGCGCCCGTCACGTGGGGACTCGTGGATTCAACTCACACCACAGCAACTTTCAACAATGCACTTCCCTCAACATTGTATTTCCCGGGAATTTCCGATAATGGTAGCTTTAAACCCAAAGGGCAACCGATTTATTTTGATGTAGAAGGGGATTCTTTGGTGTGTCATCCGGCTGAGTTTGCCGTCGGGCATAACTCTGGAAAGAAAGAGCGAATCGTTGTGCGGCGTAAATATCCCGTGAAAGAAGCGACACTGGAAACAATCAATCAATTAAAAGGATGCAAAATAGAAGCCTCCGACACAAAAGACTTTTCGCGAGTGAAAGTTATTGGGAGACTGTCGGACCCATTATTGCCGAATCGTCAGATAATCAAGATTGACAATTGCCGCCCATATAAATTTTATAGATTTGTAACTTAAAACAATAAGCAACTGTTTTTGTATCCCGATTTGATAGCTCCATTGCCATGAAAAAATACATGTTAGCCATAATCTGCATCGCGCTACTTTGTCCGATTCTATATTGGGCGTTTCGGCCACGAAACAAGTTTGAGGAAAATGTAAAGGATGTGGTGGCCCGTTATGTGGGCACGGTCATCAACCTGCCTGACTCAGTCGACGTGTTGATTGAGAAATCCAGTCTTAGAATTGCCACACCTGAATGCAGTTACAAACTCCTGACAGTAGTTGATGCCGCCGGTTGTTCGTCATGCAAGATGCAATTGAGAGAATGGGAAGAATTGTTGTCAAGACTGCAAGCCGGATTGAAAGAACCTGAAGAACTCGAACTTATATACGTACTTGACGGGGAAGTTACACCCGACATACTTGCCACAGTTAGGGATAACCATTTTCGTCGGCCCATTGTTTTGGATACATATAGAACAATCAGCAAACAAAACGACCTCCCTAATATCGCCGAATTCAAAACATTCCTCCTTGATGAATCTAACAAGGTGCTTGCATTAGGCAATCCTATTCTTTTCGAAGAAATCGGGAATCTTTATGCCTCGCTTATGCAAAGCAACATAGACCACGTCGGTGAACCATATCCTGCACTCGCATCCAAGGCTAGAATTCCACTGGGTGTTATTGACGATTTGGAAGAGATTACCGCTCACGTAATGATTAAAAATGTATGTGACAGCATGTTGAAAGTGATTTCTATTGAGTCATCATGTCCGTGTGTCACTCCATTTATGAAATATCCTATTATCCGCACCAAAGGAGAATCGGAAATATTAATTCACTTCACACCATCGATTGATATGGCAGAAGAGGGGAGGAGTCTCAACCGCTATGTTTATGTTCGATTTGAGAATATAGAGGAACCTTTAAGACTGGAACTTTATGCGTTTAATGAATTGGGCGGTAACGCGAGATGATGGCGAAAGTCAAAGAGAGATAACCATGCGCAAGGTGAATATGATATGGGGCGGCATTGTCTGCCTGGCACTGCTGCTCGGCTCCTGTACAGGGGACAAGGATGGAAGCTCCACGACGCCTCAACGTCAAATAGAGGAGCGGACTTCATCCCCGGAGGCGGTCACCACCATGGTGCTCAAGCCGACGGAGTTTTCCTATGACGTGGCGAGCAACGGCAAGATAGGCGCGGGGCAATACGTGGACCTGCGTTTTGCATCGGGCGGGGAGGTTATTGACAGCATTATGGTCATGAACGGTCAGCGTGTGGCGAAGGGGCAGATTCTTGCGACGCTCAACCGCTTTAGGCTGGAAAACGCCGTCGGCACGGCGCACAACGCCCTGGAGCGAACGCGGCTTGATTTGGCTGACGCACTGATAGGTCAGGGCTATGACCCGGAGAAGCCTACGGAGATTCCCGACGAGGTGATGCGGCTGGCGCGTCTGCGCAGCGGAGTCGCCCAGTCCGAGGTGCAGTTGCGCGAGGCGGAGCGGGCTTTGGCGGAGGCGACGCTTCGGGCGCCGTTTGACGGCACGGTGGCCAATCTGTTTCAGAAGGAGGGCAATCAGCCGGACGGGGCGCAGCCCTTGTGTCGGGTGATTTCGTCGGCCGGCATGGAGGTTGTGTTCCCGATTCTTGAAAGTGAGCTGCCGTTGATCAAGGTCGGCGATGCGGTTGAGGTGATGCCATATTCCTCTGACAGGACACATTCCGGACGGATAAAATCCATAAACCCGATAGTCGACAATGACGGCATGGTCAAGGTGTGTGCCACGGTCAGCGGCGGCGTTGGATTATATGACGGCATGAACGTGCGCGTCATAGTGAAACGACAAATCGAAGAGACGCTGGTTATACCCAAAAGTGCCGTGGTGCTCCGCAGCGGCGGCCGCAAGGTTGTGTTCACCCACGAGAATGGACATGCCGTCTGGAACTACGTGACCACCTCGCTGGAAAACATGGATGAATACATCATCACCGAAGGCCTGAAGCCGGGACAGGAAGTCATCATCACAGGCAATATCAACCTCGCACACGAATCGCCCGTGCAAGTAATCGACAACTGATGGTCAGGTTTTTACTCAACAGACCCATTTCGGTTGTCATGACGTTCTTAGCCGCCGTGATTATCGGAGTGGTGACGTACTTCGCGCTGCCGGTGTCGCTGCTGCCCGACATTGACATTCCGCATGTAACTGTGCAGATTACAGGCGAAGGTCTTGGTGCACGCGAGTTGGAAAACACCGTCACCACCCCGCTGCGCCGCCATTTGCTTCAGGTCGGCGGACTTGACGAGATAAAGAGCGAGACCCGCGACGGCATCGCCACCATCCGCCTGCACTTCGACTATGGCGTGAACACTGACCTCGCCTTCATAGAGGTGAACGAAAGGATTGATGCTGCCATGAACTCGTTGCCGCGCGACATTCGCCGCCCGCGGGCTGTCAAGGCATCGGCCACCGACATCCCGGTGCTCTACCTGAACATGACATTGCGCGATGCCGACAGCGGCGACTTCCTTGAGCTCGCCAATCTAGCCGAAAACGTGGTGCGCCGCCGCATCGAGCAGATGCCAGAAGTTGCCATAGCCGATATAACGGGCGTGCCGAAGCAACAGCTGCGCATCATTCCCGATCGCGACGCCATGGCCTCGACCGGCATCATCGTCAGCGACATAGAGGCGGCCTTGAGCGCCAACAACGCCGAGCCGGGCAGTATGACCGTGCGCGATGGCTACTATGAATACAACATCAACATAGCCAATCGGCTGCGCACTCCCGAGGATGTGCGCAGCATATATCTGCGCAAGGGCGACCGCTTGATGCAGCTCGGCGACTTCTGCAAGGTTGACATCGTGGCCGACAATCCGCGAGGCTATTCGCTTTTCAACGGCAAGCGGGCCGTGACTCTCGCCATTATCAAGCAGAGCGAGGAGAACATGGACAAACTCAAGGACGCTTTGGCCGAGACAACGGCACACTTTGAGTCGCTATATCCGCAGGTCGAGTTCTCTCAAAGCCGCAACCAAACAGAGTTGCTCGACTACTCCATATCCAATCTCGTGCAGAACCTGATACTCGGATTTCTGTTGGTGTTCATCCTCTCGGCTCTGTTCATGGGCGATGTGCGCTCCTCCGTGGTCATCGGAGTGAGCATTGTCGCGTCTGTCATCGTCACGTTTCTGCTGTTCTTCCTTTTCGGGGTGTCAATCAACATCATCTCGCTGTCGGGACTGATTCTCGCGGTTGGCATGATGATTGACAACTCGGTAATCGTCACCGAAAATATCACACAATACCGTCAGCGCGGCGACGGACTGATAGATGCGTGCGACGCCGGTACATCAGAGATGATAACGCCGATGCTCTCATCGTCGCTCACCACGGTAGCCGTATTCGTGCCGTTGGTGTTTATGAGCGGAATCGCCGGCGCCATATTCCATGACCAGGCGTTTGCCATCACCGCAGGTCTCGTCTCCAGCTATATTGTGGGCATCATGTTGCTCCCCGTGCTCTACCGCATTGTCTACCGCCATCATCACCCCTCCAAGCGGGCCGGAGCATCAGGCCTGTCAAAAGCCTACACGCATATCTTTGACTTCTGTTTCCGACACAAAGTCCTGTGCATGGCGCTCACTGCTCTCACTATTCCGTCGTGCGTTCTGCTGTTCAAGGTGTTGCCGGTAGAACGTATGCCGCAGATTGACCGCGACGATATGCTGGCGCGAATCGAATGGAACGAAAACATCGACATTGACGAGAACATGCGCCGCACCGACTTGCTGACCTCAGCACTCGACACCGCCAACCTTGTCGAACATTCCGCATCCGTAGGCGAACAGGACTATATGCTTGACGCCGGTGCCACTCTCTCCTCATCCGAGACCGAAATTTATGTCAAGGCCAAATCGCCCGCGCAGCTTGCAGAATTGAGTGAACAACTATCTGCCACTCTAAAGGAGCAATTCCCGAAAGCCACGGCCGAATATCTGCCTGCCGAAAACATATTTGAAAAAATATTCACCACGTCCGAGTCGGCGCTTGAAGCGCGACTGCATACGCAGGGCAATCAAGACCTCGGAGAACTGATGGCTTTGGAGTCGCGCCTGACCGACGACATTACTCCGCTACACAATCGCATCAATCTCGTGATTGACAGAGAGAAACTGCTGCTCTACAAAGTCAGCTATGCCGACGTGGCTCGAACGCTGCGCACCGCATTCAAGGCCAACTCCGCCGGCACTCTCCGCAGCTATCAGCAGTATCTGCCCATCACTATCAGCTACGAGGAACGTACCGTGGAACAAGTGCTGGCCGAAACATTTGTGGGCAACATCCCGCTTTCGGCCCTAATCACCATACGGCATGAGCAGGACCTCAAAAACATCATGGCCGGCACTGACGGCGAGTATGTGCCAGTGGCTTTTGATGAGGTGTCCGACCCTGAGAATACTATAACTCAGATAAAGGAAACGGTTGAAGAGTCGCCAGATTGGGAGGTTTCGTTCGCCGGCAGCATATTCTCCAACCGCAGAATGATGCGTGAACTTATTGTTATCCTTGCGGTTTCGTTGCTAATGATGTATTTTATCCTAAGTGCGCAATTCGGCAGCTTCGTTCAGCCGCTGATTGTGCTGCTTGAAATCCCGATTGACACGGCCTTTGCGCTCATCACCCTGTGGCTCTGCGGCCACACTCTCAATCTGATGTCGGCAATCGGCATTATTGTCACCTGCGGCATAGTGGTCAACGACTCTATACTGAAACTTGACGCCATCAACGAACTGCGCGCCCGGGGCATGCCGCTCATAGAGGCCATTCACACAGCCGGAATCCGTAGGTTGCGCCCCATAATCATGACCTCGCTGACCACCATCGCCGCCATGGTGCCGCTACTCTTCACCGACGACATGGGTTCGGAACTGCAACGGCCGCTAGCCATCGCCATGATTGGCTCGATGGTGATAGGCACCTTTGTCAGCATCTTCATTATGCCGATTTTTTATTGGATAATCTATCGAAAATCAGATGAAAAGATTCCTGCTTAGTCTGCTCATAATACTGCCCGCAACGTTTTTTTCGCAGACGGTCAACCTGACCCTGCAGCGTACCATTGAAATCGCCAACGATTCATCGCTCCAGGCGTTGCGTGTCAAGAATATGTATCTGTCGAGCTATTGGCAATATCAGTCATTCAGGGCCGCAAGACTTCCATCATTGTCGCTTGATCTCACTCCGGCCTCATATAACCGCTACATACGTCAGCGATATGACTCGCAGGAGAATATAGATGTGTATCGCTCCCAGCAGATGTTCAGCGCCGCAGGTTCTGTGAACATCACACAGAATTTCGACCCTCTTGGCGGCACATTCTATCTTGAGAGCGGATTGGAGTATATGCGCAACTTCGGCGATTATACCGGCAATCAGTTCTCCTCAATTCCCGTGCGTTTGGGTTACCGACAGTCGCTTATAGGGTATAACGCATTCCGCTGGGATCGCAAAATCGAACCCTTGAAGTTTGAGAAAGCCCGGAAGGAACTTATTCAGAACATGGAGGAAGTGGCCGAATCGGCAGTCACATATTATTTTGACCTCGCTCTGGCTCAGGAGGAATACCGTCTTGCGGTCAGCAATCTGGCATCGGCCGACACTCTCTATTTGGCCGGAGAGCGTCGGTTTAAGATTCAGGCCATATCCGAGGCCGACCTGCTGACGCTTAAACTTGACAGAGTAAACGCACGCAATACGCTTGAAAACGCCCGGATGTCGCTCAAACGTGCCAGGTTCAGTCTTGCGTCTTTTTTGGGGCTGGATCAGAATGCCGAAATATTGGTTACCCTGCCGTCTGCCCCCTCGGCCAAAAACATATCCGTGGACGTCGCCCTGAATCAGGCCCGGACCAATAACCCTGACCTCATGCAGCATCGTCAGAACATTCTTGAGGCAAAGCAGACGTTGAACCGCACAGCCGTTGAGTCGCGCTTATCAGTCAATGTCAACGCATCAATCGGATTCAATCAGGTGGCGCCGACGTTTATCGGAGCCTATGGCCAGCTGCGCCGTCAGGATCTTGTGGCATTGACAGTCTCAATTCCGCTGATTGACTGGGGAGTTCGTAAGGGCAAAGTGAATATGGCCCGCAATAATCTGAATGTGGTGGAGATAGCGGCGCATCAGCAGGAACTGACCATTGAGGAGGATGTGGTGATGACCGTGAGCGACTTCAACATACAGCAGCGGCTCGTAGCTTCGGCCTTGGAGGCACTTGACCTTGCCGACATAGCCTATGAGCGCACCAAACAGCGGTTTATGATAGGCAAGGCCGACCTCAATTCGCTGACTCTCTCGCAGAGCCGCCGCCAGAACGCCAACACAAATTATATACGCTCGCTTCAGAACTACTGGCTCAGTTACTATCGCCTGCGCAAACTCACGCTCTTTGATTTTGACCGCAACCGTATGTTGCATATAGACTAATGAAAACGCGCGCCTTCTCCATCATCGTTGTTTTTGTGGCTCTGGCCATATTGGGATGCGCGCTGATTCCGCGTCTCGCGGTCAAACTCATGCCGTCGCGGACGCTGCCGAGCCTCACGGTGTCGTTCTCAATGCCCGATGCCGCCGCGCGCGTTGTGGAAGCGGAAGTGACCGGCAAGTTAGAGAGTATGTTGGCACGCATCGGCGGAGTCAGGGAAATCAAATCGACGTCAACAAGCGGCGGCGGCTCCATAACCATCGGCTTTGACAGTCACACCGACATGCAACAGGCCCGTTTCGAAGCGTCCACACTCATTCGTCAGGCATGGCCGGAACTGCCCGATGGGGTGTCGTATCCATCAATCTCGACAGCGCGGAGCTCACGTCAGTCAGCTCGTCCGATATTGTCTTACACCATCAATGCTCCGGGAGCCCCCGCTGCGATAATGCAGTATGCCGAAGAGAATATTCGCCCAGTTATCGGACGGATTCAGGGGGTGAACCGCATAGCCCTCAGCGGCGCGTCCCCGATGGAGTGGCGTTTGACCTATGACAGCAATCAGCTTCGCGCTCTCGGCTTGACTTCCACTGACATCGCAACTGCAGTGGCCGAACACAACGCCTCGCAATTTTACGGTATGACGCTGACCGACAGCGGCACATGGATAGCCGTGCGCAGCACCAATGGCGACAGCCGGGAGTTTGACATCAAGGGAATATATCTAACCGGTGCCGACAGCGTGGCCGTGCGCCTGGACCGGCTTGTTACGGCCGGTTATGTCCCGTCCCGTCCCACAGGCCATTACCGCATCAATGGTCTGAACTCGATATATTGCAACATCTATGCCGACGAAGACGCTAATCAGCTTGAACTGGCAGCTAAAATCAAAGCGGCCCTCGCGGACATGTCGTTGCCGCCGAATTACGCGTTGACTCTGAAAAGCGACGCCACCGAAAACATAGCCGCCGAACTTGACAAGATATACCTGCGCAGCGGCCTCACGTTGTTAATCTTGCTGATTTTCATCGCTTTGGCCACATTGAATGCGCGATATATGCTCGTAATCATCATCTCACTGACCCTGTCGCTTTTTGTCTCCGTGATTTTCTATTGGCTTGCCGATATCGAGATACAGCTCTATTCACTTGCCGGAATCACAATCTCGCTCAATCTGATTATAGACAATATAATAGTGATGGGCGACCATTACCGGCGGCGACATGACTGCAGAGTCTTCACCGCAGTTTTAGCAGCCACGCTCACCACCATTGGCGCTCTATCGATTGTTTTCTTCCTTGACGACGAGCTGCGGCTCAATCTTCAGGATTTCGTGGCCGTGGTCATCATAAACCTAACGGTGTCACTGGCCGCCGCGCTTTGGCTGGTTCCGGCTTTGATTGAAAGATTCGGACCTGCATCGTTGGGCAAGCCCCGACGTTATCGCCGGACGCGGCTTTTGGCTAAATTCAACCGTTGCTATGCCGCCTACATACGATTCGGTCGCCGTTGGCGATGGGTGATTCTCATGCTTGCCGTTCTCAGCTTTGGCATCCCGGTTTTCATGATACCGGAATATAAATGCTCCGACACATATAACAAAGATATACGCCCCTGGGTTAACCGAATATTAGGGGGCACCTTGCGCCTGTTTGTCGAGGAAGTTTACGCAGGGAGTTATTTCAGCCGTAACGAACATGAGCCCGTGTTGCAGATCAGCGCGTCGCTCCCCAACGGCGCGACGTTGGAGCAGATGGACGCTCTTGTCAGGAAAATGGAGCAGTTCCTCAGCGGGTTCGCGGAAATCACACAGTTCCGCACCGACATATACTCCGCACGTCAGGCAAATATCGCGGTATCATTCACAGCCGAAGCTGCGAGGAGTGGGTTCCCGTATCAACTTAAAGCGCTGACAATCAGTGAAGCCCTGACTTTGGGCGGAGGCAGTTGGGCCGTATTTGGCCTTGAAGATCGTGGATTTGACAATTCAGTGGCGGAAAATGCCGGCAGCTATCAGGTCAGAATAATGGGATACAATTATGACGAACTGGAAGCCTTGGCCGAACAGTTCCGGCAAAAACTTCTGTCTCATCGCCGCATCAAAGAGGTCACTGTAAATTCGGAGTTTTCTTGGTATAAGGATGATTACACCGAATTTTATCTTGACATTGACAGCGATGCCATGGCTCGACAGAGCCTTAACGTATATGATTTATATTCGGCACTGACCCCGGCGTTCGGCCGCGACATATACTGCGGCATGACGCCGGACGGAGCACAGAGAATACTGCTTGATTCGCGACAAAACGGAGAATTGGATGTGTGGGCATTGATGAATCTGCCATTCACCGTCCGGGGCAAGACATTCAAACTGTCGCAATTCGCCACCGTGCGTCAGCTCAATGCCTCGCGGTCGATTGCCAAAGAGAATCAGCAATATGTGCTTTGCCTGCAATATGAATACATAGGCTCCCAACTTCAAGGCCAGCGGATGCTGGATAAGGACATCGAGGAGTTCCGCGGCCACCTCCCGCTGGGCTACTCCATCGAAGACCCGCATGCCGCCTATCGGTGGGGACCGTCATCCTCCAAAAACCTTTGGCTGTTGCTGCTTGTCATAGCGATAATATTCTGGACAACCGCAATATTATTCAACTCACTGTCAAGACCGCTGATTGTCATTGCTACGATTCCGCTCAGCTTTATCGGGGTGTTCCTCATATTTTACCTCACCGGGGCTAACTTCGATCAAGGTGGATTCGCCGCATTCGTATTGATGAGCGGCTTAACCGTCAATGCAGCGATATACCTGCTGACCGAGTACGAACGCACCGACAACTACATCCGGGCCTTCAATGCCAAGATTATCCCGATTCTTTTGACAATTGCGAGTACGGTTCTCGGCTTTATCCCCTTTATGGTCGGGCCGGACGCCCCCGAGCCATTCTGGTTCCCCCTCGCCCTCGGCACCATAGGAGGCCTCACCGCCTCCCTGCTGACTCTGCTGTTCCTCCTTCCACTCCTCCTCCCCTCCCGCTCCCTCAGACCATATCCCCGGATACACCGAAGCCGGTGTTGCAAAACTCCCAGGCCAAAGGTCTCTGAGAATTGAATATTTCAGTCCATATTACACCAAGCATATCTCGCTTGTTTCACCCGCTGCTAAGTTCTCGCCGTAATTGCTTGATAAAAAGAAAATTGGAAATCAACTTTAATGTTGATCTCCAATTCTTGAGTCGGGGTGAGAAGACTCGAACTTCCGACCTCCACGTCCCGAACGTGGCGCGCTGCCAACTGTGCTACACCCCGAAAGCGCCCACAAAGGTAGATACTTTTTCTGATATATGCAAATAAAAAATTTTTATTGTTATAATTTGTTGCAAACGGACGGGGCTGTGCGTATATTTGATGTAATGACAGAGACAGGCGACATACTCACCTCAATATTTACGCGGCTAAGACCACGGTTGCACAGCACTGCCGCGCGGTGGCTCGGCTCAGACAGCGATGCCGACGATGTGTTGCAGGACGCTTTTCTGCGACTATGGGGCAAAACTCTGGACCATGACATGACGGAACGAGCGGCGGCAACAGCTGTGAAAAGCACATGTATCGACACATTGCGACGACGGAAAGTGCGCAGGGCGGACCCTCTGGAGAGCGTGGCCGACATTGAGCCGGCAAACAGCGCAAATGATACAGCAGAAGAGATATATGAGGATGTGACGGTGCTGATCAACGGCCGCTTGTCGGAGCAGGCGCGTTCGGTGTTGCTTCTGCGTGACCGCGACGAGTGGGAGTTTGACGCCATAGCCGAGCATCTGGGTCTGTCGGAAGCTAACGTAAGAATGATATTAAGCCGTGCGCGGCGTACCGTGCGCGATCTCTATAACCAACAATGCAGACAGCGATGAACGAACAACAGATCACCAAACTGATAGAGCGCTATTTCGCAGCCGAAACCACCTTGGAAGAGGAAAAAGAGTTGCGCAGGCTTTTGGCCGATCCGTCGACTGCCCATATCCCGATGGCCGACGAAGCGCGCGCCGTGATCGGATGGGCACGGATGAACGCCACTCCCCGCAGGCGCATTCTACCGATGGCCTTTTTAAAGATAATGTCGGCAGCAGCAATGCTTGGCATCGCCACAGGCGTAGGCCTGAATCTCATGCTGCCTGCTGACAGACCGGAGGGAACTGCCGTAGTCTACATAGCAGGCCAGGAAATCCACGACGAGCAGCTCGCCATGACCACCGCTCTGCAAGCATTTGCCGACGTTGCTCAGGCCAAGGAACGCCTGGACAGCGACATATCTAAAATATTCAATAATCTCAATAACTCCACACTGCAATGAATACACTCCTAAAATCCATGCTGTGCATGTGCATGATGTTTATTTCCGGTGTGACAACAGCGGTTTATGCCCGGGAAAACGTGCTTGCCGTCTTCGGTGATCCCATAAGCAAAAGCCGCGGGGTGACATCAGTGGAGATCGAAGGCTCAACGCTGTCGGCCTACGACATATCGCTTCTAAAATGCATGACATTGGAAAAAGAAGCCACAGGCCACACCGCGGCGATTGAAAAAGCCCTGACGGCCGACAGCCCTGCGGCTGCGGAACGCGACGTGCGCCGTTCGGGCGGACGTATAGTCTACGGATTTTACGCTTTCGGGCCGACCAAAGACAACCGAAAATTCGGCTACGTCTACTACGTCAGCTCCCCTGAACAGGCCGCTCTGATCTATTTTGAATCCAAACTTCCGCCTTCGGAAGTACGCGAGAAAGTATTATCCAAACTCACATCCGGAAATTTATGAACCTGAAAATTCTGTTTACTCTGGCCGCTGCGGCATCAATGACCACTGCCGCAGCCGAAAAGGTCCTGACACATGTGCCACGCGTAGTGATAACCCAAAGCGGGGATTCGACAGTCATGTCTGTATGGACTGACTCTCTGGCCGATCCGTCTACCTACAGATGGATCACACATGACGAACAGTCTGAAAACATGTCTGAAACCCGCACGTTACACTTCCAGCTTCCCTTTGCCGATCTTATTGATAAAAATAAGAACACAGGCAACAGCCACAACCCCTACGGAAAACTCACGTGTCCAGTCAGCATCTATGCCGGCGCCGCGATTCCCACAGGCAAATCCGCATCAGGCATCGTGACCGGATGGGAAATCGGCGTGCGCGAGATAGCGGCCGCTGAAATACGCCCCCGCAAAAACGGCACGGCATTTCGTCTCGGAGCCGGATTGGGCTGGCGTGTGATGAACGTGGACAAAAGTTTGACAATGCGCGTTTCCGAAAGGCAATGTCTGGAAATCGTCCCGGCCGATCCCGCCGCAGTCAAAGCAGGCGGACAGATCTCCACATTCCACATCACCGTGCCATTCACCATCGAACAGCCTATCGGCTCACGTGGCTTTTCGATAAGCGCAGGAGCGGAACTGCATCTCAACACCTATACTACCGCTTCAGTAAAGACCGAGCTGATATCCGGCGAGAAAGTGACAAATACGTACAAAGGCCTGCACCAGCGAATAGCCACGATAGAATTCACCGGAATGCTCGGATGGACTCCGGGAGTGGCCGTCTACGTGCGCTACGCCCCGTTCAACCCCTTTATCGACGGCTACGGACCAGATTACAAAACCATATCGGTGGGCGGCATGCTCTATTTCTAAACGCATAATCAATCATATCCAACAACATGAAACGATTGTACACACTCCTTATAGCCATAACGGCCATCTCTCCCGCAATCACAGCAACTGCGGCCACTGCCGCCGACACCGTGATAGACGCCACCACGGTGAACCGTGTGATCATAGCCGAATCAAACCACGCAGCCACAATAACGCTCGACGGCATCGGGTCGCACGCCGACAGCACCTTCACACACCGCATACGCCTGCCATGGGACGGCACAGAGCACTATTCGGCCCCGTCCACATTTTCTGTGCCGCTCGACGGTGATGCCGATTGCAATGACAGGCTCAACCGCTGGCATATAAGCACCGGCGGAGTGGCTTTCGGATGGGTCAACGCCCCGGGCACTCCGGCCGAAATGGGCAAATCACTGGAAATCGGCTGGTTTGAGATTCTCGGAGTAAGCTATTCGATAAGCCGCATGTCCACCGTATCCGTCGGTGCGGGTATCAACTGGCGCAACTACAAGACCTCGCTTCCCGATGTGGAATGGCAGGCCGATGAAGCCGGCAACGCAACATTCGCCCCATGGCACGACACGGAGACAACGTCTGGCGTATCACGCCTGAAGACGTTCAGTGTCACCATTCCCGTTATGTTCAAACAGAAAATGCCGTTCAAGCTATGCGGCCAGCGGCAATGGATAGCTGCCGGAGCAGAGCTGTGTCTCACCCCACACGCATCACTTCTGTCGACATGGCACGACAGCGAAGGTGCCAAACATAAGCTCGGCACCGACAATATAAATCACCGCTTGTTCACGTGCAACGTGGTGGGCATGCTGGGACTGTCAGACGACATAGGTCTCTATGTACGCTACTGCCCCATGCGGCCTCTCGCGGCACCGTCACCTGACTTCCGCCCGTTGTCCACCGGCATCATCTTGTTTTACTGACTGCAGCGCCGGCCAGATCAGAGCATCGACAGTATCCTGAACGACTTAGGGAGCATATTATTGGCCCGTGATCCAAGATTTTTCACAAACCCCAGCGGATGATCCTGATAAGTGAGCAGTACTATGCCACGGGGAACGCCATCCGGCAACACCAGCGCATCGCGGTGAAGATAACGCAAGGCTGTGTCGCGGTCAACTTCCGCTTCGGGATATGTTCCACGTGGATATGAGGTGCTGAGAGCATAACGATGTGTCGGAATCCGGTCACGGCCCTTCTCTTCCGTCTCCTGAACTCCGTAAAGTGCCACAGATGTGGCCTTGCGGAGTTTTTTCTCGCTGACAGCGGCATCAGGATGGAATTCTCCGGGCTTGCGCAGCAAAGCTATGAACAGGCCTTCGCCACGCACCAGATGCGGATAAAAATGGCCGCAGACCACACCGGACTCTCCTCCGAAAGGCAATGGCAGACGCTCGGCACCATACTCTTCGCACAGCCAATCCACATTATCCTCATTTTCCTCCCTCGAGAAAGTACATGTGCTGTAAATAAAATAGCCGCCGGGACGCAACATAGGCCACAGATTTGCGAGTATCGAGCGCTGAAGCGACGCGCACTGTCTCACCAGTCCCGGAGTCCACTGGGCCACAGCCCGCGGATCTTTACGCATCATACCCTCACCCGAGC
>BLLX01000013.1 GCA_011959405.1 Muribaculaceae bacterium
AAATTTTGCACTTCGTTCTTGAATCTTCAGTAATAACTTTAATCTGCATCCGTTCCGAAAAATGTTGCACCAGAACTAAGAACTGTGGAAGAGCTTAAGGCAGTCGTGAGTACCCCCGTCTTTTTTATAACACCTCCACTTCCTTTATCTTGAAGTCCTCGCATATTTTCTTCTATTTTATTGACAGCGCGGATTACAATGGTATCGCCAAAGGATGCCTTTAGTCCTTTTACTCTTTCTATATAAGTCTTATTTAGTAGTTCATTCCGACCAAAGTCCCGTTCTATTTCATTTAACCATTCGAAAAATATGCGCTTACGATTGGGATAAATAGCCCATTTATCTGCAAAATTCTCACAACGATTGACCGGGTTTTCAACTCTATAATTTTCACCATCAAATGATATATAGCGTCTCATCCTTTTGACGACTCCATTCATGGCTGAAACGATATCGGGCTCTCCATTATACGCAAGAGCAGCCAATGTAGTTATAATGCAGGAAATCGGTTTGTCTTCATTTCCTCCATATTTTATATCTCGATGGCGTTTCAAAAGCATGACGACCTTTTGTAATATATTTTTTCCTGTGGACTTCGGAAATGGGTCCATACTCGCACGTATAGATTTTGTAGAAGTGCCAAGACCACGACGCCCTTGCATTTCAAACCACAATCGGTATGCCAAGGGATTGCTTTTCAGCCAATTCCAAATATATGTAGAAGTCGCATAATCGAACCGTTTATTGTCAGTTATATATAATAGCAGTTTTTCCCATTCTGGATTCTGCATATTAAAACCATTAAGTCTCTCCGTCCAAGTTTTCTCACCAGCTACAGTAGCTGGAAGAATATCAACATGATATTTATCAGCTACGCGATCTGAGTTCTGTCGATACCTAAGTTTCCAACAACGCATTCCCTCTTCATCAAGGAGTCGCTTATAAATCTCACGAGATTTCAAACGGTCGCCAACTGCATTCTTGAGCTTTTTTTGTGTCCAACCTGTAATGGAATGGACTTCACAAATCATATCTACGTCTACATCATCATCTTCGTTTTGAGGCCGGATTGCAGTGCCAAGACCAATCGAACCCTGATAATGGACTGCCACTTTATGTCCTTTTAACGCGTCATCATCACTTGCATTCAACACCTCCCCCAAAGTTTCGTAACTTTTTTGGAGGTTATCCATAATGTAAGATGGAATTTCAAGTTCTCCTACAATTTGCTCTAAAAGCTGGTTTAGCTCTTTGTTTTGCTCTGTTGTCATAATAACCTAATTTTCAATCTTTAGCACCTTGTTATATTGTTTTGTTATTCTGTCTATATCATACAAAAGTAATGGGGCATCGGCTTTCGGCATCCAAACACGACCAAACTCCACTGCAAGAGAGTTTGGCATCGCCATATAAACATGGATTCCTTCTCCCGGGTTTCGCAATCTGATTGTATCCAATACTTTCCGTGATATATTCCGGAAGTGTTGTTGTTGCGCTTTATTAGCACACCAATTATAATTGGGCGATGAAGCTTCCACAATCCAAATATTATCGGTAATATTTTTTAATTGATTTTTCACACAGGTAATAATAGCTTTAGCACTAATTGCAAAAACTAGCACTGGGACGCCAACAGTCATTGTGTCGGGCTCGGATATTAAGAGATCATCTTGATAATCTGATTCTGGCCAACTCCATGTCTCTTTAGGTTCACGATGGCGCTGAAATATATGAATAGTTGTCTTATTCTCAAGCAGACTTCCTAATTTGACCAATAATGGTTGTGGCGCCAACGCAAAAACCGAGTAATTTTGAATTTCCCGCGAACCTTCGTTGCCATTGTACACCTTTTTACTGAAAAGATTACACAGTCTATTGGCCTCGACAGACCAAAAGGCGTCCTCGTTATCTCCAATTCCCATATCTGTACTTTTCAAGTTAATTGGTTCATGGCTGACTGGAAACATATGATCATGTATGACAGCTTTCCGAACTTCTTGATCGGAAATAGAAGGCATATAATCTCCAATTTTAGCGGTGTATACAATACAATTAGTTTTTGTCGACGCTACAGCCTCCGTTACTTTTCTTATCTCATCTTCTTTAGTACGTTTTAATGTGATCAGTTGTTCCTCAGTATACTCATATTTCCCCTCATGATCAATGAGTCTATGGCAGTCATGGCATAAAAGGATAAAATTACATTCTTTACCATCCAAAAACACAGACTTGGTTTCATCACCACGTGGACCTGCAGCCTTAAAAGCAACGATATGAGCCAATTCTGCCAAGTTGCAATCCTCGGTAGTCAAATGATGTTCATATAATAATTTATTACAGAATTGACAACGTCCTGCACTTTTAGCAAAGATTAGGCCATAAGCAAAATCACCTAATTTTTTACGAGTTGCCTTTGCTTTAACCTCTTCAATAGAGATTTTAGGAGAGATAGAATTTTTCATTTCAATAATTTAGTTAAAATATCGTCCAATTGCATTAGTAATTGTTCCGTCCCAGAGGACCTTACCAGCAATCAGATAATTATTTTTTGCAAAGATACTAAAAATACGTTCACTCTATATGAACATATTTGAAATTTTTGTTATCTTTGCAAAAAAAATATTATGCCCAACACCAAAGGTTCAGATATTAGATACAAAATTCTAGACAGATGCCTGAGAAAAGGTGGATATTCCACGCAGCGTCTAATGCAGGAAGTAAATAAATATTTAGAAGCTAGCGGATACCCTAAAATTTCGGCATCAAATACTATTCGCCAAGATTTAGATTACATCTCTGCCAATTATCCACAGGTGGCAATTGAAGAAAAGCGAATTGGCCGCAATATCACATATGGCTATAAAAAATCAGATTCATCTATCTTTCAGCTTTCGTTCAGTGATGATGAACTTGCTCAGCTATCTCAATGTATGGCGATTTTATCTAGATTTGATGGTGCTCCACAATCAGAATGGATAAAAAATTTCGTTGATAGATTTCAGCTTTCCTTGCAGATTGAGACAGATTGTAGTAAGGTGGTTGGCTTTGATTGGAATAGACAGCTAAAAGGAAAGGAATTTTTTACCAAACTTTTATCTGCGATTGTCAAAGGAACTGTTCTGTGTATAAAATACCAAAGTTTCAAAAGGAGTGCTGCTAAGATGTATGTTGTACACCCTTATTTTCTAAAAGAGTATAACAATCGATGGTTTTTGCTTGGGTGGGGGGATGACAAAAACGCCCTTATTACACTTTCTCTTGACAGGATTATTTCACTAAAAGAACTTCCTGAGAAAACGCTTCGACCCAATGATTCTATAAATTTTTCAAACGAGTATTTTGAAGATATCATCGGAATTACGAGGAAAGACGATAGTGTTCTTACAAAAATTAGACTGTGGATATCACCACAGCTAACTCCTTATATTAAGACAAAGCCGATACATAATAGTCAAATTATTAAATCAGAAGATGAAACAGGTATGATTGTTGAGATATATCTATATCCCAATTTTGAAATGGAACAAGAGTTTCTATCTCATGGAGAAGGATTAAAAGTCATTTCCCCAGATTTCATTCGTAACAGAATACTAGAACGCTTAAAGGCCGCCTTAGATAATTATTAGACATTCATTGGGTTATAACCATTGTGCGCACTTAAGCAGCAATCTAAAAATATGACATAATGACTGATATTAAGACATCGGAAGAGAGAAGCCGGAATATGGCGGCGATAAAGGGGAAGGATACGAAGCCGGAGATGATTGTGCGGAAGTATCTTTTCTCACGTGGTCTGCGATATCGTGTCAATAACCGGAGTTTGCCGGGATCTCCTGATATTGTCCTTAGAAAATATAAGACTATTGTTTTTGTTGACGGATGTTTCTGGCATGGGCATAAGAACTGCAAATATTTCAGGTTACCGAAGTCCAATGTTCATTTTTGGCGGCATAAAATAGCGATGAATATTGCACGGGACTATGCCAACAATGTCGATCTTAAACTTGCAGGTTGGAATGTGATCCGAATTTGGGAATGCGAAGTCAAAACAAGGGCTAAAAGAGAAGAAACCCTCAGTAGATTATTCGCTATGATAACAGGTATTCCAAACGGCATTATCAGCCTACCGGATGGAAGCAATGACCCTGTAGCAGCTGAGCCATTCATTCCCTACGGTAGAGTAACGCCACAGCCCTCAAAAAGATAGATGTCGTTCACACCTCTTTCTGGCAGTCAGGATGTTAAGATTAACGTTAACCATATTCGTTTATTAGGATATCTCAAAAAAAATCGTAACTTTGCAACCTAAAACGCGCTTGCGCAGACGAATAGACCACCTAATGTAAGTAATAACTTATATTCAACATATTTAAGGAACTTCCTTGTAGTCGCGAAAAAAGGCTTGGTCGCCTGTCTGCCTACACGGGAGTTCCTCTTTTTGACTATGAACTATTCGAACTGGAACGATATGTTGTGTGAACACTTCTTCAAGAATGAAGAAGTGATGGTCTTTTTGTCCATAGACAAAGAAGAACTTATCAATCTCGGATTAAAGTCTGAAAAAATTCAGAGAGAAATCGAACTAATCGAAACAAACAAAAACGAGCAAATTGACCACCGAGCTTACGTGTGGGCTGATTTCATGCGCTTGTTTATGTTGATTAAGACAAAGAAACAATTCCTCTCAGAATTTAAAATGAAAATTAGTGAAAGTGCAACAATAAAAGACAATTCAAAGCCTACAATATTTCCATTCTTATCGCTGTTCTTTATCTCATTAAGTTTTGATTCCGAGTTAAGTTCAGCCGCCTTCTATCCTAAAGTCAACGACTTTTTGACAACTAATCATATCATTAGTCGCGGCGAAAAGATTGGCACTACAGATTTGGCAAAACTCAATCCTACTCTTGATATGATGTGGTATAATCTTAGTGAGTGGGCTTTTTCTAATGGCTACTATTTCGTACCGAAGTACACACGTACATCGGTACGAAATAAGTACGCTGAACCATTTATCGCTGAACTTCTATTCCCATTTAATCGCCGAGAGCAATTAAAAACTGTCTTTATTAAAAGTGGACTTACTCCGGACGAGAATATATCTGAGGACAGGATTATTAGTATTTTTAATGATAATTATTATATTATCGGTCTTACCCGTGCTAAAATGAAGCAATGGGTTTCCGACTATCGAATAGCTTTAATCAACGAGTTCCGTAAAATATACGGTAGATGGGATGGAACAGCACGTGTTGAAAACCGTACTGATTCATCGAGCCAGGTAAGATATGATGGTTCAAACTACGGCTTCTATCTTGGATTCGACCGAGAAAGAGGTGGTAATTTCAAATTTTTTCTTTTACCTTACATCCCAAACTCGGAGAACGCAGAAGAATACAGTTTCGTTAATTCTGGGAATAACAACGAGGCTTATGAGTTTTATATAAAGGCAAATGGATTCGCTTCATCAACATACCGGAAAACAGATAATATTCTTGAAGCACTGCTACACAAGAAGAAGATAGTTTTCGTAGATGAATACGATTCAAAAACAAACCTGATTTTTAATCCTGCTGACCTTTATGTATTTGAGCGTTCATTTAACTCATTAATATCTCGATGCACATTTACAAAAGGAGGAAGCTATTTCATAATGATATCAACTGAAATACTTTCTCAAGAGCGCTATCATAACTGGCTTTCGAACAACAAGGCAACTGAACTACCTTTACCTGCTTTAAGTAGCGCATATCACATGTTCTATATCGAAAATGCGCAAAGTGCATTAGAGGATGATTCTAAGCTCTCTTTCAAAAAAAGTAAATCACTTAAAATCTCCAATACAATGGTCCTCGGAAAGGTTGAGAATACATATCTTGCACCATCAGCATTCCCAATCTATTTTGACATTTCGGGTGTAGACATCAGTACCGATTCGGTTCGGGCTGTATCAATTGATGGGTCTAATAGATACTCATTTGACATCAAATACGATGCCAACTTACAGAAATGGATTTTCCCTGTTATTCAGCATTATTTTGCAAAAGATAAGACATATCAGATCTTTTGTAATGACCAGCCATTATCATATTCGAAATTTCGATTTGTTGACTTCTCCTTAATCAAAGATAGCGACTATCAAGAAATTTCTTTTGATATATTTGGTGATGAATCTATAGAGAATCCATTAGTGACCGGCTTACAAATCAACGATACAATTTACATGAATGTAAACGTTGAACTTCTCAAATTAAACATGAAGTCGGGAGAACCACCTATTATAAGGAACTCGAAATATTTGGCAAATGATTATATTCTTTATGGAATTTCATCACAGCCAAATATCTCTAAAAGTGATATTAAAGATTTCATACTTGTTCTTTTCGCCAATAATGTTATTGACGAAGTATCTGTTGGAAACAAATATGAAATTAACCATATCCTGGAATACTATTCCTCGCTTGGTTATCTCAATTATACTTATCGAGACGGTAAATACGTCATTGCTGTTAATAAACCAACAATTATTTGGCTGCCGCCCAATTTCAAGAAAACATCTGGGTGCGTAACGTCATATAAATGTACGGAACAATATTTTAAATTCCTTGTTACTGGAGCGCGAACCCCCGGCTTTATTGAACATCTCATTAAGGTCTGCGCATCTAATAATGTAAAGGTAGACATAACTCAACCCGAAAACCCACTTTTCCCACAACGGATTATTCTTTGGGCTCAAGATATTTCCGATATTGAAAGAGTCGCTTCACAAGCTAAGCTTTACTTCCAAAAATGCATCTATACTAATGCGCTAATTAAACGCTTAGGTTCGGTTGATGATTATACCGATCAGGTTAGACAATATCCTTCCGAATTAGTATATGAAAACGTCTCCTTATTCAGGAAAATAGACTACAGTAAACTCGCTCATCTATTCAAAGAAAAGAACGGGTTTATTCCGAATAAGGATATTATCGTTACTGATGTAGAAAAAATTGATAGGACTCATGATATCATTAGTTACTTCTTTGGACTTCCCAGCGAAGCTACTATACTTTGGGATGAAGGCATCCAGTATCCGATAAACAAGTATTGGTCACATCTTATTGGTGCCTCAATTTCAAATGCTTCAATTATAAGGTTTGACAGCGATTCGTGCACGCTTACTATGCCATCGCAAGTTAAATTGCCACTGTTATATAATCGTGCATTATCCCTTATTAATGCCGAGCCACAAGACTCAGATGGTGGCAATAATTCATATAGACTAATTGTCAACCCTCTGTTAGATAAGATTGATCCGAAAGAAATTTTATCCAAACTCAAACAATTATGAGTAAATTCCTGCTTAATCCTGTCCGGTCATTCGAGAAGATAAAGGACAACTACATCCTTTATACGAAAACTGCTTTCGGTACGCGATTCAAAGAAGACATCGCTGATTTCGAAAGTTTTGAATCGGAACGAGAACGACTATTAAGAACCGACCAGGTTCTTAGTAGAGAAGTTTGGATTGAACCATTACCTCCATATGCATACGTCAATAGGGGTAATGATTATATTCGTGTTTCATCGTTAACAACGGAAGACCTTCCCGGACTTAATAATAACGCTTTAAATTTATTCAAAGATTTCTTATTAAGAGGTCTTATGCAAGGGAACTTTCCCTTATATCATCACCAATTTCAGATGCTTCAACAAGCATCTTCAGGCATCGATTCAATCATCACATCCGGTACCGGTTCTGGTAAAACGGAGTCATTTCTGTTACCATTATTTGCCGATATAATTAATGAAGCGGAAGCCGAATGGACCCCCAAAAGCGATACCGGGCATTACAGAATTAATGACTGGTGGAATAAATCACGTTTGCCTGAATCAAATTTTCTTTCATTTGACGAAAGAAATTTAGGGCATATAACTGATGAAGTCCTCCAGAGGCCAGTTAATGACGGACATATTCCGGCTTTACGTGGATTGATTATATATCCGATGAATGCGCTTGTCGAAGATCAGATGACTCGACTTCGCAAGGCTCTTGATAGCGATGAAATTCACGATTTCTTTGAAAACGGAAATCATTCGCTAAAGGGACATCGTATATTTTTTGGGCAATATAATAGCTCAACTCCTGTTTCGGGACTATTTGAAAGGTCAAATAACCCCGATGTTGAGAAAGGATTAAAAGCACGTCGGGATCGAATGAAACAGCGTTTGAAAGATGCTATGATAGATCTTGAAAAACAAACGCTACGGATACAGCAATGGGTTGACTCAGCCCCGACAGAAGAAGAAAAAAAGAACAGAGCCGACCTTCAATATACTTTTAAACGTGCCTTTGGCAAAAATGATACTGCCTCTGCTGAAATGCGGTCGCGTTTCGATATTCAGGAAACGCCTCCAGACATTTTGATAACTAACTACTCGATGTTGGCTATCATGCTTATGCGCACTGAGGAAGCAGCCATTTTTGATAAAACACGAGCTTGGTTAGAAGGTGAAACAGATAAAGAAAATCCTTTTAGGATTTTCCATCTTGTTATTGATGAATTACACCTTAATCGCGGAACCTCCGGAACGGAAATTGCTTACCTCCTTCGTCTTGTCCTAAGTCGTCTTGGGCTGACTCCGAACAGTAAGCAATTACGTATTCTTTCTTCGTCTGCGTCTTTGGATACTACAGGCGAGGAAGGCATCCAAAGTATAAAATTCCTAAAAGAATTTTTTGGTCGTGACTTCTCTAATAAAAATATTGTTGAAGGTCGTAGAGTTGATTTATCGGATGAAGATTCGAGCCATTCCAAGTTACCCGTTGAGCCATTTGTTCAGTTGGGTTCGCTTTACGCCGAAAAGCCTGAATTATTCGACAATTTAGATAATCCAGAAGTTTCTTCGGTCCTATCCAAAATGTCAGATAAACTGTCAGAACAATTTGGAATAATCGATGATTCAACCAATATCACAGAACGTTTCCTCAATATTCTAAACTCCCGAGAACTCGCGTTAGCAAAACGGCTCAACGACGTGTTTAACTGCGAGGAATATGGTTCCAATCGAGCTATTCCGTTCGCAGAAAATCCTGACGACAATAACATTCTTAATCAATACTTCCTCAATCTATTTGAAGATATTGATAGTGATGAATTAAAACGTATGGCCGGCGAGGGCCTAATCGTTGCCAGAGGTCTTTTTGATATATACAAAGGTAAACTCAAAAGACCCGTAAATATCCCTCGCCTTCGTTTCCATTTCTTCTACAAGAATGTTGGAGGACTTTGGGCGACAATCGATTCCTGCAACTGGTCTATTAATAGACCAGTTGGTCGACTGCACAATGAGCCAAAGCTTGTCGATGAACTGGATGACAAACGTGTGTTAGAATTGTTATATTGCGAAAATTGCGGCGCTGTTTTCTACGGTGGCAAACGCGCAGTAGACGATTACGGTACGACAAATTATATATTGCCAAATTCAAGCAACATTGAGACATTACCCGAACAATCAACACAGCCAATTGTTGACAGACGGTCTTATGAAGACTATGCTATTTTCTGGCCTGTTGATTCTTTGGATGAAACGTTTGGCCCCGAAGAATTTGACATAGATAGGCATCTTACTGACCTTGATGTCAATATGAAACATCGAATGTCCTTAAGCTCTGCTAATACTACTGCTCCATATGATTGCAGATGGGAACAATATCATATAAATAAATTCTCCGGAGAACTAAAAAGAGGTTATACATCTGATTTAGAGAACTATGTAAATGGATATTTATATGAAGTTGATGTAACTCCAATCCATCAACTTGCAAACTCTCCAGCACTTCCCACTCATTGCCCATGCTGTGGAGCAGACAGAGGTAAATCAAAATCCCGTCCTGCTGCTATTCGAGGTTTTAGGGCTGGTTTTGCTAAATCAACTCAAATATATGCTAAGGAGCTGTTTAACCAGATTCCTACCGTAAACACCCCCAAGCTTGTTACGTTTTCTGATAGTCGAGAAGATGCAGCCTCAATCGCCAATGGCATTGAGCGCGAGCAATTCCTTGATTTAATGAGAGAGCTTTTCCTGGAAGCGTGTGTCAATTCCAATTCTGAGGAAATTTCTGCTTGCCAAACTGAAATCACATCAATCCAAAATAATATTGATACTTTGGAAGGAGTAGGCAATCCATCGTTGCAGGGTATGATAACCGACTTCCGTAAACAATTAGAGGCAAAGCAAAAGCTACTCAATACGCTCAAAACATATACTAAGTTCTCGGATGTAATCTCATCCACAAATGTATTCGACTCGCAATTATATTCCCGATTTTTTGAGCTTGGAGTAAACCCGGCTGGTTGTGATTGGGAAGTACAAAAAATCAAACAAATACCTTGGTTTGATATTCCAAAACATCGAACCAACAATGAAATTCTTTCTGAATTTAAAGAACGCTCATTACCTGCTATTAAAGCCCAAATTAGCAATCTTTTCTTCGGTAGATTGTATTACGGATTAGAGTCGTCTGGAATCGGTACTGTATGTGTACAGTTAACTGATGCTGATCTATGTAACATTATATCGTCACATGATCTCCCAATTTCTCCAAATGTTCTTCGAGAGATTGTTGATACAGTCACTCGATTATTGGGTGAGCGATTTAGATATACTCCGAATATATATGATCTCACTGGCGCAAATAATAATCGGCCTATGAGATTTACAGACCTGCCGAGAAAACATCCAGTACGACGTTATCTTGATAAATGTGCAAACCTACATCGAATACCTGTTGTAAATGCACGAAGAAAAGAAGATTGCCACAACCCTTTGGGCGAAGCCGTGGCGATTTGTCTCACCAATTCCGGTAATCCAAATTTCTTCATCAACTGCGATACACTGGTAATCCGTAGAGCAGCCGAAGATGGTGTTATATATCAATGCCCTCACTGTAAGAAAAATCACTTGCATCTTTCGGGAGGAATTTGTTCAGGATGCTACCGACCCCTAAACAAACCTAATAAAATCGCATTAAAGAAAGTATGGGATTCTAATTACCTGCTTGTAAATCAAGTCGAAAACAGGAAGCCTTTACGTCTTCACTGCGAAGAATTGACCGGACAAACAGATAATCAAGCTGAACGTCAAAGACACTTCCGCGATTTCATCATAGCAGAAAACGTTCGGGACGAAGAACTCCTTAAACGAGTTAAAGGGATTGATATTCTAAGTGTTACAACGACTATGGAAGTCGGAGTAGATATAGGTGCATTACAAGCTGTAATGCTCGCCAATATGCCGCCACAACGTTTCAATTACCAGCAGCGTGTTGGACGAGGCGGTCGTCGCGGACAATCATATTCTATGATCTTAACATTATGTAGAGGTCGTAGCCACGATGAACATTTCTTCCACAATCCTCACCAAATAACAGGAGATAAACCGCCAACGCCGTTTCTTTCTATGGACGCATACGAAATCGCCCAGCGTCTATATGATAAAGAAATACTATATTATGCTTTCCGCTCTCTTTCAGAAAGGTTAGACGGTAGCACTCATGGTGAATTTGGCCCAAAGAGCAGTTGGTCATTGTATAGTCAACATATTTCTAAATGGTTGACTTCACATGACGAGGTACTATTCAGTATTGCGAATGTAATTACAGAGAATCCGGAATTTATTGGTCGTCTCGTCACTCACGCACGCACTGAGTTGGTTAAGATAATCGATGATGTCGTTGGCAAGCCTGAAATTACATCTGACGATTTGGCTGAATGTTTAGCCGAAGGTGGCATCCTGCCTATGTATGGCATGCCAACTCGTAATCGAGAGATGTATACCAAATTGACAGAGTACACCGCACAACGTCAACATGATTTATCATCTGTTTCACGTGATTTACAGATGGCTATTACTGCCTTCTCGCCAGGAAGTCAAATAACCAAAGATAAATCAGTATTTACTTCTATTGGATTCTCGCCGGCATCACTCATTGTTGAAAACGGTGTACTTAAAACACGTGGAAACCAAGTCCGCACATTTACAATGGAAAGGGAACTTTTAAAATGCTCTCGGCCCGGCTGTCCATTCTTTAAGACGGTTGAACCAAATTCTGTCAACCAAGATGCTGAGTTAAACCCTGTTGAAGAAGATACCTGTGAATATTGCGGCAGCCCTATTGAACGCATTAAGCTCCGTACACCCGCTGCGTTTATCACTGATTTAACACCCGGCGATAACCGTCAATCAGATTCTGATACATCTGTAAAACGCCGCGGAGTCGTATCGGAAAGCAATACAGCTGAGTCGCCAAGCTCATTGCAAGATAAGCGTTATGAAATCTCGATTGCAAAGAAAGATTTCACCTGGCGCATTTCTGACAATGACATAGAGGGTGGCTATTGTGATGCCACATACATACAGCCACAATGGGGCACAATTTACTCTCGCGTCCCATTATGGATAGCTAATCCTGTGCCGTCAAATCTTTCTCAAAGTATAGAGCCCCGCGCAGAAATTAAACATAACGGGAATGATTATGTCTCAAGATTCCAAAAGAAGCGTGATGTAGATCTTGAGAATATTCGACTTGCTGCACAGAAAATCACTAACGTTTTCAAACTTAAGCCAGCATCAGGAATCGCTGGTATAGCTCTTAATCCATTCCAGTTCGATGAAATCAACGGGCGAAAAGTTCTTAGGTTCGATTCACAAGGAGTAAGAGCTGCATACTATTCTCTGGCCTTTATCCTCCAAAGGGCATTGGCCGCGAATCTTGATATTGACCCTGTTGAGATTGATGTTGTAGAGCCTCAAAAATCTGGAAACGTAGGACAAATCGTGCTGTCTGATGAACTGATGCATGGTAGTGGATTTGTCGTGCATCTTTACAAGTATTTTGATGATTATGTAGATCAAATACTTACTCCGAAGAAAGGCTCCATGTTTGATAACATGCTAAGCGAATCGCATTCTAAAAATTGCAACTCGTCATGTTATGAATGTCTTTCTAATTATAATAATATGCCGTACCACGGCCTCCTTGACTGGAGACTCGGAATGTCGCTACTTCGCTACCTAACCGACGAGAACTATGATATTGGCATAACCGGTAACTTTGATTACCCGGAGCTTATTACTTGGAGACAGTCTACATTTGACCTTCTCAAAACTCTATATAAAAGTTTCTTCAGAGATGATAATTTTGAACTCGAAGAAGAAGCCGATTTGTCATCCTGGGACTATTTGCCATATATCAAAGTAAACGGAGTCTATATTATAGGTGTCCATCCCCTGTGGAACAATGACGAAACAAACGAGATTCTTAACGATACATGTTATGAACTTGGCGTTTCGGTGAATGCTGTTGCGACCATAGATTCTTTTAATCTACTTCGACGTTTAGGAAACTGCTACGAGGTTATAATTTCCAAGATTCGCAATGGATAATATTCCGCATATAAAGAAATTATCTGATTATATTAAACCTATAAGCAGCCTTTCTCCGAGTTCGTTCCTAAACTCGGAGAGAGGTTGTGTGTTGCATACTATTCTTTCAAAATCTGTTCCATTTTCGCTGAAAACACCTCCCACCTCAAAGGCAATTCTAGGGACTATTTCTCATAAGATGCTGGAGCTTCGCAGGCTTGGATTCATAAATTCCCGCCAAGAATTTAAATTAAAATGGAAAAAACTTATACAAGAAAAAGAATCAGAGATTAAAGTTCAATTTCCCACTCTTAGAAATATAATTTTGGCAGATTTCCAGTTATGTAATGAAATATGGAATATTGCTCAAACTATAAGTGCAGAAGTAGTTTCCGGAAGCCAATACGAACAAAGTAACCCTTTTGGCCCTGAGAAGAAAGTGAAATTGGGCAATATTCTTATCGGTTATATCGATTCAGCGTCATCATTTGGCGATGGTGCTGAGATTATTGATTATAAGACCGGTAAAGTGCATGATGAATTTGGCAACATTAAAGAAGAATATATTTCTCAACTCTCCCTTTATGCCTTAATGTTTGAAGAAACGTTTGGCATAAAAGTTCATAGGTTGGCAATTATTGACAGAGACTCTACTTACCATACCGTCAACAGGTTACCTATCGATAAAGAAACTATTTTGTTAAATGCACAGAATTTGATAAATGAGATTAATGACAAACTAACATCAGAACTAATTGACATTTGCTCAGCAAATGTCAATTGTAAGTTTTGTAATTGTCGCCATCTTTGTCCTTCCTTCCTGGAGGGAGCAGACAGTAGTCAAATCGTCAAGGGAAAACTTGTATCAGTCCCAAATAAGAATGTAGCTATTGTTGAGACTAGTTCTGGAAATCAGGTTATCAATGGACTTGATACGCTAGATATAGAATTACATCAATATCTGAATAAGACAATAGTTTTCCTCAATTTATTCGTCAGGGATAAGCTTCCATTAACAATTTGTTCTAACTCTTTAATATTTATAGAAGACTAATATGCCTATCAATATTTTTTCATTCTTTTCAGGTGCAGGTTTTCTCGATCTCGGATTTGAGCTAACAAACTTCTATAAAGTAGTCTATGTAAATGAATTTCATAGACCATTTAACCATATATATCGCTTCGCGAGAGCCAACATGGGCATTGAAGAACCCATATATGGCTACTTTATAGGGGACGTCGCACAAGTTCTAGACAAAAAGAACATTAAAGCGTTCAAACGTTTAATGTCGCAAAGTAAAGCAGAAAATCTCACTGGCATTATTGGAGGACCTCCATGTCCCGATTTTTCCGTAGCTGGTAAAAACAGAGGCCAACATGGTGAAAACGGCAAATTGTCTGGAACCTATGTTTCAATTATTTGCCAATCAAAACCTGATTTCTTTCTATTCGAGAATGTAAAGGGGTTATATAGAACTGCAAAACACCGAGCATTCTTTGAATCATTAAAGGAGCAATTAAGTAATGCCGGTTATTATTTAACCGAGCAACTTATAAATTCTATTGAATACGGTGCACCACAAGATAGAGAGAGAATTATCCTAATCGGTATTAGCAAGAAGCTTGCTACCAAACTTAAAATTAAATCTCAAAAAGATTTTGAACTTAAGTTTGATTGGGAAAGTGGCAAGAAATATTCACGAGACGTTCTTACAGTTCCTTGGCCAACACACTCAACATACAATGAAAAATCAATAACATGCATACCGAATGATGTTATTGAGGATCTAACCGTTCAATATTGGTGGAATAAAAATAATGTCTTAGCACACCCGAATGCAAAAATGTATTTCCAACCACGCGCTGGTTTAACTCGTTTCACATCTATTGAGGAAGGAGATGTGTCTAAGAAATGTTATAAGCGCCTCCACCGCTGGAGATATTCTCCCACTGCTGCTTATGGGCATAACGAGGTACATATACATCCTTATCTACCACGTCGCATATCCGTAGCAGAGGCATTAGCCATTCAATCGCTCCCCGCTTCATTCATTATTCCGGAGGATGTCTCTTTATCCGATGCTTTTAAAACCATCGGAAACGGTGTACCTTTCCTCGCAGCAGAAGGAATAGCTGAAACCCTCTATAAATTCCTCAAAGAAAATGGCTATAAAGATTAATGACTTATACCGGGCTGTAAATTCGTTAGTAAAGAATGCAGAGTACACCTTTGCTAACTCCAGTAACAAAAATACGTTTTCTCTTATCCACGCTGATAAGAGAAAAGGTATATTATTTCATCGTTTCAATAACGATGAAACACAGAAAGTAGTAGTGACAACTCGAAATCTTCAGAAGCTTTGCGATAAGATACGTCCGTATGTGCCGTTCTCAATAGATGTTGTTGTCGGGGCTTCTGGAAACTGGCGTTCCCTTTTTGAAAGAGCCTTAGCATTAACGCCTAATTTCTTTATCTGCTACATTAATTCGCAGCGAAGATTAATCTATGCCCCTGACGATACTCATGAAATAGGCGTATACGAGATTCTTACCCCTCAAAAGTTTTCTGAGTTCTCTAAACAATCACATTTCTATGATTATAAATTTTTCATAGATAATTGTTATCCATTGGATGATTGCCTTCAGAATTTCCTCAATGCGTTCGTGCGGATGCCACGTATTATACGAAATGTCGATCCGGATTTTACTTCTCTATTCGACTATGATGATCCGTCATACATTTCTTCAATTTTCGAAAAACTAAATACGGATTATCCTACTGAAATGTCTGCAAGTATCTCTGGTATTAATGTATCCTTTTCAGATGTTCTGAAGTCGTACATCCTATTTCTTAACGCAAAGAGCAACTATTCATACTATTAAGAGACTAATTTTTTTGTTAACGCTTTATGTCAAATAATGCCTTCCAATATTTCTATAGTCATGATCAGGAAATTTGAGATACGCAATAGTACGGCGGAGTCTCTGATCTTTCAGATTGAGGGAAAGGAGGAGGGTGTGCGGGTTCTGTACCGGGTCCGGGATGAATATCTGGTGCACGCAGAAGGCTTTAGCACAATTGTTTGATTGCTCCACTGAAGACATAGGGCTACATCTGAAAAACATATACCATTCAGGAGAGCTATCACAATACGCAACTGTTTCCAAAATGGAAATAGCTGAGTTAATCAAATTCCGAGGATTTCTCGGTAGATGACAATAAATAAAAGAATATGGCATACGAAGATAAATATCTGGAGTTAGAACAGTATTTACGAGCTACTGAGTCGGACCCTAAAGAGAGGGCTGAACTATGGCAGACAGCTATCGGTCTACAAAAGGTCGATGGCTTGAGCGTGTCGGACTATTTGATCGAGACTGCCAAGAAGCACATTGAGGGTGAGGTTTCCATTGATGATGTTGATGCACTAATCTCAACTTATTATCGCAGTGAGGCTGCCCGTGAGATACCGGAAGATATGAAGGAAGCCGATGAGGTGTCAAAGAATATAGTCCGCGTTCTTTCCGAGCCTTCATTCTCTTTCTCAGTACAAGGATTCGCTGGATTACATCGCCGAATTTTCAAAGGAGTAATGAAACATGCCGGTGATTTTCGTCAATACAATATTACGAAGAAGGAATGGGTACTTGACGGGGAAACAGTGCTTTATGGTCCGTTTGAGGATCTAGTGCAAACCATTGAATACGATCTTGAACAAGAGCGAATTTTCCGGTATAAAGGATTGACGCAGGTTCAGATAATAGAACATCTCGCGCGTTTTATTTCAGGCATATGGCAGATTCATCCTTTTCCTGAAGGTAATACCCGAACCACTGCCGTATTCTTGATAAAGTATCTTCGTTCAATGGGTATTCCGGCCACCAATGATATGTTTAAAGAACATTCATGGTATTTCCGCAATGCACTTGTTAGGGCGAATTATCGTAATGCACTTAAAGGCATTGAGCCAACTACCGAATATCTCGTTTTATTCTTTCGAAACCTTATTATTGGGGAAAACAATGAATTGAAGAACCGCTATCTGCATATTCGTTGGAATAATGCTAAACCTCAAAATGACGTTTTAGAATCTCCTAAACGCCAAAATGACGTTTTAGAAACATCAGAAATGCTTATTGGAAAATTGACGCTGAAAGAGATGGCTGTTATCCGGTTAATAACGACTGATCCAAAAATCTCGATTGCATCCATTACAACTAAGACTGGACTTTCAAGACGTACTGTCGACCGCATCATTTCAACACTGAAAGAAAAGGGGCTGTTGACAAGACAAGGAGCCAAGAACAATGCAACATGGAAACTAAATAGCTTCAAATAAACGCTTATCTCGTAAGCTACTAGTTCTAATGCTTTACTCTTATTAGTTTAACTACAACATTCTTAAGTATAAGACAAACAACAGAAAATAATAATATCTGACTATGCCACCGATAGAGAAACTACTAATTTCGCCTATATTTCTCATGGGAATATTAGGTCTTACAATATTTATTGGTTGGCTATTTGCCGTAAAGTTATTTACTCCTCAAGAGAATTTCTGGCGTATTTCAAATTTTATTGGACTACTATTTACCTGCTTTGGAATATTGGGAATAGTTAAGGATAGCCGACAAATCATCTTTGAACGTGAGTTTTATAGAAAACAATCAATGATAGAAGGTCAATACAAATGGCGGTTGTTATCAAATTTAAATGAGGATTATTATTGTCATGAATTTATTGAGACAGAATATAGTCCAAGTAATCTTGACTTAATTCAGGAGGATTATTATACCACATGTAACTGGATAAAAAATAATAAAACCTATCTTGCCCAATGCTATTACGAACAGGAGTTAATTGATCAAGACTCAATAAACTATCCAATTTTACAGACAACAGACCAAATATTGATGAATTACTTCGGAGATTTAAAACAGTGTATTATAGATTATAACAATGACATCTACGAATTGAACGAATACGAACGAGGACAGCGACCCAATACTTTTGAATTGTTTTATATAATATTTTCTCCATTATTTTTATCGATTGGTTTAGGCTGGGAATTTGTGAAATTCATAGCTAAGCGATAACTTGATAAGACCATTTTCATATAAATACGAATAAGAATTTCTACAATAAATGTAATGCATATATACAAGACGCCGAAATTTCATATCAAAATTCAATGACTGCGGAATCATCGAAGTTGGTGTTTTCGCCACAGAAGAGATAGCCGAGTGGATTGCTGACAAGGTGGGTGTTGCCAATCATCAGATCGGTACGGTGATGTGAATGGCCGTAAATCCATGCGGTAATTCGGCTGTCAGCAATATAGTTGCCGAGTTCGGTAGCATAGGCGGTATTGAGTATACTGCCTTTGTGTCGCTCGTCGAGAGCTGCAAATGTAGGAAGATGATGTGTGACTACAACAATCTTTTCAGCATCGCTTTCGCTTACTGACTGCTTGATAAACGAGAGATTTCTCTCAAACTCATCATTGATGTTCTGAGGAATTAGACGACGCTTGTTGTAAAGAATCTGGGCGTAGTCATTCATCCCGTTCTGAATTGCGAATTCGTCAACAGGCGGAATCCTTGACCATAAAGTTGAGAGAATAAAATCTACGTTATCTATCCTTACAACTTTGTTATGATAGTAACCGACATTTGGTAAGAACATCTTTTGCCAGCTCTCGCCTTGTGCTGCTATATCACCGTTGTTGTAGTACTCATGATTACCTGATACCATCAATACCTGACGGTAGTTTTCAGAAGCCCATCTCCAGAATCTAAGATGCGGGATTGTCGTGTCAACGAGATACCCGACATCACCGGCTATGACAAGCACATCACCCGCCACATTCAGTGGCAGTGATTTCACGAAGCGCATATTATCATGAAACTCCATGTGCAGATCGGAGCAATACTGTATCTTCATGGTGTCTGTCTATTCCAAACGTGTTTCATAAAGGTGGTTATTATTGTCATTATCTCTTGAAATTTATTTCATGGAATGGCGATATTCTTAACCATTATACTTTGACATCAAGATAGTTAGACAATATTTTATAAACACGAAGTTCTTTTGCATATTGCAGAAGAATACTGAGATTCTTTTGCGGATAACTCAAATATGAATTGAGGATTTCAGCCATAACATCAATGCCGATTTTATTACGATATTTTATCGCATCGCATAGACATCGCTCTCTGTTATAAATTGTTACCTCAATACCATCAATTATAGCCATAGTACGTCCTATATCCAATAAATCTTGTTTCTGGTAAATAAGTGTTATATCGACAGCTTCCGGCAGTCTCACCTTCCGTTTTCTTTCAATCGCCACATAATAAGCATCTGGAATTTGTGTTGTCATTCCATAGTGGTGCCATGCTGAATACAAACAGAGAATCCCATTCGGCACAATTGCATCGATGTCAATCATGCCATTTGCAAGAGCATCAAACGTTGCGTATACTCCGTTACGAACCTTGATGATTTCTCCTTCCTTGGCCTCGCGGAGTATCTCTCTATATGCACGGTTACCCCTAACTGGGACTATAAATCCGTTCTTATGTGCTGATTCATTATTCATAGCACAAAGTTACAGGGCTGACGCATGAGATTTAACTATCCTTAAAGACTTTGTACAGATATTCAGTGCTCCACATACATTTTTTGCGTCTTCGTTTAAGGCTGAGTTTATCGTTCTGCTTTTTAAGCATTTCCAATGCATACTTGCGCATCGCTGAAAAATTGACAGCGCCATTCTTGGCGCGTACGCGGCACATATCTTCCCGAAACGTCACGTCGAGATGCCAGTGCAGTTTGTTCTCGATACCCCAGTGCGCACGAATACGCATCGCATAGTAAGAAGCCTCATCTTTCTCCACGCTGCTGAGATAGTAGATTGTTTCACGCGAGCGGGCACCGTTCTCAGTACGCTCACGCTCCATCTTTATGATACGTTTAAGACCGGGCCACTTCTCGTACATTCCCTCCTGTTCCAAAAGTGTCGTATCCATAATTGAACAGGTCCTCTTCTCAACTCTTCCGTGCCCCTTTTCCTCGGTTGTGTATACCGATATTGGAGTAGTGCTACTAAAGATACTTTCCGTCAAGCCCTTGAGTATCGGCTGATTGTCTTTAAGCGCCATCAGATAGTCGCCGCCCTGGAGCATGATCTGTTCTGCGATATTACGGTGGGTCCCCATTGCGTCGACTGAAACCAATGCCCCTGTAAACCATAAAGAGGACAATACGGACGGCAGAACCGTAAGTTCGTTGGTCTTGCCATCCACCGGCTTTTCGGCAACGCAGATTTCTGTTTCAGATACCCACGCATTGAGGATATACAGTCCGTGGCATCCGGGACTCCTGGGATTTTCACCCCGCAGTTTCTTACCGTCAATGATGACCTGATTGCCGCACAGGGATTCTATTATGTGGCCTCGGCAGCAATCAAGACTTGCCCGGAGCTGAGCGGGATTGACAGACTCTACAACACGAAGTATCGTGTCACCACACGGGACACCGTTGCCAAGCTTCAGCAATCCGGCGGCCTTGAATTCTTCCTCTCGGTCTGTAACCATATCCGATATGTCGTCACAGTCCTCACAATCACACAACACGCCGATGAGTGCCATTCGGAGCACATCCTCGAGCTCATGTTTAACCTTGCCCAAGTCGCGCGGGTCTTTTACTTTGCTGAAAATTTCTATTTGCATACCTCTAATATATCCATCTTCAGCAATATATGCAATATCTGAAAGTTTATTTCACATAATCAGGTGAATTTTTGACTGAATTTGAGTTAAATCTCATGCGCCAGCCCTGACAAAGTTACGGCATTTATTTGAATTAGCCGTATATTTTTATAAAATATTTTTTTCGGACATATAAGTGTATGGGGCATTCTAATTGTTCCAAGTGACTTTTCATATTAGGGAAAAGCCAAAATCTGAACACTAAACAATATCCAATATATATTTCTGTTCAAATTTTGACGGTTGATTATAATCAAAATCTAACCACTTTTTCGCCGGTTTTGTACGGCGCGGAGCAAGACTATGAATGTTAAAATTTGGATATTGCTTTGATAATCGGGAGACTATCGCTATCTTTGCTTTGAGCTACTGTTGTCGGTTTGGCAAATGCGGCTTGTAATGATTTAAGTAGCAGATGATTAACTACTTACAAACGTAGAAAATGCACGTCACTTGTACGGATTCGAATTATATCCATCTGTATATCAATAAATTAGCCACTTCTGCATCGACAAATAGCTAATTTTGCACTTGCCAGTTGAACCTGCGGGTCTGGTTTCAAATTGCCAACTCCTTATATTTATTTTACAAAACCATGCTGTAATTTCGTAGATTTTCTCTATCTTTGCGTGCAATTTTACAACCCAAAACATAATCCTCCTATGTCGTTTATTGCAGATAGAGTGAAGATGGACGGTCTGACATTCGATGATGTCCTGTTGATTCCGGCTTATTCCGAAGTACTTCCCCGGGAAGTTAACCTGACCACACGTTTTTCCAGAAACATAGTTCTTAATGTTCCCCTGATTTCAGCCGCCATGGACACGGTCACAGAAGCACCGCTGGCCATAGCAATAGCCCGAGAAGGTGGCATCGGAGTAATACACAAGAATATGTCGATAGCCGAACAGGCCCGTCAGGTCCATGCGGTGAAGCGTGCTGAAAACGGCATGATATATGATCCTGTGACTATCAAACGCGGATCCACGGTAGGCGACGCCTTGAAAATCATGGAAGAATATCATATCGGCGGAATTCCTGTAGTTGACGACAACCGCAAACTGGTGGGCATAGTAACCAACAGAGACCTCCGTTTTGAACGCGATCTTGACCGCATGGTAGACGAAGTGATGACCAAAGAAAACATCATCACCACCTCACAGACTACCGATCTTGATGAAGCGGCACAGATACTTCAACAACACAAAATCGAGAAATTACCCGTGGTTGACGGCGAAGGCCATCTCATCGGTCTGGTTACATACAAGGATATAACAAAGGCAAAGGACAAACCGATGGCATGCAAGGACAGTCTCGGACGTCTGCGTGTGGCAGCCGGAGTCGGTGTGACTCCCGACAGCATCCAGCGTGTTGACGCGCTTGTAGAAGCAGGTGTAGACGCCATAGTGATCGACACCGCCCACGGCCATAGCTGTGGTGTGATCGGGGTGCTTCGCGCAATCAAAGAAAAATATCCGCATATTGACGTAGTGGTCGGCAATATAGCCACCGGCGACGCCGCTAAGTTCTTGGTTGAGAACGGTGCCGACGGCGTAAAGGTAGGCATAGGTCCCGGCTCCATCTGCACCACTCGCGTGATAGCCGGCGTCGGTGTGCCGCAACTCTCGGCCGTCTATGACGTGGCCAAGGCTCTTGCCGGAACCGGAGTTCCTCTGATAGCCGACGGCGGCATACGCTATTCTGGCGACATTGTAAAGGCGATCGCTGCAGGCGCTAATTCCGTGATGCTCGGCGGCATGCTCGCCGGCGTGGACGAAACTCCCGGCGACACCATCATATACAACGGCAGAAAATATAAGTCATACCGCGGCATGGGTTCGCTCGAAGCCATGGAAAAAGGCTCTAAGGACCGCTATTTCCAAGGCAATGAAACCGACGCGAAAAAACTGGTGCCGGAAGGCATTGCTGCACGTGTGCCCTACAAAGGTTCACTTTTCGAAGTCGTATATCAGATGCTTGGCGGCCTACGGTCTGGCATGGGCTACTGCGGAGCCAAAGACATAGAAGCGCTGCACTCGGCCAAATTCACCCGCATCACCAACGCAGGCGTGGCAGAAAGCCATCCGCACGACGTGGCCATAACATCCGAAGCGCCCAATTACAGCGCATCGCACCAATAAAAGACTGTAACCTATAAACCATAAGTCAATACGATATAGATGAAACACTTGCTCTTATCTGCTTTGGCTGCGGCAACACTGTTACCGCTATCGGCTAAAGCACCCAAAGATCCGGTTCTGATGACCGTTGACGGTGTTCCTGTCACTCTCAGCGAATTCGAATACCTGTATCACAAAAATCACGGACAACAGATAGACCGCCAGTCGCTGGACGAATATCTGGACATGTTCACCATATATAAACTCAAAGTAGCTGAAGCCCGCCGCCAGAGAGTAGACACTATTCAGGCATTCCAGCAGGAGTTTAACGGCTACAGAGCGGAACTTGTGGCTCCGTATCTACGCGACTCGCTGACGGAAAAACAGCTCGTAAAAGAAGCATACGACCACATGAAGGAATCGGTGGAAGTGGATCATCTGATGGTGCCGCTGGAGAAAAAAGCGCTTATCGACAGTCTGCGTCAGGCGCTTGTCAATGGCGCTGACTTCACGGCGACAGCACAAAAATATTCCACCGACCCGTCCATACGCAGCAATAACGGCTACTACGGATGGATCAGCGCCGGACAATTTCCATACGAATGGGAAGAAGGCGTGTACAATACTCCCGTCGGTGAGATTTCCGATGTGATCACCACACGCTACGGACATCATCTGGCCAAAGTCAGAAACAGACGCCCCAATCCCGGAGAAGTGCATGCCCGCCACATTCTCCTTACCTACCCTAACGAGCGCACCGATGAAGCCAATGCCGCAGTGAAGCAGCGCATCGACTCAATCTATGGCGCCCTGCAGGCAGGAGCCGACTTTGCCGACGTGGCAAAACGCCTTAGTGACTGCCCGAGCGGAGCACAGGGCGGCGATCTTGGTTGGTTCGGCACACACCGCATGGTACCTGAATTCGAAGCTGTCAGCTTTGCTCTGGCCGATGGAGAGATATCCAAACCGTTCACCACCCAGTTCGGATGGCACATTGTAGAACGCATGGGCCATCGCGGCATCGCACCCTTCGAACAGATGGAAGCCAGCATACGTGCAAAAATGGCACAAGACGGCCGTTCCAACCGTGCCGTTGAAACAAAAATCGCCCAACTGAAAAAAGCATATCCGTCAAAAGTGCTTCAGTCCGGCCTTGACCGGATAAACCAGGCTGTGGCCGCTGCCGCTGACTTTGATTCCGCAATCGAATCCCTGGCCCACGACACCACCCCGCTCATCACCGTAGCCGACAGCACCGTGACAATTGCCGATTTCATGAATCCGCGCCCGCGCATTGCTCCCGGATCTGACCCGTCGACTGCTCTGTCCGCAATGGCTGACGAACGCCTTAATGAAGTGGTGCTGACATACGAGGACCATCGTCTGGAAAAGAAACATCCTGAGCTCCGCAATATAGTCAATGAATATCGCGACGGCATGATGCTCTTCGAAGTCAGCAACCAAAAAGTATGGAATGCCGCAGCCAATGACTATGCAGCGCTCAACGAATACTTCAAGACCCACCGCGACAAATACACCGACTGGTCCGAACCCCGCTTCAAAGGCTATGTGATATACGCCACATCGGATTCTCTGATCCAGGAAGTCAACAAATTCATCGCGGCCAATCCGTCGATAGAAACAGACTCGATCGGTCCGGTACTTCGCGGAGCATTTCCCCGCAACATCAAGATCGAGCGCGTACTGCTGCCTAAAGGCAAAAACAATGTGGTGGATTACGCCGGCTTCGGAGCGGAACTTCCTGATCTTTCCGGCGAACGCCGTTGGAAATATTTTACAACATATCAGGGACGCGTGATCGACCAGCCCGAAGAAGCCGCCGATGCACGCGGCGCAGTGACGGCGGACTATCAGAGCGAACTCGAGAAAAAATGGGTTGAAGAACTCCGCAAACGTTATCCGGTGAAAATCAACAAAAAAATTCTGAAAAAAGTCAAGCCGCTTCAATGACATTTCAAATCCACAACAGGCCCGCAGCCAAGGCAGTTATCGCTCTTACGATAGCAGCCGCGGCTGCGAGCTGCATTAAGGAGGTTCCTGCCGACGCCATAGTGGCCGTCGGCAATGCCACCCTTACACTCTCGGATCTGCGGAAAGCCATACCGGCAGGCCTGTCGGCTACCGACAGCGCCACATTTGCCGAGTCCTATATCAACTCATGGATCTCGGATATGCTGATAACCGAAATCGCTGAAAAAAACATCCCCGACACCCGCGGTATCGACCGTATGACCGACGACTATCGCAGGCAACTGATAATGTGGGAATATCAGCGTCTGAAAACAGCGCAGGATGGCACCCCCGAACTGCCTGAAGACACCATAGCGGCATATTATGACAGGCATCATGCCGAAATGCGTGTCGAAACCCCCATGGTGCGTGGCATACTGGTAAAAATACCCACCTCATCTCCCCTGCTCGAGAATGTGAGAAAATGGTATCGTTCAGACAAGGACACTGACATCGAACTGCTTGAAAAAGCAAATATAAAAGACGATGACATCCTGTATGAATATTTCCGCGACAACTGGGTGAAATGGGAACAGATCGAATCTCGTGTGCCACATAATTTCTCAGGCAGAACTCCGAAAACAGGAGAGCATATCGAAGTAAGCGACGGAGACTTCACATATCTGCTTCATATCACTGAAACACTTACAGAAGGCACTGAAATGCCGCGCGATGTTGCAGAACCTATCATACGCGACAGGCTTACAGCGCGCCACAAACTGTCGCTTGACCGCAGACTACGTCAGGAATTATATCAGCAAGCTCTGGAAAACGGTAAAATAAAACGTTACTGAGCTGATCCGATCCATAGGCAGACCATTCCGGCAAGTACCAGAGCGAGATCAACAGCCTTGCCGCGCAAATTTTTCTCTCCGAAAAACAGCGCCCCGCACATAAATGAGACCACCACACTCCCCCTGCGCACCATCGACACTACGGAAATCATGGAATCCGGAAATGTCAGCGCATAAAAATAGGCAAAATCCGCACAGGTCAGAAACACACTGATCAGAATTATGGGCCACCGCCAGACAAACCGGTGGCCATGTAACCGCCGCGGCCACCATACCGTCCACAACACAATGCCCATCATGACACATTGATAGATATTATACCAGCCTTGCACGGACATCCGGCCCAACCCTGCACCACCTGAATCCGTAGAAGCCATCAGAAACTTATCGTAAAGACCGCTCACCGCGCCAAGCACAGCCGCACCTACAAGAAAATATATCCAGCGGTTATGAGCAAACCGTATGCCCTCCTTGCGGCCGCTGCGACTCAACAGATAGAACGACACCACGGCAAAAGCCACGCCGGCCCATTGCCAGCCGTTAAGACTCTCTCCATAAATCAGCAAGGCGCCCACAATGGTCATTACAGGCCTTGTTGCATTGACAGGTCCCACAATTGTGAGCGGCAGATGCTTAATGGCAAAATATCCCAATATCCATGAGATCAACACTATAACCGACTTCAGCAGAATATAGCTATGGGCATGCCACGACCACGGCTCCACATAAAAAGTCTCGCCTTCAGACAGCATTCCCGCCGCCGACAACACAATAGCCGGCAAAAAGATAACACTGCAGAACAACGTGTTGAGAAACAATACAGGTATCACCGCATTGCCGCGCAGCGAATATTTTTTGCATGCGTCATACAGACCGAGTAACGCAGCCGATACAAATGCCAGAATTATCCACATAATTTATAATGTGCAAAATTACAAATTTTTCTCCTACAGGCATTCCGAAACGCCCTTTAAAAGTCACGAAATAATAATTTGCAAGATCATAAATAATTACTAATTTTGTGACGTTTTTCAAGGAAGAAACCCTTACTTAAAACCATCTGACCTTAAAGACTAATTATGACCGATCAAACCAGTGTCAAAACGCTTGAGAAAGTAGTAGTTCGCTTTTCGGGCGACTCCGGCGACGGAATGCAGCTCGCAGGAAACATCTTCACCAACGTATCCGCAGGTGTTGGCAATCAGGTGTCAACATTCCCCGATTATCCGGCCGAGATCCGTGCACCACAAGGCTCCCTGAGCGGAGTGAGCGGATTTCAGGTGAGCATAGGCAAAGAGGTTTATACCCCAGGCGACCAATGCGACGTTTTAGTGGCCATGAATCCCGCCGCACTGAAACAAAATTACCGTTTTCTGAAACATGGCGGAGTCATTATTCTCGACATTGATTCATGCAAGGAATCAGACCTGAAAAAAGCACTGTTCACATCCGACAATCCCATTGCCGAACTCGGCATCAACGACGCACAGGTTCTTGAAGTGCCTGTATCATCCATGACCAAGGCAGCGCTGGCCGAAAGCGGACTCGACCTGAAGTCGGTGATGAAATGCCGCAATATATTCACCCTCGGTCTGGTCTGCTGGCTGTTTGACCGCCCGCTCGAAAGCGCGCTGCGCATGCTCCGCAACAAATTTGCGAAAAAACCGGCCGTCTACGAAGCAAACGCCAGAGTACTCCGCGCGGGCTACGACTACGGACACAACATCCACGCGTCAGTATCGACATACCGCATAGAGAACGATACTATCACATCGGGCGTATATACGGACATCAACGGCAACACCGCCACAGCATGGGGCCTTATCATGGCATCCGAAAAATCAGGCCGTCCGCTGTTTCTCGGATCTTATCCGATAACCCCGGCCACCGACATACTCCATGAACTTGCCAAGCGCAAAGACCTTGGAGTAAAAGCCGTGCAGATGGAAGACGAAATCGCAGGCGTATGTTCGGCGATCGGCGCATCTTTTGCCGGAAATCTGGCTGTGACATCGACCTCCGGCCCCGGACTCGCGCTGAAAAGCGAAGGCATAGGCCTGGCCGTCATAGCCGAACTGCCCCTTGTGGTGATCGACGTGATGCGTGGCGGACCATCGACAGGACTGCCTACCAAAACCGAACAGACCGACCTGATGCAGGCTCTCTACGGGCGCAACGGCGAGTCTCCGGTCGCAGTGGTGGCTCCGGTATCCCCGACCGACTGTTTCGACATGGCGTTTGAAGCGTCTCGCATAGCACTCGAACACATGACCCCGGTGATCCTGCTAAGCGACGCATTCATAGGCAACGGCTCCAGCGCATGGCGTGTACCCGAAGCATCCGACTATCCCGACATCAAGGCCCCGGTTCTGCCGGCAGAAAAAGCCGATGGCAACTGGCATCCATACGAGCGAAACGAAGAGACTCTGGTGAGATACTGGGCCATTCCCGGCACGGAAGGCGCGACCCACCGTCTCGGAGGTCTTGAAAAAGACGCCAACACAGGAGCCATATCCACAGATCCGTTCAACCATGAGCGCATGGTCAGACTCCGCCGGGAAAAAATCGCCCGAATATCAGCCGACATACCTCTCCAGAAAGTATGCTATGAATCAGCCGAAGCCGATACTCTGCTTCTTGGTTGGGGCGGAACATACGGCCACCTACGCATTGCGGCAGCCCAGCTAAATGCCTTAGGCACCCCGATAGCGTTCACACAGTTACGCTACATCAACCCCCTGCCCTCCAATCTCGGTGAAATACTCCGGCACTACAAACGTGTGATCGTGGCCGAACTCAACACCGGCATGCTCGCCGACTATCTGCAGATGCAGTTCCCCGAGGTGAATATCAGCCGCATCAACAAAATTCAGGGCCAGCCTTTCCTGGTAAGCGAAATAGTAGATCACGTCAACAACATTCTCAACTCCAACAACTGATCATAGATCAACAGATATGGAACAGACTCCATCCACATACTCCCCGGCCAACTATAAAAGTGATCAAAACGTACGCTGGTGTCCCGGATGCGGCGACCACGCAGTGCTCAACTGCCTGCACAAGGCAATGGCTACAATAGGCGTACCACCCCACCGCACAGCTGTCATTTCCGGCATTGGATGCTCTTCGCGCCTGCCATATTACTGCAACACGTACGGATTCCACACAATCCACGGCCGCGCGGCAGCCATAGCGACAGGATTTAAGGTTGCCAATCCTGACATGACCGTATGGCAAGTGAGCGGCGACGGCGACGGACTCGCCATCGGCGGCAATCATTTCATCCACTGCCTGCGCCGCAATGTCGACATCAACATTCTGCTGCTCAACAACAAAATATACGGTCTGACCAAAGGACAGTACTCTCCCACCTCTCCCCGTGGATTCGTGAGCAAATCATCACCCTACGGCACCACCGAAGATCCTTTTGTTCCTGCCGAACTCGCCTTCGGCGCACGAGCCACCTTCTTTGCACGCAGTCTCGATGTCGAACTCCAGATCACACAGGAGACCATGGCCGCAGCCGCACACCATCGCGGTGCTGCCGTGGTGGAAGTGCTGCAGAATTGCGTGATCTTCAACAACGGCACCCACAACTGGGTGTCTGACAAGGAAACCCGCGCCGACCGCACCATACACCTCATGGAAGGTCGAAAAATGCTGTTCGGCAAAAATCTTGAAAAAGGTCTCGTGCAGGAAGGCTTCTCGCTCAAAGCCGTGACCGTGGGGCAGGACGGCTACACACTTGACGATGTGCTGACACATGACCCGCATTCGGCATCAGACATCCTTCACCGCCAGCTCGCACTTATGGACGGACACGATCTGCCGCTGGCCATAGGCGTGATCCGCGACGTCGAAGCCCCGGTCTACAATGAAGAAGTCTCGGCACAGGTCGCTCAAATCTCATCGTCAAAAGGCTTCGGCTCTCTCCGTGACATGATCATGGCCGGCGAAACCTGGATCGTGAAATAAAAGACCCATCCAATAGCAAAAATACGGCTCCCCGTAATCCGGATTACGGGGAGCCGCTTTCTGATAAATGCTATTATCACAGAGATACGGAGTGAACATAATCACGCATAAGATTGTTAAGAATGAAAGATAAACTAATTACTACGCTTATTGCAATGAAAAATAAAATCCTGCCGGACAGTATCGGAAAATACTACAACATAATCAATCCCATACGCCGCATACCGGCCCGTGCATACCGCATAGCCATGGCTGTGATCATTTTGGCCGTAGCCGCAGCATTGATCATATTCCTTCTTAACAACAAGCCGCCCAAAACCATCCTGCCGGTGATTGAAGTCGAGCCGGTAGTGACCGAAGACGTCAACGTCTACGGAGAATACGTCGGCCGCGTGCGTGCCCAGCAGTTTGTTGAAATACGAGCCCGCGTAGAGGGTTATCTGGAAAAAATGCTATTTGCCGAAGGCACATATATCAACAAAGGCCAGACACTGTTTGTCATCGACCCGACCATTTACCGCGCCCGTGTAAACAAAGCCAAAGCCCTTCTTAACAAGGCTAAAGCCCATGCGCTGAAAGCCGAAAGAGACCTCAACCGCATCAAGCCGCTCTACGAACAGAATGCGGCAAGCCAGCTCGATCTCGACAACGCCATTGCAGCATATGAAGGCGCCGTAGCCGACGTGGTGGTGTGCGAAGCCGATCTGACACAGGCCGAACTCACTCTTGGCTACACATCTGTGCAATCGCCCATTTCAGGCTATATCTCCGAACGCAATGTCGACATAGGCACTCTGGTAGGTCCTGGATCCAAATCCCTGCTCGCCACTGTGGTAAAAAGCGACACCGTGAGAATCGATTTCAGCATGACGGCACTTGACTATCTGCGCAGCAAGGAACGCAACGTCAACATCGGACAACGCGATTCACTGCGCACATGGGATCCATACGTCACGGTCACACTGGCCGACGGTTCAAAATATCCATACCGCGGCTTGGTCGATTTCGCGGATCCGCAAGTCGATCCTAAGACCGGCACATTCTCCGTACGCGCCGAGATGCCTAATCCGGCCCGCGCTCTTCTGCCCGGAGAATTCACCAAAGTGACTCTGCTCATGGATGTCAGGAAAAACGCCGTAGTCGTGCCGTCAAAAGCCTTGATAATCGAAAAAGGCGGAGCCTACATCTATGTGGTGCGTCCCGACAGTGTGGCTGAACGCCGTTTTGTGGAGACAGGTCCCGAAATAGGCAACAAAACCGTGATCGAAAGAGGACTCGGCAACTCAGAATGGATCGTAGTGGAAGGATATCACAAACTCCAGCACGGCATGAAAGTAGCCCCGACAGCCGCAAAAGAATCCGACGACGATAACACTTCGTCCGCCAAACAGGACTAAAAGACATGAAGCGTAATTTTTTCCTTGAACATCCGGTCTTTTCGATGGTCCTGTCGATTGTGATAGTGATCGTCGGAGGAATAGGCCTTGCACAGCTGCCCATCGACCAGTATCCGCAGATCGTTCCGCCAGTCGTGCGTATAAGCGCCACATATCCCGGTGCCGACGCACAGACTGTCACACAGGCGGTGGCCACCCCTATCGAACAGGAACTGAACGGCACTCCTGGAATGCTCTACATGCAGTCGTCCAACTCAAACGCCGGAGGATTCTCCGCACTTGTCACTTTCGATATATCTACAGATCCGGAACTTGCCGCAGTCGATATCCAGAACCGTGTCAAAAAAGCAGAAAGCCGTCTGCCGGCCGAAGTCGTGCAAAACGGCATATCCGTCAGCAAAGAAACAGCAAGCAAGCTGATGACCATCACTCTGCTGTCCAACGACCCGAAATTTGACGAAATATATCTGAGCAACTACGCCACCCTCAATGTGCTAGACATGCTCCGACGAGTGCCCGGAGTGGGCAGTGTATCCAATGTCGGCAGCCGTTACTACGCCATGCAGATATGGGTGCAGCCTGACAAACTCGCCGATCTCGGACTCACCGTCAAGGAACTTCAGGCCGCCCTGAAGGACCAGAACCGCGAATCGGCGGCAGGCGTGCTCGGTCAGGCTCCGATGGACGGCGTGGACCTCACGGTGCCTATCACGGCCCAGGGCCGACTGTCGTCAGTCAGCGAATTCGAACAGATAGTCATACGCGCCAATCCCAATGGCTCCATAATCCGCCTGAAAGACGTGGCACGCATCTCTCTGGAAGCATCGTCCTACTCCACCGAAAGCGGCATTAACGGCGGCAATGCAGCCGTTCTCGGCATCAACATGCTGCCCGGGGCAAACGCCATGGAGGTGGCCGAACGCGTAAAGGAAGCCATGAAGGAAATCAGCGCCAATTTCCCCGACGGCATCACATACCAGATTCCCTTTGACATGACCACATACATATCGGAATCCATACATCATGTCTACCAGACTCTGTTCGAAGCGCTCCTGCTCGTGATCCTTGTCGTCTTCCTCTCTCTTCAGAACTGGAGGGCCACTCTGATCCCGATAGTAGCTGTGCCCATATCTCTGATAGGCACATTCGGTGTCATGCTCGTGTTCGGATTCTCGCTCAACATGATGACTCTTCTGGGGCTTATCCTCGCCATAGGCATTGTGGTGGACGACGCAATCGTGGTGGTTGAGAATGTGGACCGCATCATGAACGAGGAACACCTATCGCCGTACGAAGCCACTCAGAAAGCCATGGGCAACCTTTCGGGCGCCCTGATCGCCATGTCGTTAGTGCTATGTGCCGTATTCGTCCCAGTCAGCTTCCTGCCCGGCATCACCGGACAGCTCTATCGGCAGTTCACGGTCACCATCGCCGTGTCCGTGATCATATCCACGATTGTGGCTCTGACGCTTTCCCCCGTATTATGCGCCATGTTGCTGCGTCCCGGCCAGGAGAAGAAAAAAAACAAAGTGTTCCGCAAAATCAACGAATGGCTCACAGAGGGCAACAGCAAATACAGCGCCATGATCTCATGGACCCTGCGTCACTCAAGGCGTATGTTTGCGGCATTCGGCGTCATTCTGGCCGGAATATACATAATGAACCGGATCGTACCCGAAAGTTTCATGCCCAAGGAAGACCAGGGATACTTCACTGTGGAGCTTGAACTGCCAGAAGGAGCCACAATCGAGCGCACCAGAGAAGTGACCGAACGCGCCATGACATATCTTATGGCCGACCCCGACATCGAACATGTGCTCAACGTGACCGGCTCAAGCCCCCGTGTGGGCGCCAATCAGGCCCACAGTCAGCTCACCGTGATCCTGAAACCGTGGAATGAGCGTAAAACCGAACGCATGGAAGAGGTGATGCAACGCATCTCCGAAGAGCTGTCGGGCTATCCCGAAAGCAAAGTCTACCTGTCGACGCCGGCCATCATTCCCGGGCTCGGATCATCTGGCGGCTTTGAAATGGCCTTGGAAGCCCGCGGCAACACATCGTACGACGATCTGCGACAGGCCGTGGACACCCTGATGTACTACGCCGGACGCGCACCTGAACTCGCCGGACTCTCGTCATCAATGCTAAGCGACATTCCGCAGCTGTACTTCGACGTCGACCGCGACAAAGCCAAACTTCAGGGAGTGTCCATGTCCGACATTTTCTCCACACTGAAAGCATTCACCGGATCAGTATATGTCAATGACTTCAACATGTTCAACCGCATATACCGTGTGTACATACAGGCCGAAGCCCCCTACCGCGCCCGCCGAGACAACCTGAACGTGTTTTTCGTACGCAGCGGCGAAGGTGCCATGATACCTATATCCTCGCTCGGCACCTCCCACTACACCACCGGAGCCGGCACCATCATGCGCTTCAACATGTTCAACTCCGCACTGGTGACCGGAGAAGCCGCCAGCGGCTACAGCTCCGGTCAGGCCATGGCCGCCATGGAACGCATTGTTGATGAACACCTGCCCGAAACCGTGGGAGTGGAATGGAGCGGACTGTCATATCAGGAAAAACACGAGAGCGGCCAGACCGGCATGGTGCTCGCTCTGGCTTTCCTGTTCGTATTCCTGTTTCTGGCCGCGCAATATGAAAGCTGGTCTGTGCCGATAGCCGTGATCCTTTCCCTTCCGGTGGCAGGCATCGGTGCCTATCTCGGCATCTGGATATGCGGACTGGAAAACAACATATATTTCCAGATCGGACTTGTGATGCTTGTTGGCCTTGTGGCCAAAAACGCCATCCTGATAGTCGAATTCGCCAAAGAGGAAGTCGACAAGGGCTGCGATCCGGCCACTGCCGCCATAACTGCCGCCCGTCTCCGTTTCCGCCCGATCGTCATGACATCACTTGCATTCATTCTCGGCCTGCTGCCACTGGTATTCGCTTCCGGCCCCGGCTCTGCAAGCCGCCAAGGCATCGGCACGGGCGTGTTCTTCGGAATGTGCACGGCAATCACAATAGGAATTGTATTCGTTCCGTTCTTCTTCGTATGGGTCTACAAATTAAAGCACAAATACCGTATATGATGACAGGATACATCAAAGGCATTCTTGCAGCGGCCATTGCGGCGACATCTCTTTGCGGATGCTCCATATCACGCAAATGCAGAGCGCCGGAACTGAATCTGCCGTCATCCATAATCAGCGGCGAGACTCCGGCCGACCAGGAGACCTTGGCCGACATGCAATGGTGGAATTTCTACGGTGACAGCCTCCTCTGCAATATAATAGAGCGAACGCTTGAACACAACAAAGACATACTCGCCGCGGCATATCGCATCGAACAGATGCGCGAACAATACCGCATCAGCCGTGCGGAACTGTTGCCCACAATCAGCGCTAACGCTCTGGTCGACAACGAGACCAACGACTACTTCGGCAAAAAGTCCACCAGCGACCCTGAATTCAGCCTGAAAGCCACTCTGAGCTGGGAAGCCGACCTATGGGGAAGACTTCGATGGGCCAAGAAAAAAAACAACTACGAATGGCTTGCCACCGTAGAAGACGAACGCGCCATGCGCATGACTCTCATTGCCGAAGTCGCCGGCACCTACTTCCAGCTCATTGCACTGGACAACGAATTGGAGATCGTCAGACGCACACTCGAAACGCGACGCGACGGCGAAAAAATGGCCAAACTGCGCTTTGAAGGCGGGCTGACCTCCGAACTCGTCTATCAACAGGCCAAAGTGGAATACGCAACCACAGCCACTCTTGTCCCGGCCTTGGAAAAACGGATCAAAATTACAGAAAACTCACTGTCGCTTCTCATGGGTGCATATCCGGGAGAAAAGATAACACGACAGAAAATAGACCGCTATATACAGGCTCCCGACAGCGTGCCCGTTGGACTGCCGTCTCAATTGCTCATGCGCAGACCCGACGTACGCAAATCCGAGTATCAGCTAAAATCGGCCATGTCATCAGTTGGTGTGGCCTACGCCGATCAGTTTCCTCGTCTCACCATCTCCTTGCAGGGAGGATGGGAAAACGATGACCTCAAAGCACTGTTCAGATCACCGTTCTCATACGTAGTCGGCAACATCGTAGGCACTGCACTGGATTTCGGACGCAAAAGAGCGCAATACAAAGCGTCAATCGCAGCCTACGAACAGTCAAGACTTGCCTATGAAAAAAAGGTTCTTGAAGTATTTACAGAAGTCAACAATGCCGTGGTGACTTACCGGAAAATGCGGGAGACCACAGTGCTGAAAACCGAATCGAGAAACGCGGCGCTCAAATATATCGAACTGGCCAATCTACAATACCGTGCCGGCAGCATCAACTACATAGACGTACTCGATGCCCAGCGCCGCTTTCTCGACGCGCAAATCGGACTGAGCAATGCCGTGCGCGACGAACACATAGCCCTTGTCAACCTCTATAAAGCATTAGGAGGGGGATGGAAACAATAGTATGCCACATTTCATGGTTTGACTGAAGATTCCAAATCGAAGTGCAAAACTTTGAGA
>BLLX01000014.1 GCA_011959405.1 Muribaculaceae bacterium
GAGGAGAATGACTAATGCCCATCTCAAAGTTTTGCACTTCGATTTGGAATCTTCACAACCAGCATCAAAATCAAGGATAAAATTCGCCATACAAACCTTGCCCAAAAAACACACATATCTTGTGCCATCAGAAATAATGCACTAACAATCACATGATTTCAAATATCATGCAATAATAATTAGTTGAATCAATATAGGATCAAAGGCTTAATTCATGAATTTTAAAGGAGGTTTGTTTTATTTGATTTCATTTTGCTCGATGGACTTTCCGATTATTTTAAACTTGGAGTGACCGGGCTTTGAGAAAAATATTTAACTTTGCATTACCATATTATAGTTCAATTACATACGACAGCATGATTGATCTCTCGTCCATTCATTGTCTGTTACATCCGTATCTCTGAGCCTAATCCAAAAGAATCTTGCAAAAAATTTGCCAATAAACAAATTGGCAAATGGAATCATGCAACCTTGCGCAATTCCATATCCCGTGTTCATGAACGTCACGTGCGCGTCGAGCTTATACAGGATGGTATAGTGAAAGGATGGTCTCTATGGGTTAATGCACTTTCAAGCCGGAAGAAACAATTGACTTAGAACTGAAAGTCGATAGATGGACTTGGGCAGACGAAAGCATTACCCATGCAGGTGATTACGTCTCGTGTCTAAGCATACGCAATCCATATGGAGACATATGAATACCAATGGGGACATGGCAAAAAAATTACAGTTTCAGATGCCGCTGCGATAGATGCGGTCAGAGTTGACGGCATTTCCCCTGATGCTATATATGACTTGCACGGACGGAAAGTAACAGATGATGTCAACACTCTATCTTCAGGAATATACATCTGACTGCATAACGGTATCGTCTCGAAAATAACACTTCCCTTCAGGTAGAATTTTAATGGTTATCCGGCAAACCGTCGGACTATTGTGAACGGGGGCTTAGGTCTCGACCAGAAGCTTTGTGCGGGTCAAACTGTGGCGCATCCTGCTCAAAAAGGGATGGCTGATAAGGAGTCTCTTGTATTTCTTGCTCTCCGGCGCGTATGATGTGGAAATGAGTTTCTTCAGGCCAAGTATCTGAAAATGTTGTGCAAAATAGAGGGTGAAATTGCTCCATTCCGGGTCATCACAGGGCAATAGAACAGTTTTCCCTCGGAATACATCTTGATCAAATTCGAGATAGGCGTTTATCTCTCGCTCAATATCGTAATATTGAGTATAGAATTCATCGTTCTTGGCGGCTTTTGCCGCCGACAGGGATTCGTTGGCCATGATTCAGACTGATATTATTGATTTGCCGAAAAATGTCGACAGCATTGCAAGTGTGGACACAGTAAAATTATGCTGTCCGCTAAGCCATCGAGTTATCTCGCTCGGACGCTTTCCTAACTGGTCGGCAAGCTGCTTCTTTGAAAGTCCGCGCTCCTGCATAAGGACATCGATTTTATTGGATATTGCGAAAGAGAGACCAATCCCTTCCTTTATTTCAAGTGGCACTTGACCTACTATTTCTCGGTGTTCGTTTCTAATATCTTTCATAGATTAAATGTTTTGTCGGTTTCGATTATCTTGGATGTTACTGATACAGTTCCGTCGCATTGCCCTCTTTCAACAGTTCTTCAAATTTTTATAATGTCAGGACATATCCTCGTAACGAGTCATCTTACTCGTATGTCTGCGAATTTTTGACCCCTCCAACAGTGTAAATGGCACACTTGTCTGTGTCGTTGACTAAAAACAGTTCTACTTCGCGCATATCTATGGTTCTTTTAATTAAGGCGCAAAGATACTATATTTGACAAACATAGATGTAAAATATAGTTTTTTATCCATATGCATGCAATCAGTTCATACGTTAATACATTCCAACGCTTTCAGCCTACTTTGGGATATTATGCCAAACGATTACAATTAGTTAATGCCTTTGTTCTCCTATTCAATAACATATATAGGAAATAACAAGCCAGACAGAGCATAAACTCCGTCTGGCTATAATCAATATTAAAAAGTCAGCACCACCGCCTGATAAATGTCAGACGTTTTAGTAGTGGTGAAATACTTAGTCCTGATTCAGGTTAACGCGCTTGAAAGAAGCAACCAGAAGTCCCTTCTGTGCTTTTTCAAGATACTGGCCGATAGTAAGAGTGGCATCTTTCACGAATTCCTGTTCCATAAGGCAAGATTCCTTGTAGAACTTATTCACACGGCCTGTAGCAATATTCTGAATCATCTGTTCGGGCAGATTGGCAGCCTTGGCTTCAGCAGTCTCCTTGATGATCACGCGTGCCTTGGCAGCATCCTCTTCTGTGATCCAGCCCTTTGTGATATTGGACTCAATGTGAGCCTCGCTATCGAAATGCGCGGGATTGAGACCGGCCTTCTTCAAAGCAACTTCAACAGCTTTTTTAACCTGCTCTTCCTTAGTTTTCTCAATAGCTACATTACGCTCTGATTCAACCACTGCGGCAGGAACGCTTTCACGGTCAACAGCCACAGGATTCATCGATGCAACCTGCATAGCCACGTCACGGCCTACCTGATAGTCTACTCCTTCCAGAGAGAATCCTACAATTGTAGCCAGTTTATTGCCCAAGTGGTTGTAGGAAGTGGTAGAGGGAGCTTCAATACATTCGTATGCGCCGATCTCCATCTTCTCTCCTGTCTTGCCGACTTCTTCCACAATAAGAGCTTCGATAGTGCGTCCGTCGATAACGATTGCCTTGACATCCTCAATGCTCTTTGCTTTAGCGGCAACAGCAGCATCCAGAATCTGCTGTGTGAGAGCAACGAATCCGGCATTCTTAGCCACAAAGTCAGTTTCACACTTCAAAGCGACAATCGCAGCGAAAGTTCCGTCGTTCTTGGCAAGAACGCATCCTTCGGAAGCTTCACGGTCCTCACGCTTGGCGGCTACGGCCTGACCTTTTTTACGAAGGATCTCCACAGCGGCCTCAATATCGCCGTTAGTTTCGGCAAGGGCTTTTTTGCAGTCCATCAAGCCGGCGCTGGTAAGGTGGCGCAGCTTGGTGATTTCTGCCATAGTAACTGCCATAATATAATAGGGAGTTAGAAGGTTAAAAATTAATTATTCAGCAACCTCTGCCACTTCCTCAGGAGCGGCGGTTGCAACGGGCTCACCAGCAGGAGCTGCTGCAGGGCGGGCCACACGACGGCGTTCGCGGCGGGGAGCGGCAGCTTCTGCCTCTGCTTCAGCAGCATTGCTGTCGGCTTTTTCCACCTTGCGCTCTTCAAGACCTTCGTTCATGGCTGCGACAACAGTATCGAGCACGAGTTCGATGGACTTTGATGCGTCATCGTTTGCAGGAATTACGAAATCAACGTCAGAGGGATCGGAGTTGGTGTCAACCATTGCAAATACGGGGATACCGAGACGTACGGCTTCAGCCACTGCGATATGTTCCTTATGAACGTCTACGACAAACAGAGCGGAAGGCAGACGGCTCATGTCGGCGATAGAACCGAGGTTCTTCTCCAGTTTCGCACGCTGACGGGTGATCTGAAGCTTCTCACGCTTTGACAGATTGTCAAAAGTACCGTCTTTAGTCATTTTGTCGATAGAAGCCATCTTCTTCACAGCCTTGCGGATGGTGGGGAAGTTGGTGAGCATACCGCCGGGCCAGCGTTCAACGACAAAAGGCATATTCACAGCAGTGGCCTTGTCGGCGATAACCTGCTTGGCCTGCTTCTTGGTAGCGACAAAAAGAACTTTCTTGCCAGCTTTTGCTATGCTCTTGAGAGCTGCGGCAGCTTCCTCAAGCTTGGCCTGAGTTTTGTAAAGGTCAATGATATGAATGCCGTTACGCTCCATGAAGATATAAGGAGCCATAGCGGGATTCCATTTACGCTTGAGGTGGCCGAAGTGGCAACCAGCTTCGAGAAGTTGTTCGAATGAGGGTGTTGACATGTTGTAATGTTGTTAAATGTGTTTACGTTCTTCGTTTTCTGAAAGCAATCCCGGAGTAGGGAGCCGGAAATCGGCGTCCATCGCCGGGATTTAGATGCTAAACAATAAAGATTAACGCTTGGAGAACTGGAAGCGCTTGCGAGCCTTGGGCTGACCGGGCTTCTTACGTTCAACCTCACGCGGGTCACGGGTCATGAAGCCCTGTGCACGCAGTGCGGGTTTATCTTCAGGGTTAATCTTCACAAGGGCGCGTGCGATAGCCAGGCGCAATGCTTCTGCCTGACCTTTGTAACCGCCGCCATCCAGATTAACATGGATGTCATATTTTTCTGCGCAGTTGAGGGTCAACAGGGGCTGTTTTACCACATACTGCAGAATCGACGAAGGGAAATAGTCGTCAAGGGAACGGTGATTGATTGTGATGGTGCCGTTACCTTCCTTAAGGATCACACGGGCAATAGCTGCTTTGCGGCGACCGACTGCATTGATATTTTCCATATTTCAGTTCGCGATTATTTCAGAGTGTTGATATCGATTGCTTTAGGCTCCTGAGCTGCATGGGGATGCTCGGGTCCGTTATATACATGCATATTGGTGATCAGCTTGCGGCCAAGACGATTCTTGGGAAGCATGCCTTTGAGCACGTGTACGAACAGAGGATGAATTCCGGCTTTGATGTGCTTGTTGTACGATTTACGCATGAGCACTTCAGGAGTCAGCTCTTTCTGGCCGCCGGGATATCCGGAGAAAGTATAGAATACATGATCTGTCATTTTTTTACCGGTCAGAACAACCTTATCGGCATTGATGATGATCACATTGTCGCCACACTCCACATTGGGAGAATAGCAGGTTTTGTATTTACCCATGAGAATTTTGGCCACCTTGGAACAAAGACGTCCGAGATGTTGGTCGGTAGCATCGATGAGAATCCATTCATGGTCGATGCTCTGGGCATTTGGAGAGAGAGTCTTGTAGCTTAAAGAATCCACGATTAAACGGTTTATTTACAGTTCTTTACAATAGACATTTCCGCGCAGCTCCACTCGGCCAAAAGCATTGCTTGCGGCAGCGGTCCGATAATTGGTTGGATAAAATCGGTCCGCAAAGGTAGTGATTTTCTACGGATTGGCAATACTTTTTTCAATATTTTTTTAGCATACCCCCTAATACTATTTATCGCGAAAATATACCGACATTGTAATTTATAAAATTGACAGCAGTTCAGCATACAACCAAACCGCCGTCAACTGACATCGTCAATAATAACTATAATTACTAAAGTCTAACCAACATTTTGGCCCCATTTACAATATAAAAGCCGGAAGTTATATTATCCACCCGCCGTTCAAGCATATCGTAAATAACAGCATCCTCGCTATCTGACATAGAGTCTGAATATACTGCTTCGATATATGACGGTATATTCTCAATATCCACCACTTTCACTTTGAACTGACATCCTGCATCAGAAGTATTTGTTCCACTGCCACAATTTATAATTTTGTACCCCATTCCGCTATTGGCCTGATGAAGCTGTATTCCGCCCTCCGCAGTACAGATATAATATCCGTCAGTATCAGCGGCCGAAAAAGTCCAACCTTTTGCCGGACTATTGGCCGAAGTCGATAGCTGCTGGTTATTGGCGGCAGATAATGGATTGATATACTCCCCCTTTTGCCTGTTCACAATATCGTATGTCGACACCACTTTGCGAACAACAAGTTTCCATTGGGTAATCTGGCTATTCGCATTATCAGAACCCACCATAATACCGTCTGCCAAAACACAAGATATCTATTGTCACGCAAAGGAGTCATAAACGTATACCAATTATATCATATCAGCCGTGCAGGGAGTCGGCTCCTGAATAACCTTATCTGGATCTAAAAACGGAGCATCAGCCGACAGATCGTTGAAAATTCGGCAGGTTGGACATTTGGGGTGATAACAGAGCGGTAGTCAATCGGTGTTGGGCGTCCTAATAGTGTCTTTTGAGATATTCATCTATGAGTTTATTTCTGTTTTCCTTGCTGATCCCCCGATGAACCCGAACCTTGGTTTTCAAATCAGAGAATACGCCCTCAATGGCATTGTTGGTATTTGGAAGCCCTGTTTCAGGATGGTCATAGAAGGTCCAAAGCAGTGGCATGTTTCGTTTTATGCTCAGATATGCACTACGTAGTTTCGGCCGCACGTATGGAGGTATGATGCGCTTGATTCTTTTATCGTGAACACGTTCATTGACAACATCCCTGTATTTCTCATACCATTCATTGAAAGCCCCGCAAAAACTCTCCTTATCTGTTTTTGCGATGATGTTTACCAGGTTCAGCAGCTCCCGCGATGTCTCTATGTCCGGATTTTGAGTCACATACCTGCGAACAATTAATATCTGGTGGAACTGACACATCTGTACAGGTATCGGTTTCAATGCCTGTGGCAGTCACTTCATGCCGTCAATCACAATGCCGTATATCCGGAACCCGTTGCTCTTCAACCATTCGATTCCCTCCACATATTGGGCAACTGTTTCATGACGTACATACTTGTGCCATAAGAAACTCCCCGGAGAGCATCCTTGATAACCATAAGACCAAAGTTCCTGCCCCAATATGTGGTATCCATCTGTACGGTTACATCCTTGTGCTTTGCGATCTTATGGATATACCGCATACCTTCCAGATCCCTGCGTATGGTCTTTTCGCAGACGCCGTACTTGGACGCAAGCTGTTCCAGCGTCTGTTTGCCCTCTACATAGTCGCTGATAACCTTAGCTTTATCGCACCTTATTCCGCCATCAAAACGACGGCCGCAGTCCTTGCATTTATATCGTTGAGTACGGCCTCTCAGACCGTTCCTGACCACATTTTTAGACCCGCAAAAAAGCATTTTTTAACCATATCAGTAATCCGCTGATCCGATATTTTGACGAATTGTCTGATATGCAAAAAAGAAGGAGAGAGATTCTCTCGGGATCATGTCCCTGAAGCGTCTCTCTCCTGTGGAAGGGGCGGTGACCTACTCTCCCGCTTTCGCAGTACCATCGGCGTGGAAAGGTTTAACTTCTCTGTTCGGAATGGGAAGAGGTGGAACCCTTGCGCTATCACCACCTTAGTATCGTAAAAAAGGCAGCAGCATTATGGATCAATATATCTTACACAAACAAGCTGTCTGTATATACAGGGGAGGGAAATCCCCCTAAGAAAGGGTTCGGGCGATTAGTATCGCTCGGCTGTGGACCTTGCAGCCCCTGCACCTGCGACCTATCTACGTCATCGTCTCTGACGGCCCTATATGGAGATCTTATCTTGAGGTAGGCTTCGTGCTTAGATGCTTTCAGCACTTATCCTGGCCAGACGCGGCTACCCGGCGGTGCACCTGGCGGTACAACCGGCTCACCGGTGGTCTGTCCAACACGGTCCTCTCGTACTAGTGTCGGGTCCTCGCAAATCTCCTACGCCCACAACAGATAGGGACCGAACTGTCTCACGACGTTCTGAACCCAGCTCGCGTGCCACTTTAATAGGCGAACAGCCTAACCCTTGGGACCTTCTCCAGCCCCGGGATGTGACGAGCCGACATCGAGGTGCCAAACCACTCCGTCGATATGAGCTCTTGGGAGGGATCAGCCTGTTATCCCCGGAGTACCTTTTATCCTTTGAGCGATGGCCCTTCCATGCGGAACCACCGGATCACTATGCTCTAGTTTCCTACCTGATCGACTTGTCGGTCTCCCAGTCAAGCGCGCTTGTGCCATTACACTCTCCGACCGGTTACCAATCGGTCTGAGCGCACCTTTAGAAGCCTCCGTTACTCTTTTGGAGGCGACCACCCCAGTCAAACTACCCACCAAGCAGTGTCCGCGCTTAGCGCGTTAGAGACCAGATGTCCGAAGGCCGGTATTTCAAGGACGACTCCACGACCACTGGCGTGGCCGATTCAATGTCTCCCGGCTATCCTACACATCGAAAACCCAGTCCCAATGCTAAGTTGCAGTAAAGGTTCACGGGGTCTTTCCGTCCCGTTGCGGGTAATCGGCATCTTCACCGATACTACAATTTCACCGAGCTCACGGTTGAGACAGTGTCCAGATCATTACACCATTCGTGCAGGTCGGAACTTACCCGACAAGGAATTTCGCTACCTTAGGACCGTTATAGTTACGGCCGCCGTTTACCGGGGCTTCAATTCAAAGCTTCTCTTGCGATGACTTCTCCTCTTAACCTTCCGGCACCGGGCAGGTGTCAGGCTGTATACTGCGACTTTCATCTTAGCACAGCCCTGTGTTTTTGTTAAACAGTTGCCTGGACCTATTCTCTGCGCCCGTCCCGGAGGACGGGACCCCTTATCCCTAAGTTACGGGGTCAATTTGCCTAGTTCCTTAACCGTGAATCTCTCGAGCGCCTTGGTATATTCTACCCGACCACGTGTGTCCGTTTACGGTACGGGCCGGCAATGGGTCTTTGGCGCTTAGCGGCTTTTCTCGGGAGCCGGCTGCCATCCGCTATCCGATTGCCCGAAGGCGCTCGGTACTGTCCCGCTTCAGCTCTCAGGGTGTACTTTACTGCCCTGATCATCACCTTTGCGGTTTAACGCACTATTCCGTCAGTGCGCGGGATTTTCGCTTCTCCGTCCCCGCTTCGCTCCCATCGCCGGGTAAGGGATTATTTACCCTTTGTCCATCGCATACGCCCAAAGGCTCCTGCTTAGGTCCCGACTTACTCTGATCCGATTAGCGTTGATCAGAAATCCTGGGTCTTACGGCGGGAGGGTTTCTCGCCCTCCTTATCGTTACTTATACCTACATTTGCTTTTCCGGGATCTCCAAAGACACTCACATGCCTTCTTCTGCGACTACCGGAATGCTCCCCTACCAATATCTATTGCTAAATATTCCACGACTTCGGCACCGGACTTATGCCCGATTATTATCCATGCGGGATCACTCGACTAGTGAGCTGTTACGCACTCTTCAAATGAATGGCTGCTTCCAAGCCAACATCCTAGCTGTCTAGGCAATCCCACCTCGTTATGGTCTTCAACTTAGCCCGGATTTGGGGGCCTTAGTCGATGGTCTGAGTTGTTCCTCTCTCGGACGCGGACCTTAGCACCCGCGCCCTCACTCCCGGGGATCGTGCCGTGGCATTCGGAGTTCGTCAGGACTTGATAGGCGGCGAAGCCCTCTCATCCAATCGGTCGCTCTACCTCCACGGTACTGTACCCGAGGCTGCACCTAAATGCATTTCGGGGAGTACGAGCTATCTCCAAGTTTGATTGGCCTTTCACTCCTACCCTCAGGTCATCCGAAAGCTTTTCAACGCTTACCGGTGCGGACCTCCAGCGGGTGTTACCCCGCCTTCATCCTGCCCAAGGGTAGATCACTTGGTTTCGCGTCCACCCGCTCTGACTAGAAAACGCCGTGTTCCGACTCGCTTTCGCTCCGGCTCCGTCCTTCTTCCAGAACTTAGCCTCGCCAGAACGGGTGACTCGTAGGTTCATTATGCAAAAGGCACGCCGTCACCACACAAAGTGGCTCCGACCGCTTGTAGGCACATAATTTCAGGGTCTATTTCACTCCTCTGTTCGAGGTTCTTTTCACCTTTCCTTCACAGTACTTGTTCGCTATCGGTCTCTCGCTAGTGTTTAGCCTTACGGGATGGTCCCCGCTGATTCACGCCGGATTTCTCGTGTCCTGCGCTACTCAGGTGTCTTCTCCTCTTTAAACACAGTTGTCGCCTACGGGGCTGTCACCCGCTACGGCCGCCCTTTCCAGGGGCGTTCGGCTAACTCTGTCTAAAAAGTTCGTTGAAGATCCTACAACCCCACGTGTTGCGTTGCCACAACCGTGGTTTGGGCTCCTCCGCGTTCGCTCGCCGCTACTTGCGGAATCACTTTTGTTTTCTTTTCCTCCGGCTACTAAGATGTTTCAGTTCACCGGGTTCGCTTCACGGCTATAGCCGTGATACCTTTTGCAAGGTGGGTTGCCCCATTCGGATATCTGCGCCTATAACGGGTATTTGCCCCTTAACGCAGCTTTTCGCAGCTTATCGCGTCCTTCTTCGCCTGCGAGAGCCTAGGCATCCTTTATGTGCCCTTGTCTCCTTTCTTTATTTCTTGAGATTCTGCTGACTGTAAAAAGCCAGCGCTTCTTTCTGTTGCTCGTTGTGTCTGTCTCTGATTCAATTATCAGTTACAGTCATATATTGATTCCATAATGTCAATGTGCTCCTTTTTTGTGTGGAGAATAACGGATTCGAACCGTTGACCCCCTGCTTGCAAAGCAGGTGCTCTAGCCAGCTGAGCTAATCCCCCCAATAGACAATAGCGAAGTAGTCCAAAAGAGGTCATCGTGTTGACAATCTCTTTTCCTTGTCTCTATTATTTCGACCGACCTCTGTAGAGTAAATCCACAAAGATCCGTCTTGCCCTCACTCGGTCTCCAGAAAGGAGGTGTTCCAGCCGCACCTTCCGGTACGGCTACCTTGTTACGACTTAGCCCCAGTCATCAGTCTTGCCCTAGGTCGCTCCTATACGGTCACGAACTTCAGGCACTCCCGACTCCCATGGCTTGACGGGCGGTGTGTACAAGGCCCGGGAACGTATTCACCGCGCCATGGCTGATGCGCGATTACTAGCGAATCCAGCTTCATGGAGTCGAGTTGCAGACTCCAATCCGAACTGAGACAGGGTTTCGGGTTCCGCGCCCAATCGCTTGGTGGCTTCCCGCTGTCCCTGCCATTGTAACACGTGTGTCGCCCCGGACGTAAGGGCCGTGCTGATTTGACGTCATCCCCGCCTTCCTCACAGCTTGCGCCGGCAGTCTCGACAGAGTCCTCGACTCTACTCGTTAGCAACTGTCGATAGGGGTTGCGCTCGTTATGGCACTTAAGCCGACACCTCACGGCACGAGCTGACGACAACCATGCAGCACCTCGCATAATGCCCCGAAGGGAAACAATCTTTCAACTGTCGTCATTATGCGTTTGAGCCCGGGTAAGGTTCCTCGCGTATCATCGAATTAAACCACATGTTCCTCCGCTTGTGCGGGCCCCCGTCAATTCCTTTGAGTTTCACCGTTGCCGGCGTACTCCCCAGGTGGAATGCTTAACGCTTTCGCTGTCCCGCTCAGCCATCAATCTGGCCAAACAGGTAGCATTCATCGTTTACTGCGTGGACTACCAGGGTATCTAATCCTGTTCGATACCCACGCTTTCGTGCCTGAGCGTCAGTTGTGCACCGGTATGCTGCCTTCGCAATCGGGGTTCTGCGTGATATCTATGCATTTCACCGCTACACCACGCATTCCGCATACCTCTCGCACACTCTAGATCCCCAGTTTCAACGGCTGGATGGGGTTGAGCCCCACGATTTGACCGCTGACTTAAAAATCCGCCTGCGCACCCTTTAAACCCAATAAATCCGGATAACGCTCGCATCCTCCGTATTACCGCGGCTGCTGGCACGGAGTTAGCCGATGCTTTTTCTTCGGGTACTCTCACAGACGGACACGTCCGGCTTTTGCTCCCCGACAAAAGAGGTTTACAACCCATAGGGCAGTACTCCCTCACGCGACTTGGCTGGTTCAGGCTCTCGCCCATTGACCAATATTCCTCACTGCTGCCTCCCGTAGGAGTCTGGTCCGTGTCTCAGTACCAGTGTGGGGGACCTTCCTCTCAGAACCCCTACGCATCGTTGCCTTGGTGGGCCGTTACCCCGCCAACCAGCTAATGCGCCGCATGCCCATCCGTCTCCGATATTCTTTCAAAACCAGACGATGCCGTCCAGCTTCATACGGGGTATTAGACGCCGTTTCCGACGATTATCCCCCTGAGACGGGCAGGTTGCATACGTGTTACTCACCCGTGCGCCGGTCGCCGGCATAAATGAGCAAGCTCATCTACCCGCTGCCCCTCGACTTGCATGTGTTAAGCCTGTCGCTAGCGTTCATCCTGAGCCAGGATCAAACTCTCCGTTGTTAGTTCTATTTATTTTATTAATAGATCTTCATTTTTGTTGTTCGACCGGCTCGGGCTTCCTGCTTCGATCATCCCCCGGAACTCGTCCGGCTAATGATCTCCTCAGAATTGACAAGGAACTCGTTTGTTCACTCGCTCTCTTGTACTACTTCTTGTCTATTGTAAGCTTTTCAATGTCCTTCGCTTTCTCGGTTGCCCTGTCGGTCATCCCCGAAAGCGAGTGCAAAGTTACACCACCTTTTCCATTCTACCAAATTTTTGGTTCACTATTTTTTATACGTTCTTAAACATACTTTCACCAAAACCCTATAAACCAAACTATTAAACCCCATTTTTTATTCGTAACTTTAACACTGTTTAACATTAACCGCCGGCCAAAGCACGACAAATACAGCCAAACGCCACCAAAAATAATTCGAAAAAACTCACACCCGACAACGCCAGCCAACCGAATTTTTACCACCATTCCCGCCCTCACATCATTTAACAAAGGAGAAATTATCCGCCGATCTTATATTTTTACTAATTTTGCCGACGCTAACAACCAATCAATAGATACAATGAAACTAAAAACATCCATTTTCACACTGTGGCTATCTGCCGCGGTATTTACCGCCGCCAATGCCGAAGCCCCCAAAGGATACTACAATTCCTGCGAAAACCTTGGCGGAAGAAACCTCCTGAGCGAACTCCAGGACGTGATCGACAACCATCACAATGTCGGCTACGACGGCTTGTGGGATGTCTACGCCGACTCCGACGTGCGCGACAACGGCACGATCTGGGACATGTACTCCACCAAGCAATGGGTATTCGGTAAAAGCAAATGCGGCAACTACAAAAACGTCGGCGACTGCTACAACCGCGAACACTCCATGCCCAAAAGCTGGTTTAGCGAAGGCTCACCGATGAAAAGCGACGCATTTCACGTATACCCCACCGACGGCAAAGTCAACGGACAGCGCAGCAACTACCCTTACGGAGAATGCGAAGGCGGCAAAAACCTTGGCACCTACAACGGAGTGACAGCCCTCGGACGTCTCGGGCGCTCCACATTCGAAGGCTACAGCGGCACAGTATTCGAACCGATCGACGAATACAAAGGCGACTTCGCGCGCACATATTTCTATATGGCGGCACGCTACAATGACAAGATCTCATCCTGGAAGAGCGACATGCTTGCCCATAACAGCTATCCCGCCTTCTCCTCGTGGGCAGTGAAGCTTCTGCTCAAATGGCACCGCCAGGACCCCGTCAGCGAAAAGGAACGTGACCGCAATGACGCCGTCTACAAACACCAGAAAAACCGCAACCCGTTCATCGACCACCCCGAAATGGCCGAATACATCTGGGGCGACAAATCCGACCAACGCTGGTCCAGCACCAGTTCCAACCTCCCCGAGCTCAACGCTGCCGGCGAAATCAAGGTCATCCCCACCATTTCCGGAGTAGAGATCTCCGTAAGTGATGACGCCCGGATACCGGTAGCCATCTACAGCGTCGACGGCACATGCCGCTTCAACGGACATGCCGCCGGCCATACCAGCTTCAGCCTTCCCCGCGGCATCTACATCATCAATGCCAACGGCACCGCCCACCGCATCTCAGTCAAATAAATCCCGCATCACATCGAGCGACTTCAATCCGCTCAGACCCACATGATGCAGCGACAAATACTCAAGCAATCCATCCAACACGCGCGCACGTTGTGCGCGCGTGTATTTATATAGGTGCATATTTTCCCATGTCATACGCCCCAGCGCCGCAGCTGCAGCCGTCTCGTCGGCCGTCAGATACCTCCCGTGCATCGGGGCCGACACCCTGAACACCGCATCGGCCATATCAAACAACATGCCCGGACGATAGCTCGCCACATCCGGCGCTATCCCGAGAAACACCAGCAGACGACACAAAAACACAATATGAAAATTACCCACCACCACATCCGGCGAATTCAGTCTCACGGCCGCATTCCTGACAAAATCAAACAAAGCAGGCTCACCCTCGCTCTGGCGGAGCACATGCAGCAACACCTCGCTTAAAAACATCGCCATCGACGCCCTCAGCGGATCCGACACCACGAGCTGCATCGGCGGACACGGCTGCGGATCCCTCATGTGCAGCACCTCCTTACCCGGCACAACATCCGCCACACACACCACCGGACACATCGGCATCAGCAACGCCCGCCGCCTCCGGGCCTCCCGCCCGGCTCCAGAAGGCACCACAAACGACACCCGGCCCAGCTCACGCGAGTATGCCGACAAAATAGAATTTCGGTCGGAATATGGAATAACACGCAACGGAATCAGGTTTAAAGTGCGCAACATAAAGGGTCAAATAATTTTTTTCATGCGAATTTACCCAAAAATTTGCACAATCCAAAAAATGTCCGTATATTTGCACTCGATTTTGAGCGTTGGCCCATTCGTCTATCGGTTAGGACGCAAGATTTTCATTCTTGAAAGAGGAGTTCGACTCTCCTATGGGCTACTTACAAAAGTGAAATTACAACAAATTCCCCAAGCACACTATTGAGCACAAGAATCGTAGACGATACGAGTCTTGTGTTTTTTTATTTACAGAAACACCATCAGGCCACACACGGCCACATGCTCACACACAGCGGCAATACCTCCCGGGATCATTATAATTGAGCACCCGCGCAGGCACGCCGGCCACAGTCGCATTCTCCGGCACATCATGCACAACGACCGATCCCGCCCCTATCGTCGCATTATCGCCTATTCTCACATCCTCCACCACACACACATTAGGTCCGATATATACATTATTCCCTATCACGGCCGGAGTGCCATGATTCGTCCCTATCGACACAAACTGACTCAGATTACAGTTGTCGCCTATCACCGTCCCGCCGTTAACCACAATCCCAACGCCATGGCCGATATACAGCCCCTCCCCAATTCGCGTCTCCACCGGAATCTGCACCCCGTATCTCCTCGACAGCCTGTAGTGCATCAGTCTCGCCACCTGTCTCAGCGGACTCGGCCCCTTGCTTGCCAGACGCAACCAGAACGAATAGGCAAAACAATGGTTCCGCGCCGTCAGCGCACACGCTAACAACTTAAATATTACATATTTACCCCCCCCACATAATAACGGCGGTAATCAGACACGATCAGTCTGCATGCTTCTCTCATAAGATCAACCATTAAAACTATTAGACTACGGCAAAAGTACAAAATTTTCCATAATTTTGCACACGACAAAATTTTCCCATGACAAAAACTTCACATATCATCAGACCGATGGCGTCCCACCGCTTCATATCCGTTCTCGTCCTCTCTATATTCTGCCTTAGCTCATTTGCCACATGCGAGCAACAGATCCGAGAGTTCTATGTCGCCTATATGCGGAATTTAGAACACAATCCCGCACAAAACGACTCCCTCTGCAACGCCTGCATGACTCCGGCGCTCATTCTGCAACTGCGGAAAGAGACACGCCGGTCCGGCGCCGACGCCATAATCCGGGCGCAGGACGTATGCGAATACGGCATACGCTCACTCTCTGTCGCTCCATTAACTGACGGATGGTATATGGTCAGATACAAATGGAACCGCGACAGCGACTACATCGAAATCCCCCTAAAAGCTGCAAACTGCGAAAGCGGCCTGAAGATACTCCACATCACCCCCACACGGCTCGGATCACGCTATGGCGACGATCTGCTCCCACAAGACTGAAACCGGCTATTCCTCCGCCACAAACCACTCCGGCTCGCGACGCGCCGCACACATAGCCCTGAATATCGGGGCTATCGTTTTATATTTCAACCCCCTGAATCCTCTTGCTCCGACCGGACAAACCCAGATGCACCGTGTGCACGTCACACACTTCTGCGCGTCTGTGTCATACGGATTCTCCCTATATATCGCACCCGCCGGACACTCCCTTGCACACCGCCCGCATCCCGTACACTTCTTTCTGTCGGCCGACGGATGCAAAGGCACATAACCCGATTGCTTATACGGCCGCTTCCCCTTCACCGACGCGGCATCCAGCACCGTACCAGCGGCCAGACACTCCCTCACCCGCTCAGCAAACTCCGCCATCCGGTCAAGATCATCCCGGTCCGGACGCCCTGCAGCCACATCCGGAAAAATACTGTGCCGGGCCACAAACGCACCGGCGGCCACAACCACAAACCCGTTTTCCGACAGAATATCGTGCAGCTCCAGCAGAGCATCCTCATAATCGCGGTTGCCATACACCACCACAGCCACACACTTCTGCCCCGCGCCCCTTATGCGCCTGAACCTCTCGGCCGCCATGGCAGGCAACCGTCCGCCATACACAGGGGCGGCAAACAGCACCACATCATCCCGGTCAGGCTCCGGCGCCGTCTCCGCCCGCATTCCCGTCAGATTGTGATGAACAACAACGGCATCATCTCCGCCGCCTATATTCCCGGCAATGGAGCGCACAATGTCCTCCGTGGTGCCTGAAGCACTGAAATAATATGAATGTATCATTCTGCTACCTGTTTATTGACTGCGCGAAATTACCAAAATATGGCGACATTGGCAAAGCCGCCCTGCCCCACAACACTCCGCTCAGCAGAAAATCATCAGCAATAGCGGCACAGACACCTCAAGAGCCACCCCGTGTATTATCGCCATCACCCCACGACCGCTCCTCGACACGTATGCACACAGCATCAGAGCCGCAAGCTCGCGGATAATATTGGCCAACAACGCCGTCGAAGCCAGCAAAGTGGCCGCATCCACCCCCTCCACAGGCGTCTTGAACTGCAGTATCAGCATCGACGACAACGAATAATACCCGAAACCGCTCCCCACTGCCATACAGTCCGCCATATCCACCCCAGGCAGCAACACACAACCCATCGCCGACGCAGCCACCGTTCCCGCCACCGTAAATCCCGGCAACAGCAACGTCCTGAAACTCACCGTACGAACAATATCCGAAAAATCACCGCGCGAACCAAGTCCCATCCCCACCTGAAACACAAGCAGCCCGAGCAACACGGTCGAAACTCCCCCCTCCGACATCCATCCGGGCACCCCACACAAAATCCCCGTGGCCATTCCCGCCACAAACAGCGAGGGCAGAAACAGCACCCCTACCATCTCCATCAGCTTCATCTCCCTCCTTCTTTCTTCCCGAACAGCCGGTCATAGCCGCAAGCTGCGACCAGACTCCCCACGATCCCCGACACGGCAATCACCACAGCAGGAATACCTATACTGCCCAGATTATCGAGAATCATCCTGTTTGCCCCCACACCTGCCCCGAAAATAAAGATCATGACGGCTATCGTGGCCGAAGGATACCCAACGGCAGAATCCAGAGCGCGAGATACCACCACACGCTCCCCAATTCAGGCATTCCGCATTCAAACAAAACCGCTGAACCAATGCACAAAGACAATCCTGCACAGCCGCGATTCGGCCAGCATATTCCTGATGTCGATATTTTCTGGTCTTTGTGTCATAATCCACTACAAAAATACAAAATCCCCCCGACCCACACAACTCAGAACTATCGCATCAACACAAGTCCTAACAATCAAACGCTTAATCCCCGTTTTCGCTCCCAATCGCAAAAAGGACAATACATATCAGAAACGGTGTCGCTATAAAACTTAACAGAAGCCAAAGCACCGGATTTCGATTTCTTATTTGTGCCATAACAGCAACCAACACATACATCCCCACATATACGCCAAGCACTATCAGCAAAACAACAATCATAGCTATTGACATTACAGCCACACCGGCTGATATATCATTATTATATACGAAAATATATACGAAAAAACAAGCGGAAACCCGTGTGGACTTCCGCCTGTTTTGTGACTCCTACAGGATTCAAACCTGTAACCTTCTGATCCGTAGTCAGATGCTCTATTCAGTTGAGCTAAGGAGCCATCATTTTGAGAGATCTTATCTCCCGTTTGCGAGTGCAAAGTTACATCCGTTTTTTGAAATATGCAAATTTTCACTCACTTTTTTTTCGTTTTTTTTCTTTCAGATACTCGGCGACCGTTTTTCTGATACCCTGACGCAGATCCGTGCGGGCCGTAAAGCCGAAATCACGTGCGGCCAGATCAGTAGTGCAGCACCAGTTCCGCTGCTTCATTATCTGATATTTATCGCGGTTCAGCGTCGAAGCTTTGCCACTGAAGGCGGCCACCTTCTCTGCCACGGCGCTCACTGCATACACTGCCCACATGGGCAGACGCAACGGCACTACAAATTTACCGCCAAGCTCCTCAGCCACTATCCGGCGGAACTCTGCCTGCGAATAGGCCCTCGGCTCCGAAATATTATACCGACGTCCCACAGGCGCCGACTCCAGAGCGGCAAACATGGCTTCCACCAGATCCTCCACATACACGAACGTGATCATCTGGCGCCTGAATCCCACCCCGAAATCAAAATGACGGTCGATCGACTTGATCATCATCAGGTAATCCTTCTCATGAGGTCCATAGACCCCCGTGGGCCGGAATATGATCCACGGCAGTCCCGACGATATCTCGAGCCACTGCTCGGCCTTGATCTTCGACAGACCGTAGCGCGTGTTCGGATTCGGACGCACATCCTCCGAAATCGGGGCATACGTGCGCTCGTCGCCTGCTCCTACGGCCGACAGCGAACTCATGTAAAGAAACTTTTCCGGCACTTTTCCGCACTCTGTGAGCACCGTGCAGAAACGACGCAGATACTCGAAGTTGATGCGGTTGAAATCAAGGAAATTCGCACATTTTGTCGCGCCGAGATTATAGATAACATAATCCCATCCCTGCTGCTCTTGCCCTATAGCACGGAGCATGGACTCCTGCGAGTCATAGTCAAGCACCAGAAACTTCAGCGACGGATCGTCAAGATAGCGCCGAGAGGTCGACTCCCTCACGGCCACGGTGGTATCATAACCCAGTTCAAGCGCCTTGCGCGCTATAAAACCGCCTATAAAACCGCCGGCACCTACTATAAGCAATCTCTTACCTTTCATTTCAGCAATACTTTTTGAACAGTGCCGTCAGCCGCACGCCTGAAATACAGACCGGCGCCGGGCGAGACGATCCTGCGTCCGTTCATATCAAAATACACCCCGGCATCCTCATCTTGTTGTCCTTCAGGGCCGACAACAACAGTAGCCGGAGAAACGATGGCGGAATTGACATCATCGCCAAGCACAAACCTCACCGGCGACAAAAGCTGAGCAAACCCGCCGTCCTTCATATAAAACAGCACGGCAAGATATGCACGGCCAACCTCCCCGTTGTCAAACCGGCCGGACACAGTCACCGACTGACGGCCACCCGACTCAAGATACACCGGATCCGACGAGAATCCGCACAATGACGACGACCCGTCCTGATCAAAAATATACACATAGACCGGAGAGAAGTTATAGCCGCTTGTGCATCGCAACGAGAACGAGAACCGCAGATTGTCGCGAGCCGTATCCACCACTCTGAAAGACGAAGCGGACAGGACAGGCGCACCGGGATTCTCTTCAACTTCAACCGGATATATGTCCGACATCACAAGCCCCCGGTCGTTTATCACGATCATATAGTAACTGCCGGGAGCCACCGACGCCGGCACATCGCAGAGCGTCCGGCACTCATAAGTATCGTCTGATGCCAACTCCGCCGGCACTCTGGACAATGTAGCCACGAGCGACAGCGAATTATCGCTGTCATCCACCGAGACCAGACAGCAGCTCACACCTCCGTAAAAATAACTGTCAGACACATTGACCATGGACAAAGTCGTAGGAAACGACGCTCCAGCATAGACAGTGCCGGGCAACTCCTGAAACTCGCACTCAAGCGTGGCATACGACGGAGTGACAAATCGTATGCGCCGGTTGGCCACAGTGGCATAAAGTTCACCGTAACCGCCTATCGGAGCGCGCACATCGAAATACTCACCCCTGGCATTTTTCACCACTGCGTTCAGCACATAAGTGCCGTCGGACAGCGATGAAGGCACTGTCACTTCGTACGATGACACACCATAATCCGTCTGCACGCCGTCATACGGTCCGGAACCGTCGGCATAGGTCACAGATCCGTCGGCTCCGGTGAATCTGATGCCGAATGTCACTTCCTGCACCTCCACAGGCGAGCAATTGTAACTACCGCCGCCAAAAGTGACGGAATTGCCCACCACCGTTCCGGCCACCGACGCCGTGAGCGCACCGGTTGCCCTGAAATCAAGCGTACCGCGATCATAAGAACCGTCATCAGGTCTCATGCCCGTGATGATATTCTGCGAAAAATTATATCCGGACGACGAACCGCCTATGCCCTGACTTGCGGGATCAAGCGCCGTCAGGGTGAAATATCCGTTGCTCATTCCGCCCCAACCCCAGTTCAGATGAAAGAAACCGTCCGACGAATATCCGTCGACCACAAAAGCGTGCGCCCCGGTATTGGAGCCGTTCACACCATCATAATAGACAGGATGACCGGCCTTCAGGTCGGAATAGATCATGTTTTCCCATGAAATCAGATCAAACCACTCGCGTCGCATCAGGCGCAGCGAAGGTGAATAGCCGAAATTCCGCACAAGGCCGACGGCCAGTTCCGATCCGTATGCCCCGGACATCCCGGTGCCATAGTTCATTTTTGCGCAAACGCCCACAGCATTCATCAGCGTGGCCACGGCATCCTTCTGCACTGCCGTGCCGACACTGCCGGCATAGCTGTCGATCATGGCATCCCAGTTCAGGGTCACTTCATCAAAATCGAGCGACACGTCTATTCCCGCATCATCCTGATGATATGAAAAAGTGCCGCCCGAGCACCTGTCGGGATAACGGTAGACGCTCAGCACCTGAGCCATGGCCGTGGCCACACAGCCGGTCATGGTGGGCTGCCCGCCGATTTTGGGGCATTTGTCATTATAGGGCGCATCCTGATTCCATGCGGCCGACACAAGCGGCGCCACAGGATCACGCTGCGGCCTGACGACCGCCATATATTTCCCCGTGTTGTCGTCGTCGCCGGCGGCACGCATGGCCGCTATCTCTTCTGCATAGAAATCGAGCCACGCCTTCATATTGGAGGGCATATCGTCCGCATCACACGGTCCGGCGTCGGCATATCCGAGCAGTGGCCGCGCGTCATCATCGGCCGACAGCACCATATATCCCCCAGCTTTATCCCGACTGGAGAACACATACACCGCCGCCTGACCAGATCCGTCGGCGGCATCGACAGTCAGCATCGGCTCCACAGCCGACCCTCCGCGCAACGATGCCACCCGCGAGGGCACAGCCGCCATATCGCGGACCCTCTCCAGCGCCCGCGCCGGAGAGATCACATCCGCCGCAGCCGACAAGGCCACGACAACCGACAAACAGTATAGAACATATCTTTTCATACGTCTTTCCACACGATCCGGTCAATGCCGGTGTTTCTTAGTCATGGAATCACGTATGGTGTCAACAACGTTGATCACATAGTCGCCGACTTTCTCCAGATCCGACACCGCGTCCATATAGAATATGCCAGCCTGATAGTCATACAGTCCGGAATTGATGTTCTGCACGTTCTCCGAGCGCAACTGATTGCGCATGTTGTTGATCTCGCGCTCTTTGTTGTAGGCAGCCATGATCACGTCATCCTTCACGTTCTCGATATTGGCGATCATGTCGATCATTCCGTTCATAGCTTCCGACACAAGCACAAACATGGCGTCGATATTATCACGGATAGTATCGTTGAACTCCACATTGACCTGCTGCTTTCGGGTGAGGACACGGCCGAAATTATTGCATGCATCACCGATAGACTCCACCTCGCTATTGATGTTAAACAGCGCCGCCACACGGCGTTTGCCGTCGTTCGACAGACGTCCCTGGCTTGTGCGGTTCAGAAAATCGGCGATCTCGCGCTCCATGCGGTCTGAAATATCCTCATACTTCTCCAGACGAGAATACAGTTGATTGAACTCCTTGGTATTCGGCTTGGTGTGCAGCAACTCGTGAGCCATACCCACCATACGGTCAACACGCTGGGCAAAGACTCCGACCTCCTTCTCCACCTGAGCTATGTTAAGCTCAGAAGCACTTACCAGAGAAGCGCCGATATATTTGAGAGAGAATTCCTCTTCCTCGTTCTTCTTGGCAGGAATGATTTTCTCCACGATCTTCACATACACCCCGGTCATCCATATCATTATGGACAGGTTGATGATATTGTAGACCGTGTGGAACAGCGACATGCCGAACGACACGCTCACCTGCATGGCGCCGATCCGCGCCATCACCTCATGGCCCGAAGGCAGCGAATTGTCAAACAGATGACTGTAAAGCGCAGGCTGTGTCTTCTCCAGTTCGGCCACATAACCGTAGAGAGCTTCCGGATTGCCCTGGCCTATGGCTTCCGTGAGCCACGCGTTCAGCTCCACAAAAGGCACAAACATAGGCAGCACCCAGAATATGCCGAGCACGTTGAACAGCATATGACCCATGGCCGTACGCTTGGCCGCGGCATTGCCGCTCATCGACGCCAGCAGCGGAGTGATGGTAGTGCCGATATTTGCGCCGAGCACTATGGCACATGCCAGATCAAACGAAATCCATCCCTTGCTGCACATGATCAGGGTGATGGCAAACGTAGCCGCCGACGACTGTATGATCATCGTCAGAAGCATACCCACAGTCAGGAATATCAACACGGAGCCGAAACCCATGTCGGTGTACTGCTGCAGGAACGCAAACATCTCCGGATTGCTCTGCAGATCGGGCACATACTTGCTGATGAGATCAAGGCCCATGAACAGAAACGCAAAGCCAATAAAAAACTCGCCGATCGACTTATTACGCGACGACGAGGCAAACAGCAGCGGCACAGCTATGCCGATCAGCGGCAGCATAAATGACGACATATTGACTTTGAATCCGAACAGCGCTATGACCCAAGCGGTGAATGTGGTGCCCACATTGGCGCCCATGATCACGGCCATGGACTGTGTCAGGGTCATCAGACCGGCGTTGACGAAACTCACCACCATTACGGTGGATGCCGACGAAGACTGGATCAATGCTGTGATAAGAAAACCGGTCATGGTACCGGTAAGGCGATTGCGCGTCATGGCGCCGAGGATGTTTCGCAGGCGGTCGCCGGCAGCCTTTTGCAGGCCCTCGCTCATCACCTTCATTCCATACAGGAACAAGCCTACCGCGCCGAGCAGACACAGCAGGTCGAGAATGCTATAGCTCATTGTTGAGTGATAATGGTTTCAATGCGTCGCAAAGTTAACAAATTTTTACTGATCCGCAAAATCAGTTTGGCACTGGGTTTAGGGGTTAAGGTTTAGAGTTGATAGTGGATGGTTGATGGTTTGGTGATTAGTATTTGCGATGAGAAACCGGCTCCATCACCCCTAAACCCTAAACTTTAAACCATCCACTATCAACCCTAAACCTTACTCCCGGAAAATCCGGTTGACGATAAGGGCGATAGCGCCGTCGCCGGTCACGTTGCAGGCGGTGCCGAAAGAGTCCATGGCGATATAGAGGGCTATCATCAGGCCGTTGTCGGCTTCGCTGAAACCGAGCATCGACGAAAGCAGGCCAAGCGATGCCATGATAGCGCCGCCGGGCACCCCGGGAGCGGCCACAATGGTGATGCCGAGCATGGCTATGAAGCCGGCAAACATAGGCACCGACCATGGCATGCCCTGCATTATCATCAGAGCCAGCGCGCAGGCCACAATCTTGAGCGTAGAGCCCGACATGTGGATCGTGGCACAAAGCGGTATCACAAATCCGGCCACGGCCGGACGCACTCCGGTGGCTTCGCTGCGGCGCAACGTCACCGGGATAGTGGCAGCGGAACTCTGGGTGCCCAGCGCCGTAAAATAAGCCGGCAGCATGAGCCGCAGCATTTTCAGCGGATTCTTGCCGGCCACGGCACCCGCCACACAGAACTGTACCACAAGCAAAACCACATGCATCACAAAAATAACCCCTATGATGCTGACAAACGTCCTCAGCACAGGTCCCACCTGCCCCGCCATGGTCATCTCCATGAATATACCGAAGATATACAGCGGCAGCAACGGGATGATCACGGTCATGATCGTGCGCGTGATGATGCCGCGAAACTCCCCGAATCCGCGGCGCAGGGCCACAGACCCGCAGAAAGCCATGCCCAACCCCATCACAAAGGCCAACATCAGAGCCGTCATCACTCCGAATAGCGGCGGCATCTCCACCGTAAAATAAGGTTCTGGCGACATTCCGCCGGACGCGGCTACCGTCGCGGCCGACACTGATCCGCCGGCTATGAGTTCCGGAAAAATCCACGCTCCGGTAAAGAATGAAAGCAGCCCGGAAGCAAAAGTCATCAGATATGCCAACAGGGCCGTGACGGCAAGCATCCTGCCGGCGCCACGCCCCACCTCGGCTATGGCCGGCGCCACAAAACCCACTATCAGCAACGGTATAATAAATCCGAGAAACCCGGAAAACAGCCCGTTGAATGTCGAAAACACGCTCGCCACCCACTCAGGCAGCACAAATCCGGCGCCCACGCCCAGCGCCATAGCTATCGCAATCCGGAGAATCATTTCAGTTAGGAGTTAGGAATTAGGAGTTAGGAGTCGGGAGTTAGGAATTAGGAGTTAGGAGTCGGGAGTTAAGTTTTTCACGAAGAGTTTTTGTGATGGACGACAGCATTTTATGCAATTCTATGGCATCGGCGTGTAATGAATCAAACTGATCACGGGATATGTACTCTCCCTCCTTTAAAAGTTCAAGCCAATATATTGTCTCTCCACACTCTTTAAATGAGATATAGGCTTTGTTCAAAAAATCCTTCTCACTACATCCACACATTGCTTCAGCAATATTCGCTCCGATACTCGTGCCGGATCTGACTATCTGACGTGAAAGAATATACTCTTTCATATCTTCATTAAGATAGCGGCCAAGTTTCACGATCCTCACCGCAAACGACTTAGCCTTACTATAAACCACGCTCTCCCGTCTCACAGCCCCACTCCTAACTCCAGACTCCTAATTCCTAACTAATTAAGCCTATCCCACCGAGCCTTCGAGGGTGATCTGGAGCAGGCGCTGGGCTTCTACGGCAAATTCCATGGGGAGTTTGTTCATCACCTCCTTGGCATAGCCGTTGACTATCAGCCCCACGGCTTCCTCAGTGGGAATGCCGCGCTGGTTGCAGTAAAAGAGTTGTTCGGCCGAGATTTTAGATGTAGTGGCTTCATGCTCGACGATGGCGGTGCGGTTTTTCACGTCGATCACCGGGAAGGTATGGGCGCCGCACGTCGGCGAGAGAAGCAGCGAGTCACATTGGGTGTGGTTGCGGCATCCCTCGGCATTTGGAGCCACCGACACCAGTCCGCGGTAGGAATTCTGGCTGAAACCGGCCGAGATGCCCTTGCTGACTATGGTCGAGCGCGTGTTGGAGCCGAGATGTATCATCTTGGTGCCGGTGTCGGCCTGCTGCCGGTTGCGGGTCACGGCCACCGAGTAGAATTCGCCCACCGAGCCGTCGCCCTTGAGCACGCAGCTTGGATATTTCCACGTGATCGCCGATCCGGTCTCCACCTGTGTCCACGAGATCTTGCTGTGGTCGCCGCGGCAGAGTCCGCGCTTGGTCACGAAGTTGTAGACACCGCCACGACCCTCGCGGTCGCCGGCATACCAGTTCTGCACTGTGGAATACTTCACTTCGGCACGCTCCTCGGCTATGATCTCCACAATAGCGGCGTGCAGCTGGTTTTCATCGCGCATGGGCGCGGTGCAGCCCTCGAGATAGCTCACATAGGCGTCGTCGTCGGCCACGATGAGCGTGCGCTCAAACTGCCCGGTGCCGACGGCGTTGATGCGGAAATAAGTGCTCAGCTCCATGGGGCAGCGCACACCCTTGGGTATATAGACAAACGATCCGTCGGAAAACACGGCCGAGTTCAGCGCCGCATAGAAATTGTCGGCATAGCCCACCACCTTGCCCAGATATTTCCTTACAAGATCGGGATAGTCCCTCACCGCTTCCGAAAACGAGCAGAACACTATGCCGAGCTGTGCCAGCTTCTCCTTGTGGGTGGTCTTGACCGACACCGAGTCCATCACGGCGTCCACAGCCATGCCGCTGAGCATCTGCTGCTCGGCAAGGGGAATGCCCAGACGGTTGAACGTGTCGAGCACTTCGGGATCGACCTCGTCCAGACTCTTCGGACCCTCCTTCTTGCGCGGCGCCGCATAGTAGCTTATGGCCTGAAAGTCGATCTCAGGCACCTCGAGATGAGCCCATGTCGGCGGCGTCAGCGTGAGCCAGTGGCGGAAAGCCTTCAGCCGGAAGTCAAGCAGCCACTGCGGCTCACCTTTCTTGGCCGAGATCAGTCTCACCACATCCTCGCTGAGACCAGCCGGAATTATATCTGTGTCGATGGCCGAATGGAAGCCATACTTATAGTCGTCGGCACCATCGGTTATTTCATTGAGTATATCGTCGTTGTCGTATTGTTCCATAAAGCGGTGTATTCACTTATATTTATATAATGCCGGCAGCGTAGCCGAAAAGCCACGGCGCCAGATCGGCCGTCGCGGTAACTATGCGCGAACCGTAAACGGGCAACCCGATGTCGGCCAACTGTGCCAGATTCAGCAGGATCGACATAAGCAGCAGCCATTTCAGAGCCCCAATGACCAGCCCGGCCAGACGGTCCACCGCGCCGAGCATGAGCAGATTGGCGGTAAATTTCAGCACCGACGCAATCAGAGAGATGCCGATAAACACCAGTGCGAACACCAGCGTGTAGCCTATCATGGGATTGACTCCGCCAAGCCAGTCAGCCATATCCAGGCCGAACAGTCTGGCCATCAGAAAGGCACACAGAAAAGCGGCCACTGACCCAAGCTGCCTGATGGCCCCGCGCCACATTCCATACACGCCGAAAGCCACGGCGCCACCCAAAATCACGATGTCAGCAATCTGTTGCGCACTCATTCAGCAATTGTTTCGGATTATAAGTTTTCAGTTTCACTTTGCCTTCGCCATCCAGCAGATACATCGCAGGCAACGCGCGGATAATATACAGGTCCTCGGCCTGCACGTCGGTCAGATCGTAGGCTGAGATCCACCCCTGGGGCAGCCCGCCGGAGGTCTCGAGCCAACGCTCCTGAGTGCTGTCCACACACACGGCCAGCACCTTCAGTCCTCCTATGGAGTCCTTGATCTCCCTCATCACCACCCTGCAGTGATGACAGTCGGGATCATAAAAAAACAGCAACACCGGCTCCGCGCCGGCAATATCGCCAAGACGCGCCACCGTGCCGTCTGCAAGCCTGAAGGAAAAATCACACGGCCGTTCCCCGGGAGCATTGAGCGCTATGGCTCCGAGCTTCCATTCGGCAGCGGCCTTTTCGCCCAGCCCTGTCAGAGCGGAAGCGATCACTGCTCTGGCAAACGGCTCATACAGTCGCTCGTCGGCCCTATCCGACGCCGGCTCATAAAGATGGGCGTCGGCCCAATAAGCCATATTATAAAAATTACCGGGACGCGCCTGAGCGGCCTGCATCACCGAATCCACTGCCTGCACGGCCTGTGCCTGCGGCATGTCGGCAATCCCGTCGAGAAAAGCCACAAAAGCCTGCTCGGTCACGGAATCCGTGGTCGCGTCAGCCGGCGACAACGCACAGGCCATCAACGCCGGGCAAAATGCCGACAACAGACTTAAGATTCTTTTCATACTGCAAATTTAAGCATTTTTTCCTCACTCCGCCATAGTCACGCCGTCGATTTTGCCCAGACCGGCCACAAGGGCATCCATCATGTCGCGACGGGTGCGCAGAGTCATGCGGCAAGTGTTGTCAAACTCACGGTCGGCAATCTCCACCTGCGGCATCTTGGCAAGAGCCATCACGGAATTCATGGACTGATACGGGAAATGAAACGACACCTCTGCGAGTTCATGGCGCTCCACCGTTGCAGCAGCGTCCAGAGCAGCGCGGGCAGCCTCGCGATAGGCAGCTATCAGCCCCGGAGTACCGAGTTTGATACCGCCGAAATAGCGCACCACAACCACCACCACATTTGTGAGTTTCAGCGAATTGATCTGCCCGAGTATCGGCTTGCCGGCCGTGCCGGACGGCTCGCCGTTGTCGTTGGAATACTGCTCCGCACGGTCGGCACCCGTCACGTATGCCCAGCACACGTGACGGGCGTCGTGATACTCCTTCTGATAACGTGCCGCCACTTCTCTGGCTTCCGCGGCGTCGGCCACCGGCCACGCGAAAGCCAGAAAACGGCTCATCTTCTCCGTTATTTTACCCTCCGCAGGTCCTTGGATCGTAAGATACATCAGCTGAGCGTCTCCCTGTCAATAAGCGTGGCCCTTGGTCACATCCTCGGGAGTAAGCGGCCGGCGGTCCATGCTGCGCCACACATACACTATGTAGGCCAGGACAAACGGTATCACCAGCGACACGTAGCTCATCACCGTCAGCGTGAACTCCGACGAAGAACTGTTGCGTATGGTCAGCGACGATGCGGGATCAGACACCGAAGGATAGTAAGAAGTGCCGTTGTAGCCGAGCACCCAGAAGAGCGACATCACCACCAGCACCGTGCCGACGCCGGTAAACCACGCACCGTGGCGGAAACGGTCCGACACAAGCACGCCAAGCATGCCGCACAGCACCAGCAGCGTGCCGCCCACATAGGCGACAGCCGCCCACCAGAGCGTCATGAAATTTTCCAGATAGCCATTGTCACGCAGCACGAATTCCCCGCCGGCATCCTGCACATACGACGTACTCGTCAGCAGCACGGCGGTAAACGCCAGAAACAGCGCCACGAAAATGCCGCCGCTGTAAAGCACCCTGCGACGCATCATCACCTTGAATCCGCGGTCGTGTGCCGTGGACCCGAGCATAAACACCGCCCCCTGCATACGAGCAAGAAACAGGATTGTGAATCCAAGCAGCAGATTGCGCCACGACACTATCGCCTCAAGGCCGTGCGACCCGTTGTCCCACGTCGAGATCACCGGAGCCGCAGCATCAAGCAGGTTGCCCTTGGCCACCGAGAAATCGGCGCCCCAGATCATGGTGCCCACAGCCACGCCAAGCAGTATGCAGCCCATGCACCCGTTGAGAAACAGAAATATATCGTACGTCAGACAACCGTACAGATTGCCGTGCTTGCGCCTGAACTCATAGCTCACAGCCTGAAGAATGAAGCTGATCAGAATCAGCATCCACAGCCAGTAGGCTCCGCCGAAACTTGTGGAGTAAAACAGCGGGAACGAAGCGAAAAATGCTCCGCCAAACACCACTAAAGTGGTGAACGTCAACTCCCACTTGCGGCCGAGCACGTTGACCATCAGCGAGCGGTCCGTGGCATTGCGCGCCGACAGGATCATGGACTGTCCGCCCTGGACGAAAAGCACGAACACCAACAGCGCTCCGAGCACTGAAATCAGAAACCACCAGTAGTTCTGAAGAAATGTCATCGTTTCCATAGGTTAATCGTTTAATCTTCCGTCTTTTCACTATTATGGACAATCTGGCGCACCATGATCGACATTTCCGCCGCCAGAAGCACCGTAAACACCACTGCAAACATCCAGAACGTCAGCTGCACGCTCGATGACGAGAGAGCGCTGATAGCCGCACGCGTGGGCATCAGATCCTGTATGACCCAGGGCTGACGTCCGACTTCGGCACACACCCAGCCGCTCTGGCTGCACACCCACACCACCGGAATGCTCAGCATGCACACCCACTGCATCCACCGCTTCATCAGCATACCCGGCAAGCGGTAGGCAAACAGCAGCACGGCCACATAAAGCAGCAACAGATACCCGCCGGCCAGCACCATGATGTGAAACGCATAGAATGTCAGCGCCACCGGCGGAACCAGATCGGCCGCATCGTCATAGTAGCCGTAGCCGAAATACGGATACGTGGCCCGCAGCGCCGTCAGAGCCGAATCGGCGGCCGCATCGTTGCCCGCGGCACGTGCCGCGGAGAAATCGCGCAAGGCGCTGTGCGACTCAGCTCCGGCCTTCATCCTGTCGGCATAACTCACTGTGTTGACGCGCTTTCCTCCCGAGGTGTAGTCCACGCCCTCGACTATATCGTATATGCCGGGCACAAACGAATTGAATTCACCTCGTGCAAGAAACGACAGTCCCCCGGGAATACCTACTTTCAGCAGATACGGATCCTCGTCGTTGTGAAACGTCTTGGCCGGATTGAGTATGCCGAAACCTATTATCTCCTGCCCGTGAGCGCCGCGCCACAGGCCCTCCATGGCGGCAAGTTTCATGGGCTGCGTGCGGCTCACCTCCACTGCCGATCCATGGCCGGTGGAGATCGTAAGCAATATGCCTGCCAGGCCGACCCATCCGGCCACCTTGATCGACTTGACGGCAAAATCCGTCCGGCTCTCGCGCATCAGAAAAAAAGCGCTCACGCCGATCACAAACACGCCGGCCAGCGCCCAGCCGCTCATCACGGCATGACAGAATTTGTTGATAGCCACCGGCGAAAGAGCCACGGCCCAGAAATCTGTCATCTCGTTGCGCATCATCTCGGGATTGAAGGTCATGCCGTCGGGATACTGCATCCAGGCGTTGGCCACCAGAATCCACAATGCCGATATCGACGCCCCTATGGCCGTGAGCCATGTCGACACAAGGTGAAAACGCGGGCTCACGCGCTTCCAGCCGAAAAACATCACTGCTATGAACGTGGCCTCCATAAAGAAGGCAAACAGTCCTTCGATGGCGAGAGGAGCGCCGAATATATCGCCCACAAACCAGGAATAATTACTCCAATTCGTGCCGAACTCAAATTCGAGAATAATACCCGTGGCCACACCGCAGGCAAAATTGATGCCGAACAGCAGCATCCAGAACTTGGTGATCTTCAGCCATGCCTGACTGCGGGTACGAAAATAGATACTCTCCATCACGGCAACTATCACACCGAGTCCGAGAGTGAGCGGCACGAAAAGCCAGTGATACATCGCCGTGAGCGCAAACTGCCATCGCGACCAGTCCACCACAGAAATCAAATCATTCATAGATTATCGGTTAAAGGTATCGGTTAAAGGTTTTTGTTGATGTTGCTGACGCTCAAGCAACGACGACCTAACCGCTTCGGCTCTCTCGGGATCGGAACCGTAGTCCCGCTCAAGCAGATCAGGGAAAAAGAAAAGCTTGAACACGAGAAAAAGCAAAGCCACTTTAACAAGGATCAGCGCCCACAGCTGCCGCCCCACAGTCATGGAGCGGAAACCGTCGGCGTAGAACCTCCAGATTTTCATTGCCAGACGTTTCACGCGGCAAATTTAAGCAAATTTTTGTTATTAACGGCCTTTATGCTGATATTGTGGAAGAAGGGGCACGGGAAATTTCGAAAAAAGTTTATCCACAGCTTCGGCTATCCCTTCGAGATTGCGATACTGTCCCCGACTGCCGTCCACCACCGTGGCCACCGACGACGAATAGAGAGCCTCGCGCTTGTCGAGATCCACCATGTCCATGGTCAGCACACCCTCTTTGTAGATACCGGTGATCACTCTGGCGTCAGGATTCCAGTAATAGGGACGCGGCCAGATGAACGACGGATAGAAACCGCCCCACGGACCGAACACCGGGCCCACAGGACTGCCCGGACCGTATGCCGGTGCGGTGGCCACCTCACGGTGCACGGTCACGGCAATGTTGATCAGCAAAGGCGACGAGGCATCCTCTGTAAAACCGCGGTCAACCATCTGCTCACGTATGGCTGCAGCGATGTTGTAGTAAGTGACCATCTGCATTCCCTTGGGCAGAGCGCCCTGATCTGGAGTGACTATGCGGAAAGTATTGTAGTCGGCCAGATCTGCATTATTGTAAGTCTCGGAACACACCAGCGTATATGGCGAGCACCCGGCCAGTATAAAAGTCGCGGCCACCGACAAAAGGGCAAGTATCTTCTTCATGTCTATACATTTATGTTGTTTGAAATAAAACGCGCCGGCCGCCGGTTTGGTTTAAAACGACACAATGCCGACAAATTCTACTGTCGCAGGCCCTCCGGCGGGCTTACCTTTGCAGAAACAACCATCAGACAACAGCAACATACAAACATGACATCATTCGATCCTGATTTTTTTGAAAGAGAGGAAATCACCGCCATCGGCGGCGAATTCGGTCCCCTGGGCGAGCTGGCAGCCATCAGGCTGCTGTGTGAGGTGTGCCGCCGCGGCTACTATATGCCGTGGGACACGATACGCAAAATGTCGATTATCGGCAAAATTCCCGGACTGACCCCGGATATGCTCGACGCTATAGTAGCACGCATGGCCGAATACGGCATCTTCAGCCGACGCAGGCTCAGGGACACGGACCCGGTGCTCACATCGGCCGATCTGCAGCGACGCCACATCAGGCGCATCGGTCTCGCCCGCGCACGGCGTATCACCTCATGGCCGCACCTGCTCATCGACCTCACCGCCGAATTCGGCATAATCCCCGCCACAGTCTCCGGCGACAGCGAACCGTTCGACACGCCCTTGCCTGTCGACACCCGCCTGCCGCGCAGGATGCAACCGTATCTGAAAATACGTCTGCGCACGTCCGACCCCCGTCTCCACGTCTACCGTCGCATACGCAACCCCGACTATTGTCCCCGCCAGCCGTCATAAGCGCCGGCGTCACACGGGTCCCGCCATTTTGATTTGTTTATTCATGGTTATTCGGGATTTTATACTTAATTTTGTGACGCACAAATATATTTATTCTTAATATGATACTCATTGCTGATGCCGGTAGCACCAAAGTCGACTGGTGCGCCATAGGACCCGACGGTTCCCCGCGAATGTTCACATCCGAGGGCATCAACGCTTTGATGCTCAACGAAGACGAGCTTCACACACGTATTTCGACCGCATTGTCAGGAATAGGCCATATTCCACGTTCCATATACTACTACGGAGCCGGCTGTGTAGACTCCGGAGTGATCGACAAGGTACGGCGGGCTTTCCGCAGCTCCATAACCGAACTCGGCACCGAACCGGAGATGGTGGAAGTGAACTCCGACCTGCTCGGGGCAGCCCGAGCACTGTGCGGCCACAAGCCAGGACTCGTGGCCATTCTCGGCACCGGATCCAACACATGCTACTACGACGGCCAGAAAGTGGCCGACCACATTCCCTCGCTCGGATTCATCCTCGGTGACGAAGGCAGCGGCTCCGCCATAGGCAAACGCGTGATAAACGCCGCCTACAAGCGCCTGATACCCGACTCCGTGCGCAAAGAGCTGGAAACCTTCACCGGCATGACCTACGGCCAGATCGTACGCCACGTCTACCGCAGCCACGGCATCAACACATGGCTTGCATCGCTGGTGCCGTTCATCCGCAAGCAGATTCCGGTCCACCCCGAAGTCCGCGGCATCGTGGCCGACGAATTCCGTCTGTTCTTCAAACGCAACATCAAGCCATACGGCCAGCTCGCCGCCAGCTTGCCCATACACTTCACCGGAGGTGTGGCCGCTGCCTTCTCCGACGTACTCAGCCAGACGGCAGCCATGCTCGGATTCACCAACATGGGCATGATCGAAGCCAAACCGATGGACGGACTGATCAGATTCCACACCTCATCGCTGAAATGACATCCATGCCTACCGCAATACCGGAACTCATCCTCATAAATATCACCGGGCCCGACAGGCCCGGCGTGACCTCGGCTCTGACCGAGATCCTCGGACGCCACAAGGCTACCATACTCGACATTGGCCAGAGCACCATCCACCACTACCTGTCGCTCGGTTTTCTCATCAAGACCGACGCGGCGGCAAGCGGCGAAATCCTGAAAGAACTGCTGTTCAAGGCTTCGGACCTGAACCTCAACATCCGGTTCACCCCCACCACCGTGGACGACTACGAGGAATGGGTGGCAATGCAGGGCAAAAGCCGCTGGATCATCACCCTGCTCGGACGCAGACTCAACGCAGGCCACATAGCCGACGTGACACGCGAGGTCTCGGCCCAGGGACTCAACATCGAGAACATCAAGCGCCTGACCGGACGCGTACCCGTCAACTCCGAACCTTCTCCCCTTAGCAAAACCTGCATAGAGATGGCCGTGCGCGGCAATCCGGCCGACCGCAACGAACTTCAGCGCCGCTTTCTGGAAATATCGTCAGCTCAGGAGGTTGACATATCCTTTCAGGAAGACAACATATTCCGCAGATCAAGGCGCCTGATCTGCTTCGACATGGACTCGACTCTCATCGAGACCGAAGTGATCGACGAACTGGCCGTCAGAGCCGGAGTGGGCGATCAGGTCAAAGCCATAACCGACAGGGCCATGCGCGGAGAAATAGACTTCTGCGAAAGTTTCCGCGAACGGGTGGCTCTGCTCAAAGGACTCGACGTGAGCGTCATGCAGGACATTGCCGAACACCTCCCCATCACCGAAGGGCTCGAGCGGATGATGACCGTGCTCAAACGCGCCGGCTACAAGACCGCAATCCTTTCCGGCGGATTCACATATTTCGGCAACTACCTCAAGCAGAAATACGGTTTCGACTATGTCTATGCCAACGATCTCGAAGTGCAGGACGGCAGACTCACCGGACGTCACCTCGGCGACATCGTGGACGGACGGCGCAAGGCCGAACTCCTGCGGCTGCTCGCACAGGTGGAAAACGTGGACATAGCCCAGACCATAGCGGTGGGCGACGGAGCCAACGACCTGCCCATGCTCGCCACAGCCGGTCTCGGCATAGCCTTCCACGCCAAGCCCAAAGTCAAGCAGACGGCCGAACAGAGCCTGTCTACCATAGGACTCGACGGCGTGCTCTACTTCCTCGGCTTCAAAGACTCCTTCATGGAACAATAACCCTAAACTTTAAACCATAAACTATAACCCATAAACTCCAAAAATGTCATTCATCTCCGACTTCAAGCAATTTGCCATGAAAGGCAACATCATTGACATGGCTGTCGGTGTGATCGTGGGCGGCGCATTCGGCAAAATCGTCAGCTCGCTTGTCAATGATATCATCATGCCCGTGATCTCCATAGTCACCGGCGGAGACGGTCTCGCCAACTTCAAATACGTGATCACCCCCGGACGTCCGGCCGACGGAGACCTCGCCGAGATCAAGGAAGTGGCCGTGAACTACGGCGTGTTCATCCAGAACATAGTCGACTTCCTGATCATCGCCTTCAGCATATTCGTGGCTCTGCGCGTGATCATGAAATTCAAAAAACAGGAACAGGCCGCACCGGCTCCCGCGCCGGCTCCTTCGAAAG
>BLLX01000015.1 GCA_011959405.1 Muribaculaceae bacterium
TCGTGGTGGAGGACAACATCGTGTATTGCGAGTTTGTCTGCAACCTGCTGGCACGCGAGGGATTCCGCACCGTGCAAGCTTTTCACCTCTCGACCGCGAAGAAATATCTGCAACAGGCCGCAGACGGGGACATCGTGGTTTCCGACCTGCGCCTGCCCGACGGCAACGGTATCGACCTGCTGCGCTGGATGCGCAAGGAGGGCAAAATGCAGCCTTTTGTCATCATGACCGACTATGCCGAAGTACATACGGCGGTGGAAAGCATGAAACTCGGTTCGCTGGACTACATGCCCAAGCAGTTTGTGGAGGAAAAACTCGTCCCTCTGCTTCGTACCATATTAAAAGAAAGGAGTATCGGGAGAAACCGTATGCCAGTGTTTTCCCGTGACGGCTCGGCATTTCAAGCCATAATGAAACGAATAAGACTGGTAGCTCCTACTGACATGAGTGTACTGATATTCGGGGAGAATGGCACTGGTAAGGAGCATATCGCACATCAACTGCACGACAAAAGCAAACGGGCAGGAAAACCGTTCGTTGCAGTGGACTGTGGTTCACTCTCCAAAGAACTTGCTCCGTCGGCATTCTTCGGACACGTCAAAGGAGCGTTCACGGGTGCGGACAATAGCAAGAAAGGCTATTTCCATGAGGCGGAAGGTGGCACGCTGTTCTTAGACGAAGTTGGTAACCTCGCACCGGAAACCCAGCAGATGTTACTCCGGGCTATACAGGAACGGAGATACCGCCCGATAGGTGATAAAACGGACAAGAGTTTCAATGTCCGCATCATCGCCGCCACCAACGAAGATTTGGAGGTGGCTGTGAACGAAAAGCGATTCCGACAAGACCTGTTATATCGTCTGCATGACTTCGAGATAACCGTCCCGCCGTTGCGCGACTGTCAGGAAGACATCATGCCGCTGGCGGAGTTTTTCCGCGAGATTGCAAATCAGGAACTGGAATGCGATGTCATCGGCTTTGACGGAGAAGCCCGCAAGACATTGCTGACCCATGCTTTGCCGGGCAATGTCCGCGAGCTTCGTCAGAAAATCATGGGAGCGGTGTTGCAGGCACAGACAGGTCTTGTCACGAAAGAGCATCTGGAACTTGCCGTGACGAGGGCGACCTCACCCGTCAGCTTCGCCCTGCGCAGCGATGCGGAAGACAAGGAGCGTGTCTTACGCGCGTTGAAGCAGGCGAACGGTAACCGCAAGGTTGCCGCCGAACTGCTCGGGATAGGACGTACGACGCTGTACAACAAACTGGAAGAATATGGATTGAAGTATAAATTCAGGCAACCATAACCGTAGTTCGCAGTATTTCATCTTTACACATTATCTATATGTAATTTCATCTCAGGGTAACTGACTAAATTTTATCAGAAAAACGATAGGAATGTGCTATAAAAGAGGTATCTTTGTACTCACAATGAAAAAATATGGACTACAATCAGCAGAATATATAAAATGCCTATTTATTGATTATTTACTATCAAAAAGTAAAGAATTGATTATAGGCAATGAATTAATGTATGGTATAAAACGAAAAGTAGTAGATTTAGTTGTTCTTCAAAATAAAAAAATAATAGCAGTTGAAATAAAATCGGATAGTGATAATTTAAGTCGTTTAGAAGAACAAATTTCAGAATACAAAAAGATTTTTGATTACGTATTGATTATAACAACAGAAAAACATGTAAGCAGGATTAGCGAAATTGCACCTTCAGAAGTTGGAATCTACGTTTTTAAAGAAAATCTTTTAATGAAGAAGTTTCGTAATCCTCGCATTCAAAGGAACAGGGATAAAATTGAAATGTTGTATTCGATTAATGCTAAGTATTTGTGTAAGTTAGCAGGATTTACCTTATCTAAATACGATGCTGATGAGATACGGTTGAAATATGCAAAAAGGAGAACTTCTAATATTCAAGAAATTCTCCTTATGTATTTGACTCAAAAATATAAAGAGCGATTTACTCTTTTTATGAATGAACGAGGATTACTTACTCATATAGAGGATTTGAGTCTCCTTTCTTCATCTTTTCAAATAGAATAAATTCTATTTACTTGCTGTGCTATATGAATATTCATTCTTACAGAAATCCAAAAAGAAGGAGATGCAGAAGGTATTCCTCCTTCTGCACACGAACGTATCTGATTGATTCCCCAAATATTTAAGTTATGTGGAAATCTTAAATCAGAACATACCGATTGTGCTACTTGAATATATGTAGAAGCATAAGCCGAAACTCCTTTAGGCCTTCTTTTTTTATAATAAAAAATAGTTTTATCTAAAGGGACATCAATTTTTGGAATCCAGCCGCGAGCCATTGTTATAGTATCATTTCTAACAGGATTGATTGATGCATAATCAGCATATATAACATCTTTATGTGTTTGTAATATAATATTGTATATATCAATTTCTGAAATACTAAACGTATCACTTTCTAAATCTCCTAAATCTCTCACATTATTAGGAAAAGAGGTTGAGGCAGCAATGTATTCACAAGGTAAAGTTATAATTGATTTTAGATTATTAATTCTGGCAATACATTTATTTGCAACATTTTGATATGATGCTTGTGGGACATAACCGCAATCAATGATTATTTTAAGATTGTTGTTGGTTATATTATTGTTAATGAGCTCTATATCGTCATAGCAGTTTTCGTCTGAAATATCGCTTCTATATAAAATAGTATTAAAATTAGATGCTAATTCTTGTATTTGCTTTGTTATATTCTCTTCAAAATTATCATCTTCAAAATTGAATAATACGGCTGGAATAATTCTTTCAAATACATTCTCATTCTTTAATTGTATCAGGAAATTTATCCAATTCTTATAGCCTGAATCAGGAGAATACAAATAATCCACTTCAGGGGAAGATAAAGATTCTTCAGAAGTAACATCAATAGCTATTGTTTGTCCTTTATAGATGTCTTTCAGCTTAGATAGACGCTTCTCAAATGGATATGTTTCTATCTTGTTTTTTGTTACCTTACGACCTCTTGTTATTTCAATCAATGGCAACGTGTTAGACAATATATCTTTAGGGACATTTTCCAATGCCCTTATCTCAGCTTCCCCGGTTTTTATTATAATCCAATATTTGTTATCCATTGTCTTTAATTTTATATCCAAGCGATATTACTCTATATTTCATTGCTGCAGATGAAACATCAAAAGCAGATGCAAGTTCTCCAATATTCTTTATTTTATCTTCATCTATTAATTTGCGAAGTGTATTTTCAGGCATGAGTAAACGGGATGCAAATTCATTAGCATGATACTCTATGGAATCCATATCATCGCTTCTGAAAAATGTAGTGTCTGTAAATTCTGTATTCTTGCCTTTATGGAGCATATAGTGCCCCAATTCATGAGCTATTGTAAATCTCTGCCGTTTGACATTATGATTACTATTTACGCTCATAATCCATTTTCCATTCATATAACTTAAAGATCCGGATCTACTGGCATCCATTACTTCATATTTGATTTCGATATCATTAAATGTAGATATTAAATCTTCAATTCTAAGAGCATTATTAGTATATAGTCCTGACTCTTGAGCCTTTTTCAAAATATCATTTACACTAACCAATAAATCAGGTTCTTGATACTTATCCGACTTTTTAAGTCCTTTTCTAATTCCTTTTGTTCCCATATCTACTCTATTTCTTGGTTAGATGATTTATCTTCTTCTAATTTATCGTACGCTTCAAATAGTAGTTTTACATCTCCTTCTAATTTTAGCATTCGATTATCAATAACTTCTTTATCTTCGTGTCTTAAGACTTCATCTTCAATTCTTCCATATAATGCATTGATACAGGCATCTTTAAAAGATATAGAATCTCTCATGAGTTCACTTAACGATTCCACAATGCTCTTTTTTAATTCGGCATTGATTTTTTCTTTGTGATTATTTATATCTGTTTTAATCTCATCAATTTCTTTTTTGGATGCAGTCTTAATCGAGTATATTGTTCCAAAGGTGAAAATGGCAAACAGTCCCAAAAGGAATGATATTAGAACATTGTAATATTCTGTTATGTGGGAAGTGTATTCACTTGGATTTAACAATACCCCTTTGGATTCTAAATCCTTTAGAATCTCAATATGCGCACATTTCATGCTATCTACTATAACAGTGTTGTTATAAGATAAAGCTTTTTCTGGATTCAGTAAATAGACTGGCGCGTAATCTATAGGTGCTATAAATGCTATAGCAATAACTATAATCAATATCATTATTGATGCGCCAATTATTCCTGATACAATGCTGTCTTTCATCTTTGAAACTTTTTGCAAAGATACAAAAAACTATGTCAAAATCAGAAAGATAAGGATTAAAATAAGAACTTTAATTAGAGTTTCCTGAATAATATCAGTTAACTGATTTTCATCGAAATAGCTCTATCCATATTTTCTCATTTCGCAAAAAAGTACTATATTTGAGTGTTAAAAGAAAGTTTTATGAAGTTTAGTTCACAAGGAAAACAGCTTAGTATTGATGCCTTTCGCTCCTCTTTGTCTGGCTTGTCTAAATCGAATCGTTGGGTTCAATTAGGTGACACTCTTCCCTGGTCTGATATCGAGCGCTTGTATAATGTTCGTTTGAATAATGGTAAGCGTGGCGCGGGTAACAAACCCGCCCGTATGATAATCGGAGCATTGTTAATCAAACACAAGATGAACCTTTCCGATGAGGAAACCATTCTTGCCATTCAGGAAAATCCTTATATGCAATATTTTGTAGGACTTTCCGAGTTCACAGACAAACCTATTTTTGATCCGAGTTTGTTCGTCACCATTCGCAAGCGTTTGGGTAACAATGATTTCAATGACATGAGTGTCTCTCTTCTTAAAATACAAGTTGAGAAGTCCAGAACTGCCGCCCAAGAGAAAAAGAACGATAAGGACGACTCTCCCACCGGTTCCGGTTCCGAGATATGTACGGATCCTGTTTTTACAGATAGCCAGGGTCGTTTACACCAAGGTTCTTTAAAGATAGATGCTACTTGTGCGGATGCTGAAGTCCGTTATCCTACCGATATTGACTTGCTACACGATGGCTGTAAGGTGATTAATCGTTATATTACCAAATTATGTAAGCGATTCTCTCTTAGTGCTCCTGTAACCTATTATAAAGCAGCCCGCTCTGCTTATCTGGAAGTTATCAAGCTCAAGAAACGGAGCAAGAAGGCTATTCGTACAGGTAAATCCTTGTTGTTAACCTATTTGATTCGTGATCTACGCAGTTTTATAAATCTGATAGCGGTGCATGGTACGCAGCTGCTTGAGAGTTTGAATCGCCATGAACGGCGAGTTGTAACGGCTATCATCAAGATGTATTATCAGCAGTTACAGATGTTTAAGGATGGTACTCATACATGTGCTGACCGTATCGTGAGTATTTTTCAGTCTCATGTCCGTCCTATCGTGCGAGGCAAATCCAAATTCCCGACCGAGTTTGGAGCCAAGATTGGTGCCAGTATCGTAAATGGATACACATTCTTAGACCATCACAGCTGGGATGCTTATAATGAATCCTCGGATTTGGCTCTTCAAGTGGAACTCTACCGACAACGTTTCGGTTTTCTTCCTGTCAGGATTTATGCAGATAAGATCTACATGAACAAAGAAAATCGCAGGCTAATGAAAGAGTTGGAAATTCAATCCATGGGAAAGCCATTAGGAAGACCGCCCAAAAAGTCAAAAACCGAAGAATATCAACTCAGAATGACTAAAGCTGTAGGAGAGAGAAATGAGATCGAAGCAACTTTTGGTACCGGAAAGCGAATCTACAGAGCCAATAATATTAGAGCAAAGTTACCTGAAACGGCTACTTGTTGGACGGGTATGTGCTATTTCGTCAAAAACGTTATGAAGTTCCTCCGAGAACTTCTTTATGCTTTATGTTTTATACTGGAATTAATGGCAAATCCCTGCAATTATCGGAGAATAATTATACCGATGCAGGGATTTGCGTGTTGAGGTATTGGAGATGAGTAAATTATTCAGGGAACTCTAATTAAGATTGTTTTTGTTAGATGGAAATAATTTGCTACCTTTGTGATTGTAGATACGTTCTTTTGATTTAATGTAGAACAAGGAAGAATATAGAACTTCGCTCGTTTCTAAATCGTTATCTGTCAAGCAACAAGGTCTTGCAAGTTGCTCATCTTCAAAGATAAAGACAATTTGAAATGTTTTCCACAGTGGAACGTGATGCGTTTGGTTATACCTGCGGCTTTAAGCCATTTTTTCAGATCTCCTTGTGTCATCGATCGGTTGAACCCCTTGAACACAATCCCTTTTCCTCGTTCACCACACAGCGCAAGCATTTCCGGACTGAGAGGGTGTACAGACTCTTTCTGCGTCTTTTGAATCCGCACAAACATAGCCATTTCACCGGTTGAGTCAGGACGGATGTCTTCCCATCGTAACTTTAGAATATCACTTATACGAAGTCCGGTAAGGATAGAGAATAGTGATGCTTGCTTAAGCACAGGCTTGTCGCATGGAGTGGCTGCAAGTTGCTTTACCTCTTCAGCTGTCAGGAAGTTCTTCTTGACTTCCTCATATTCAATTTCCTCGATAAAGTCATTCAAATTCTCTTGGAGCAATCGTTCTTTATACGCCGCTTTCAGCAATGCGCGGAAAGTGGAGAAATATCCAGCTGCAGAATTCCGAGAAATGTTCATTTTCGAATGTCTTAGCTGTTTGGCTTTCAGAAGATAGTTGCGGAACTTGTTGCAAAGATCCACTGTCACATCTCCAAAGGTGCATTTACCTTTTACGAAATGCTGAAAGTGACGATATGTAATCGTCCACTTTTCATAATGTTCCTTTGCCTTCTCCTCAAAGTATTCGAGGAAGTCTGCTTTCGGTTGCTCACGATCCATGAAACCGAACTCTTGATTTATAACGGCCTCTTGGCGACGGCAACGGATGAGTTCGGCACGCATCAGAATAGAATCGTTGTACTCCTTTTGATACTTGCTGCGAGGATTGGCAAAGATGTAAAACCCGAGCGATTCTCTGCGAGACATCTTCATTGTTTTAGGATTGCGGACTGCCGGATAGTAGTCCAGATATAGCGACAGCCTGTCATTGCTTATCGGACGCTGGCGCAAGGTTACTTTAGAACATGTTGATGGTAACATATCTGTGCTTTTGATTTATTGATTGATTTTTCTGCAAAACTATATAAGTGGTTGACGGTGAACAAGTGAATATTATCTCACCTGTATCATTCACCGGTTTTTAACCTATCTTGGGCGGTGCAAACAGCGCGTCAAGCGCCTTTCGGTCTATTCTCACATATCGACCTTCGTATGTGCGCGGAATATTATGTGTGCGTACATAATGCGAAATCTGATCGCGTGTCATATTATATCGAGCCATTGCTTCTGGCATGGTGTAATATTCCGGTTCCAGCTCTGAATCTACTCCCATAGCCTTGTCGAACTGTCGGCGCGAATAGAATACCTTACACTTGTCCTTACGCTTACCAATCTTTCGCTCCGACACAAAACGATAGACAGCCTCCTTAGACATATTAAACTTTGCGCAAACTTCCTCGACCGAATACCATTCCTCCTCGGCAACTTCCGATGCAGCATATTTACATCACTGATTATCAGTGACTATTCATTTTAATCGGTACAACCTCTGTTTTTACAAGTACACAGAATGTAGGGACAAATGCAAATCGTTGTATTTCATTGTTTTGCATATACGTGTTGTACCGCCTCTTTTCAGTCCTTTTGTGGAATGTCCGCTATCAGATTCAACGCGTTGAATGATAGGGAATTTCCGCATGGATGTTACAGAACGCTTGTTGAATACAAAGGTAGTGCTTTTCTTGGAATTTCTGCGGTTTGCGGTGGGATTTTTTCCTCCAGTTATTTTAGATGTTTGATTCGTTGTAAAAAGTGTAATGAATCTGAATTATTCGCTTGGAAAAGTGTAAAACAGTGCTTGTGTACTTTAATCTGTGGTTTTGAATCTGACTGTATTATACCTTATCTGATATAATAATATTGGTGGTAAAATTAATTATACCCCCTATGGTATAATGTGAGATATTTGTATTAACTTTGCACCCGAAAAGGTATAAATGAAGTGTAAGCCGAGTGAAGAATCAAACTTGTTTGATTTATTACGAGGTGTAGTCTTTATTGTAAAATCATGGATTTTAAACGTTGGATGCTTATGAATAATCTCTCTACTACGGTCAAGATGCTGCGAAAACAGTATAATCTGACGCAAGAGGAGCTTTCGTTGAAGTCGGGAGTAGGATTGCGCTTTGTGCGAGACCTTGAACAAGGAAAGGAAACGCTGCGTCTTGATAAGGTGAATCAGCTTCTTGATTTCTTCAATTATGAAATGGTTGCCACTTCTAAAACTGATAATCAATGAGACAAGCCCGTATATTTTACAAAGACCAATTGGCAGGGATTCTAACAGAAAACGATGCTGGATATGAGTTCCGCTATTTGCCGGAATATCTCTCTTTGGAAACGGCTAATGCTGTTAGCCTGACATTGCCTTTACAGGCAGATGCATATACAAGCTCTGTGTTGTTTCCGTTTTTCGATGGTTTGATACCTGAAGGATGGCTGTTGGATGTTGCACTGCGGAATACAGACATCAGTATTCTTGATCGGATGTCGTTGCTCATGACTTGCTGCAAGGATTGTATTGGAGCGGTAAGCGTTATTCCAATGGAAGAAAAGGAGGTGAACCATGTGTAATTGTCTGTATTGTTATCGTCCACTCTTAAAGGGGGAAAGGGATATGCACACAGCTTGCATAAAGAAGTTCTTCGGAACAACAACATTGCCTGTTCTTGATTATACGACAGAGCAACTAGACCAGCTTGCTCTGCAAATCATTCAAGACCAAACCTCTTTGACTGGTGTTCAGCCGAAATTGTCCTTACATTTGAACGAGCATGAAGGCAGTAAGCGATTGACGATTGTCGGGCTTTGGGGTGGTTATATATGTAAGCCGCAGACCTCTCAATATGAAATGATGCCTGAGGTTGAGGATTTGACTATGCACCTTGCAGAGGTGGCACGTATTGGTGTAGTTCCTCACACGCTGATGCGGATGGCGGATGATACTCTATGCTATCTTACCCGTCGAATAGACAGGACGCCTGCCGGAGAAAAGATAGCAATGGAAGATATGTGCCAATTGACGGAAAGGCAAACAGAGTATAAATACAAGAGCAGTTATGAGCGTATTGGCAAGGCAGTTTTGAAATATTCTTCTTTACCCAAAATGGATGTTACCAATTTCTTCGAATTGGTGCTTTTCTCTTGGCTGACAGGGAATAACGATATGCATTTGAAAAATTTCTCTTTATATGAAGCGATGGATAAGATACGTCTAACCCCTGCTTACGATTTGCTAAATGCGGCTATCATCAATCCCAAAGATGATGAAGAACTGGCATTGACCTTGAATGGTCGGAAGAAAAAGCTTCAAAAGGAAGACTTTATCAAGGCAGCAGCCACTTTGGGCATAGAGAATGTGATTGTAGAACGACTGATAAATAAGTATGTCAAGCTGTTGCCCAAGTTTGAGACTGTAATTCAATACTCGTTTCTAAGTGCTGAATTAAAAGTAAAGTATTCTAGACTATTAAGAAAGCAAATAGGCAAGCTTTCGTAAAGCTAATAAAATAGAAAATTTTACATAGATAAATAACAATGATAAATAAACGATTTATTCCTCAAATATTAATTCCAAAGATTAAGTCATCTTGGAAAGATTATCAAGTCATAGAAGCTTTTCTTTCAATGAAAGGAGATAAGAAAAAATGGTCGGAGATTGCATTTACATTGAAATATGCAGAAAATAATGCTTTAATCAATTTGACTTTGGGGAGTTTGTTTGAATCTCGCCCTATTCTAAGTAGTGTTATATGGGGCAATATGGTGCCCAAGCGGATTGAGGAACTTGGTACAGGTTGGAATCGTTATTTCTATAAACCTCAATCGGTCGAAGTCGAAATTAACTGGATATTACAAAGTTTCAAAAAACATAAAAATATTTTAAGGAAATTCATTCCATTACGCGATAAGATTGAAAAACATATTCTTTTGGGGGAGTACTCACAAGCAGAATCATTACTGGAAGAATCCTTAAAGAGTATAGGATATACTGTCTGGTATTATGAGATGCGACTAACAATAGCTGGACTGCAAAATAATCTGTCAAAAGCAATTGAGATTGTTAGCAATTTTAATACGATTCATAAAGATTTAAAACGAGGAATCGTTCCGATAATATTGTCAAATATATTATCAAGAAGTCAGCGTTCTGTTCCCTCTTATGAGTATGATGCAGAGTTGTATTCACGGTACAAAAAAAATAGAACTGAATTTCAAAATGATCGTTATAATTACTATCTGTTTCGTCTGAACTACTATCAAAATTATAATATAGATGACCTTTCTGTTGCATTAATGATGGAAAGTTTGAATTCTGTGATAGATAGGTATATATTAATGAATTATATTCTGCGATCTTATATAATAAAAGATACAAAGAAAAAAGATGCTGTAAATGAGTTTGCATTAGTGCTTTATAATATAACCTCAGATCGTTGTTGGATACCATATATTTTGCTTAAACCTCACAATAAACTGCCTGAAGGATATTATGATAAGGATTTTATATCTATACTTGATAAATACTATACAGGAGAATACGATAAAGTGATTTCTGAATGTGGAATATTTATATCTAATAAACCGTATCATTTTGATGTTTTAAAGTTGTACTGCAGGGCTTTGCTTTTTAAGAATAATGGCTTTAGGCAAATAGTAAATAGTGCTGATTCTGTTCTGAATGAAGTTGCAAAATTGATTTATTCCGTGATGACGGAACAGGATAATGCAATAAGCCTAGATTTATTATATCAACGTTGTAAAAATTTGTATGGTTTAAGTTTTGCATGTGGATTAGATTATTATATAAAAGAAGAAAAAAAATGGGAGAAAGATCCGTGGCTTCATTTATCTACTATGAGTTGTTTTGATCCGCTTTTTACTACTGCTTTTGAAAATAATGCAGAAAAACTAACATATTTGGATTTGGGACTAAAATATGGTGAAGGATCTGTAGTTATACCATATCAGAAAAGAAGAGTAGAGAAATTAACAACTGAGGAATCTAAAGTTGTTGACTACATACGTGAAGTGGATAATGCGAAAATTACTTTCGAGAACAAAGAATATGAAAAGGCAATAGGACTATGGAATTCTATAATTGAAAAAAATACTGAATATATACCTACTGTACAAGCATCCGTGGAATATACTTTTATGTCGTACATAAATATGGGAGTAGCGTTTCGACAAAAAGCTATTCGTTTTTATGTAGAGAAGTATATTGAAAATAAAGCTTTTGTATCAAAAGTGGATACAAGACAATTCATGATGGATATTAAGAATTCAAGATATGATGGCTTAAAGAATGATATTGATTTTTTGATATTTATATTCCTAAACGCAGAGAACTATCCTCAAAAACAGTTTGTGTTAGAAAGTTATTGTAAATATGAAAATGTAATTTATCCATCAGATTTATTGGATAAATTTAAAAAGAGAGACCCTAGGAAAGTGGAATTGTTTCTATTTCTACTTGTCACAGATGATTTATTGTATCATCACTATAAGTTAAAAAGTACATTGGAGGTGCTTGATGAAAAAATTAAGATTGCTAGTTTTCTGAAAAGTAAATTTCCTCAAAATAATTTATATTCTAATATGTGTACAGAATTAATGCATGAAATTGTCGCATATAGAGGAATGAAGAAATTAGACGATAGTAAGATTTTTGTAAATGAAGATGCAATAATGAAGTATGAATTATGTAAAATTGATGATTTGTATGACAGGTTTAAGAAACAGGCTGCCCTGGTACGCAGTAATAGGGTTTTTGTGCTGGTTAATGGTTCTGATTTTTCGCATAATAATGCAGTAGACTTAATTGATGATATTGCTACTTACTCTAATAATGCAATTGAAGAAGTTGCACTTCAAATTTTTAACGTAATAAGATATGCATTCTTGAAGAGTAGATTTGGTTTAGGAACATATTTAAGTACACGAATTAGACATGGAGTATTTGAGGGGGAATTACGATCTGATTTTGAGCGATTGAATCTAATACTGAACCAGTCTGGACAACAATATATGCCATCTGATTATTGGTCTGTTGAATACTCTTTGGATTTAGAAATGCGTGAGAACTTGTATCGTGCGCAAGTTAAATTTTCTAAGGATATAGATTTTCTTATAACTTCGTTTAAAGATACAGTTATTCAAATTCGTGTAGACGAAGATGACGAGAAAATAGGAGAATTTGATTATGTTGTAGATACGAAAGAGTTGTGTAATCGTCTGATGGATGTCGAATTTAAAACTCAAGATCGGGAGTCGTTTTGTAAGGGTGTAATGGCTTATCTTTGGGAAATAACCGAGAGACGATTAGAAAATATTAGAGAGAGAATCTCTAATCAATTGAAACCGGATATATTGGGACATTTGCAAACATTAGAACTTAGTTTTGATTCCCTTTCTGGTCATAAGACTTTGAATGCAGATTTAAAAACTGCAGTTAACAATGCGAGAGCAGCTTTGATAAATAAGTTGACGAAAGTAGAAAAATGGTTTCATAGACAAGAAACCAAATTTGAAGATTTTGATATTGAGAATCATATTCGTATGACTATGGAGCAAGCAGCAAGATATTATTCAGATATTCAATTTGAAATGAATGTAAAAATGGTATCTTTACCTACTCAGATACGTTCTGAATATAGTTCTTCTATGTTTGACTTGTTTTTTATTTTTCTGACAAATATGTTGAAATATAGCAAGAGTACAAACCCAAGAATTTTCCAAATAAATTCTCAAATGATGGATGATAGTGTCATAAAAATATCATTAATAAATGATATTCAAACTGGTATTCAAGAAAATGAACTGAATCATATTTTAGAGAGGAAGATGAATGATATTGCAAAGTTGCAGCAGGAAGGTGGTAGTGGTTTGGTGAAAGCTATGACTATTGTGAAATATGATTTTGGTAACACGAATAATACTTTTACTATCCAAGCTATTGAAGGTAAATGTATTGTTGATGTATTGTTTAATATAAAAGATATGTTGGTTGATGAAAAAAATATTGTTAGTTGAAGATTATGAAGAAAAAGCTAGTAATATACTAGCTTTCCTTAGGCAGGAGTTTTCTAATTATGAAGTTACTCATTGCGCATCGTATAATTCTGCACAAGAAGAAATTTTTGAACGTGGGAGTGATTACTCTCTGATATTATTGGATATGTCTATGTCAACCTATGACTTGTCTACAGATGCAAGTGGTGGTTTGCCAGAACCTTCTGCAGGTCAATATATTCTTGAAGGTATGTTTCTTCGACAAATTATGACCCCAGTCATTGTAGTTACAATGTATAACGTGTTTGGTCGTAAACAATTGGATGCTTTTGATATTGATCTTAAGAATGATTATCCTCAAAATTATAAATCATATATATATTATTCTTCGCAAAAAAATGATTGGAAGAATCAATTAAAAAAACAAATAAAAGAAATTATAGCATGATCCAAATTTTAATATTAGACGACAGTCAAGACAAAAGAAATTCGCTTAAATCTGTTATTCAACCTTTATTCCCTCAGGGTGAAATAGTAATTGACGAGGCTGATTGTTTGGTTGATGGTAGAGAGTTGCTTCAGGAAAAGACATATGATATGCTCATTCTTGATATGGTACTTCCTGAGCATCGGGAAGATTTAGAAACTGAGATGAATAGACGTGGTGGTGTAGAGTTATTGGAGGAAATATACATTAATCAAAGTATAAAGAAGCCAATCCAAATAATTGGCTTGACTGAATATGAGGAAGAATTTTCTGAACAGCAGAAGGAATTTAAGGATAAATTGTGGTATTTGTTGTTTTATTCGCGGAAAAATAACGAATGGAAAGTTCAACTCAAAGATAAAGTCTGTCAATTAGGACAAATGAAGAAAGATTTAGAAGCATCCATTAAAAATAGCAATACTCATGATTTGGGGATTATTTGTGCATTGAATGAGGAATTCATAATGATGCAAAAGGCTTTTGTTGGGTGTGATTGGAAGTCGATACAAGTAGAAGGACTTCCATATGTATTTAAGACGACCAAGATTACAGGTAGTCATTTGAAAGATTATAGTATTATAGCGGCATGTGCAAATAAACCTGGCATTTGTGCAACATCAATTCTAGCCTCTACATTGTATAATCATTTTGGAGTAGATACAATTTTTATGACAGGTATTACTGCGGGGGTAGATAATGGTGATATTGCACTAGATGATATCATTATAGCTGATGCAATACATGATTATGCTTCGGGTAAGCTTAAAGAACAGGTATCTGGCGATATTAAATTTTTAAAAGAAATGAATCAGATACATGCAAATCATAGTTTGATAGCATTGGTGGCTGAGTTTATATCTGATCCAGATCATCTAAGAAATATAAACGAGTCCATTCATGATGCTAATTTAAAAGATGAAAAATCAAACGTATCTGCTTGTATAGCCAAAACAGTATGTGGTCCTTTTGTTGTCGCTTCTTCGTCTGTTGTAAAAGATTTGCAAGAAGATGAACGCAAATTGCAAGCGCTTGATATGGAGGGGTTTGCTCTTTATGCAACAGCTCATACTCTTGGTAAAAAAGCTCTTTGGATTAAAGCGGTATCTGACTTTGCCGATATAAAGAAAGCTGACGGACATCATAAAACTTGTTGTTTTGCAAGTGCTACTTTCTTATATGAATTTATTAGAGAAATGCTATAGGTAAAGGATGCTTCGATATAAACAAACTAATCTTGGTTATCGAATATAATTCACTATATTTGCACTATAAAATCGCATCAAAGAATGAAATTGAATAGAATAAAGGCTGTATTATCTGAAAAAGGTATCTCTCAGACATGGTTGGCTAAGAAACTCGACAAGAGTTTCAGTATGGTAAATGCTTATGCCTGTAATAGGATTCAACCGAATTTGGAAACCTTGCAACAGATAGCAGAGATATTGCAGGTCGATTTGAAGGATTTGATAACCGACAAAAAGGATAGGTGATATGAAGCAGTTTTCGGAAGCTACACGGGTGCAGATGCCTGCAATGGTTCACCTGACCCGAATAGGATATACTTACTTTGGTAAGTTGAGTGAAGATAAGAATGGCACGGTCTATGACGGTGACACGAATATTCTTTTGCAGGTATTTGAACGGCAGTTTAAAAATCTGAATCCCGGACACGAGGGAGAGTTTCTTCAAGTTTTGAAAGATATTCGCAAGGAACTGAACGATGATGATCTCGGTCGAGGCTTTTACAATCGTCTCAAAGCCGTTTCGCCTGTAAAGCTGATAGACTTTGATAACATTGGGAATAATACGTTCCATTTCACAGCCGAATTTACCTGTAAGAACGGACAGGATGAATTTCGTCCTGACATTACTTTGTTCGTAAACGGGTTGCCACTTTGTTTTGTAGAAGTGAAGAAGCCCAACAATCATGGTGGTATGTTGGCAGAGAGCGCACGAATGAACAAAGAACGTTTTCCCAATAAGAAATTCCGCCGTTTCATCAACATTACGCAGTTGATGATATTCAGCAATAATATGGAATATGATGCGTTGGGCGGTATCGTACCCATACAAGGGGCTTTCTATTGTACTGGGGCACGTTCATACGCACCATTCAATTGCTTCCGTGAAGAAAATTTAAGCGGTCAGAAAATTGCACCATTCCATCGTGACTACTTGTATAAGGAGATTGACAAGACGGTGGAAAAACAGATATTGTCTGATTACAACTGCCAAGTCATTCATACAAGCCCTGAATATCAGACAAATCTCGGTTTCAATACTCCTACAAACCGAATTTTAACCTCTATGTGTTCGCCTGAGCGGTTGTTGTATATCATCAGATATGGTATTGCCTATGTCCGTATGGAGCGTGAGGTAGATGGAAAGATAGAATTTACCGACCAAAAGCATATTATGCGTTACCAACAATTGTTTGCATCCTTGGCTATTCGCCAAAAAATGGCAGAGGGGATAAAATCGGGCGTAGTATGGCATACACAAGGGAGTGGTAAAACCGCCTTGTCATACTATCTGACTTATATTCTTAACGATTTCTATTCCAAACAAAATAAGGTTGCCAAATTCTATTTTATAGTAGACCGCCTTGACCTTTTGGAACAAGCCACACAAGAGTTTGAAGCTCGTGGGCTGGTAGTATCTACTGCCAATACAAGAGCCGAACTGATGGAGCAGTTCCGCAGTAATCAGGCTCAACAAGGTGTAAGCGGACAGGCAGAAATCACGGTTGTGAACATTCAACGCTTTGCCGAGGATAAGGAGAAGGTGCGTATCAGCGATTATGCAACCAATCTCCAGCGCATCTTCATTCTTGACGAGGCTCATCGAGGATATAAACCCGGTGGATGCTTTCTTGCCAATCTCTTTGATGCCGACACCGATGCGGTTAAAATCGCACTTACTGGTACACCGTTGTTAAAGGAGGAACGTGCCAGTTGCAAGGTGTTCGGTAACTATCTGCATACCTATTATTACGACAAGTCCATTGCCGATGGCTACACGCTGAAAATCATACGTGAGGATATAGAAACTTCCTACAAAGAACGTTTGTCTGATGTGTATGACAAACTGGAAACCCTTGTGCAAAAAAAAGACATCCGTAAGTCGGAAATCATAGAGCATCCAAGTTATGTAAACGAGTTGGCTCGTTACATTATGACGGACTTAAAAGAGTTTCGCAAGATACAGGGTGACGATACTTTGGGTGGTATGGTTATCTGTGAAACCAGCGAACAGGCAAGACGGCTTTATGATGTATTCCAAGAAGAGTGGTTGAAGTATCAGCCGAAGCCCATCAAGATAAAACTTGCCGATGGTTCGTATGTGGTGGGTGAGCCGGAAGTGGATTACAAATCAAAATATAGGCCATTGAAAGCCGGAATTATTCTTCACGATACTGATGACAAGGAAACTCGCAAGCAGATAGTCAAGGACTTCAAGAAAAATATGACAGTGGATATTCTCATTGTCTTCAATATGCTTTTGACTGGTTTTGATGCGCCACGCTTGAAACGGCTGTATTTCGGGCGCAAATTGAAAGACCACAATCTGCTTCAAGCCATAACACGTGTAAACCGCCCTTATCCCGGTATGCGTTACGGTTTTGTCATTGACTTCGCAGACATCAAGCGAAACTTCAAGGAAACCAACGAAGCCTATCTGCAAGAGTTGAACCGCTTCAATGATGTGGACGAAACAGGTGAATCCGCTGCTACCGACACTTTTACCCAAGTCATTGAGGACAAGGAAGAGATATTGAACCAAATGAAGAAAGTTCGGCAAACGCTCTTCAATTACACATACGACAATGCGGAAGAGTTTTCTTCAGAAATCTCCACTGAAGAGGATAAGGCTGTATTGCTCGACTTGAAACAGGCGTTGGAGTCAGCCAAGAATATGGCAAATATCGTGCGTACATTCGGTGATGATGAAATGAAAGAACAGTTTGCCAAACTCGAAATCACCAAGTTGCCGCAACTGCTCTCTGAGGTACAGAGACGGATTAGTATCATCAATCAGAAAGAGGCTTTCAATGCAAACGAGGAAACGAAAGCCCTAATCAATGAGGCAATGATGGATATAGAGTTCACTTTCTCCAAAATAGGACAAGAGGAAATGCGCCTTATATCCGGTGGTGTGGAATTGAAAGAGAAATGGCAGCGTACCATTTCTTCGTTTACCCAGAACTTTGACCAAGACGACCCGGAGTTCATTTCGTTGCGTGAAGCCTTTATGGAACGCTTCAAGGAACACGGTTTTGTGATTGACACAATAGCTAAATTCAACGAGGAGACACAGGCTTTGGATGAAATTATTGGTCGCCTGCAAGAGTTGCAAAAACGCAACAATGTCTTGTTGAAAAAGTACAAGGGCGATGAAAAATTTGCCCGTGTACACAAGCGCATACGTGAAGTGAATAAGCAAAGGAAAGATAAAGGACAGAAGCCTATGTTCTCTTTCCTTGACGAAGAGATTGCTGCTATCCTCAATATTATAAAAGAGGATGTGGATGCCAAAGTGTATGACCGTAATGACATTCTGAAAAAGGATGCTTATTTCGGGCGCACGGTGATGGCTCTTATCAACGGATGCCTGTTTCATTTTCCGCAAATCAAGCCTGAAATGGACGATTACAAGTTCATCCAGACACGCATTTCACAACAGTATATCAACCAATATAACGCCACTTACGGCATTGCATAAAGATTATGTCAGATATTAAAGAAAAAACATTAAAACTCATCGATGGGCTTAAAGCCACCTGCCAATCATACGGCATGGGAAACGATGGTAACGAATATAAGATTATCACTCAGGTGTTTCTCTATAAATTCCTGAATGACAAATTCGGTTATGAACTGAAAAATGCGAAAAGCGAGATTGCCAAGAAACTGACAGGAGATGTAAAATGGGAAACGGCATACGAAAATCTTTCTGCCGATGAGCGTATGCTTATTCAGAGTGCCATTTCGCCAGATGTCCCGATGCTCGAACCGTACCATCTGATTGCCAATCTTTGGAACCAGCAGGGAAAAGGTGATTTTGACACTATATTCGACTCTACGATGACGGATATAGCGGAGTTGAATGCTGATATATTCTCCACGCAGACCACAGCCAACACGAAGATTCCATTGTTCGAGGCACTGACACCGTTTGTGACCGATTCGGCACAACGTGCGCCATTCGCTCGTGCTCTGGTGGATAAACTCGTGAATTTCTCTTTCGAGGAAGCGTTTGCACAGAATTACGATTTCTTTTCCAGCATCTTTGAATATCTGATTAAAGACTATAATACAGCCGGAGGCGGCAAGTATGCGGAATATTATACGCCTCACGCCATTGCCACGATTATGGCTCGTCTGTTGGTGGGTGATAATGCCGACTTGCATAGCATGGAGTGTTATGACCCCTCAGCAGGAACAGGTACATTGCTTATGGCACTTAGCCATCAAATAAGCGAAGACCGTTGTACTATCTTCTCACAAGATATATCCCAACGGAGCAACAAGATGCTGAAATTAAATTTATTACTCAACGGGCTTGTATCTTCGCTTGACAATGCTATTCAAGGTGACACGCTTGTAAGTCCTTATCACAAGAGCGATGATGGACAACAATTGCGCCAGTTTGATTTTGTGGTAAGCAATCCGCCTTTCAAGATGGACTTCTCGGACACTCGCGAGAAGATAGCCGCCATGCCAGCCCGTTTTTGGGCAGGAGTTCCCAATGTACCTGCCAAAAAGAAAGAATCAATGGCAATATACACCTGTTTCATTCAGCACGTTATCAATTCGCTGAAAAAGACGGGTAAAGGTGCGATTGTTATCCCTACTGGTTTTATTACAGCAAAAAGCGGCATTGAGAACAAAATTCTTCATAAAATTGTAGATGACAAAGTGGTATTTGGCTGTGTTTCTATGCCAAGCAACGTGTTTGCCAATACAGGTACAAATGTCAGTGTGCTGTTCTTTGACAAGTCTGCAACTGCCGACAAAGTAATCTTGATTGATGCCAGCAAATTGGGCGAGGAATACAAAGATGCTAACGGATTGAAAAAGGTGCGTCTGAACGATGAAGAGATAGAAAAGATTGTCGGCACATTCCAGCGAAAGGAGGCAGTGGAAGATTTCTCTGTGGCTGTCTCTTACGATGAGATAAAGGAAAAGGGATATTCTCTTTCTGCCGGGCAATATTTCGACATCAAGATTGATTATGTAGATATAACGGAAGACGAGTTCAATGCTCGTATGGCGAATTATAAGCAAACTCTCGCCAAGCAATTTGCTGAGAGTCATAGATTGGAAGAGGAAATTATGAAACAGTTGGATGCATTGCAGTTCAACGCAAATGTAGGTAACAATGAGTAACGAAATCCAGTTTTTGCTATACAGCCTTCCCGATAAAGAGGTTAAGGTGCAGGTGGTTATAAAAGACGAGACCATTTGGTGTACGCAGAAAGCTATGGCAGAGCTTTTCGGTATTGACAAATCCGGGATTAGTCGCCACATAGCCAATATATTCAAGGACGAAGAACTACAGCAAGACACGACAGTTGCAAAAATTGCAACTGTCGTAAATCGAGGCATAAGAGGTGAGGTTGAAGAGTTGGTTGATTTCTATAATCTTGATATGATTATCGCAGTTGGCTACCGTATCTCTTCTCCCAAAGCAACCAAGTTTCGCCAGTGGGCTACCAAGATTCTCAATGAGTATATCAAGAAAGGGTTTGTGCTTGATGATGAACGCTTAAAACAGGGAACGGCTGTATTCGGAAAGGACTATTTTCGTGAATTGCTTGAAAGAGTACGCTCTATCCGTGCCAGTGAACGGCGTATTTGGCAGCAGATTACCGATATATACGCAGAGTGCAGTATTGACTATGACAATAACTCGCCTACCACACACGATTTCTATGCCATGATACAAAACCGTTTTCACTATGCCATTACTGGGCAAACGGCAGCAGAAATCATCTACACTAAGGCAGACCATACCCAAGAACACATGGGGCTGACCACATGGAAGAATGCTCCTGACGGACGTATCTTGAAATCGGATGTGTCAATAGCCAAAAACTATTTGCAGGAGAATGAAATCCGTCGGTTGGAACGTGCCGTAACGGGATTTTTTGATTATATCGAAGACCTCATTGAACGAGAGAACACGTTTAATATGGAGCAGTTTGCAGCCAGTGTCAATGAGTTTCTGACTTTCCGCAAATATCAGATATTGCCGGATAAAGGACGCATTTCTGCGGCACAAGCCAAGGCAAAGGCAGAAAGCGAATATGACATTTTTAATAAAACCCAACGTATTGATTCTGACTTTGATAAACAGATTAAAGGAATGTTGGATAAGTAATTCTTCCACAAGTTGTGGAAAATTTATTTATCCAATGTCTACATTTACTCCCCAATTTGTGGAGTAAACACGGTTATTATAAAAGAGAATGAAGCTAAGTTGGGTAAGGAGTAAAACGAAAAAAGTGATGGAATTGAGAAAATATAATGCAAATCGTACTCAAGTTCTGAAAATAAATCAAATTGTGCGCACAGTTTCAGAGACTCACAAATTTGATAAAGACAAACTCATTGCCATAAATACATCTGATGTAGAAAATGGCGTAATGGGTAGCGGCACGCTAACTTCTGTAGATGAGCTAAAAGGTCAATTTAAGAAGACCATAGTAAAGGACGATATATTGTTCAGTGAAATACGTCCTGCTAACAGAAGATTTGCTAAAGTTACAACAGAAGACACAAAAGACTATGTTGTGTCTACCAAATTGATGGTATTGCGAAAATATAATGAAGATGTTGATTTGGAGTATTTTTATTATTGTTTGACCAATCAACCTTTTCTTGATATACTCCAACGAAGAGCCGAAAATCGAATAGGTTCATTTCCACAAATTACATTTGATTTGCTTTCGGAATACGCTTTCCCAATACCGCCAATCAGCGAACAGAAAAGAATATCAAGTGTAATATCTACGTTAGATAAAAAGATAGCTATTAATCGTGCGATAAATCAGAATTTACCGACACTTGACCGTTCATCAATAGCGGGAGAAGTTCGTCGCGTTGCTTGGTCAATTCCTCGCATTCTACTCTTATTTGCTTCATTTTGTAAAATATCGGAGTTATTGTTTTGTCGAATCTTTTGAGTAAATCTTTATGGGGCTTTATCATTGGTAAGTTATAAAGAGTTGAAGCAGTCATGCTTGGCACACCTGTTCCTGAATCCCATCTTGTAAAATCAATGTCTTTGATGGCAAAGAAAATATATTTAGCACAATACGGGACTTTCATTTCAGAATAGAACATTGTATCAACAGTCCAAAAGGCTTCATCAACATACATGATGTTGTTTAATGTCCCTTTTCTTGGCATTAAAACCGACTCTCCTCTATATAAGTTTTCATTAACTCTGCGCATTTCTCCACCGCTACCATAAACAGGATATACACCTTCGGCTAAATGCTTGTGGTCACGTCCGTTTTTAATGGTTAGGAAATACTCTAATGTACAATTATCCCATCCTTTAGGAATTTTTCGTTTAAGTTTTTCGTTCCACACCATCTCTCCACCACTTGATTTATACGGTTTCCCTTCCTCATTCGGGAAATCAAACTGTACAAACCAGTAATCATAGAGCTGCTTCGTCATCGCCTCTAAATTCTGATTTATCGGTATATAAAAAGAAAAGGAGAGGAAGAATCCCCTCCTTAACCTTCAAACCAAGTCTCAGACATTCAAATCCTTCATTGCCAATCCATAGTTTTCTTGTCCGAACAGGTCTTGATGGATGAGCTTCAATCCGAGCGTCTGATAATACTTGTAATCATCCCCTTCGGTACAGAGATATTTGTACCCGTAGCGTGGCATGTACTCCTTGAAGAAATGAGCCAAGTCTTTCAGGTTTTCGGCTTGGTTCTTCTTGAAGTTGCTACGCACGATGATGATAGCCCAGTCGGGGAAGTTACCTCTTCCGTTGCTGTACTCCCAGAAGCGGATGTAGCAGTCCAAATCACGCTCACGGATGTCTACACAAAAGCCATTGGCATTTTGCATCACGCTACAACTGTTTCTGTAGCCAAACTTCTCACACAGATAGAGATTGAAATCAAGAATCAAATCTTTTTGTTCCATAATTGTTTGAATTTAAAAAGTTAATAAATAGTGGATTATAAACGAAAGCCTCGCTTGCGCTTAGCCTTTTTCTTTTTCATCAGGCGATTGAACTCTGCTTCTTCTGCGGCAGTAGCATCGTATGATGAACAGCCATTCAACAGGCCAAGACCGATGCTTGAGCCATTGTCGGAATGGGAAACGCTTTGCTGCGCCTCTTCATCTTTATGCGTGAATCTTTGTTTATGGTATTCAAATGAAGATGCACAAGCATTCTGCTCCAATCGGTTGTCTATATTCAAATAGCTGAACTCACGGCTGACCTTTGAACCGGAGAAAGAAAAGCCGTCATACTCAAACTTGACTCCCTGTATTTCCCTTGTAGTCCGACAGACCTTGAATTTCATATCAATGTCACGGTCGGCAAGGGCTCCTTTCAGTTCATCCCAACTTTGAGCTTTGGGCAATTCCTCTTTCAACGCCTTGTATATCTCATGCTTTGCCCGGTCGTATGGGCGCAAGCGTTCCTCCTTGATATGGTCTTTACCATTGGCAAAGTGCAAGCGGTATTTTGCCGTCAACATCTTACACACTTTTTCATTTCTGCGGAAGTCGTTTTTGTCGCTAATCGTCTTACCGTCATTGTCCACACGATTGAAAACGATGTGGCAATGCGGATGCTCACGGTCGATATGCCGGGCGATGATGTACTGCGTGTTTTCGATGCCCATCAGTTTCATATAGTCATGGGCGATTTGCAACATCAACGTATCATCAGACTTCAGGCGTTCGCCATCTTCAGGAGAGAAGTTGAGCGAGGTGTGTCCGACAATATTCTTTACCTTGTCGTTGAGCAACGCCTGTAATTCAAATTGCTCTGCCATCTGTTCGGGTGAGCCATCCACTCCGACAGCTTCCAGCAACTTGGATTTCTCCTCTTTGAGGACATAACGGACACAACCACCGAACGATGTTCCTTTGGTTTGCTTACCTATCATCTTTCAGTTGCTTTATAAGTTGGTTAATACGCTGCGCCATCTCCTCGCATCTTTTGGCAACGGCAAAGAAGCCGTAGGTGTTTGCCTGCTTCGCCAATTGGTTAAGATTGGTGCTTTCACCTATCAACTGACGGATGATGTGGATATGCTCTTTCGTGATTCGTTCACGTACTGTTCCGTTCTCAATGAGTGAACGGATGACTGCGCTTTGGGTCTGCTTGCTCCGTCTGCAAAGCGCACCGAGCCATGCGAGTTGGTCGTAAGACAGACGGAGTGTTATCGTATGTTTCTTTTCCATTTTGAATTGCTTTTAGTGAATAATTTGTGACCATCGGGAGCCGCCTCCTCAGACTTTTTGAGGAGCAAGTGGTCGGGAAATGTAATACACCGACATTAACTTGCTACAGTAAAAAAGTCTCGATTCCTCTCCCTTTGTTCAAAGTCTGAATCCTCGTTTCTTAGGCGGTGAAACTTTCGGTTGAGGGATGCCTCGTTGTACGCTGACGAGTTTCAAATCGAATGTCTCTATCAGTGTTTTCAAGTTCGGATTCCTCTTAATCATCTGCTGGAGTATGGCTTCATCAGGGCGTACCTTCAACAGATAATCGGCTATGTCGTACCCTTCTTTCCGTTCACTTTCGGTTGCTTTGGCTTCCAGATAATTGAACAGTTGCACGTCAATTCCGTAGCTTTTCATCAACCCGATTTTGCTCTGCCAATAGTCGGTCGCTCCCAAATCGGGAAATAATACAACGCTTCTTCCTGCGAGAACGGACAGACTGTTGGCATTGAAACAACCGTTCTTTCCACCCGATGCAATCCATAGGAATTGGGGTAGATAGTAGGAAGCGATGATTGCTGTTTTCTCGCTTTCGACCAATGCGACAGGACGGCTTTTGTCTTCTGGAAGCAGATGTTCACCGAAGAAGCATTGCTTCAAATTATAGCCATCCTTGTGCAGTACGGAGTGTACCCATGTGACATGATTGTACGGTTCTTTTATCCGTTTACCAGTTGTCGGATTGTAAAGCATTATCTTACCCGTGCGTACTCTGTTCTGATAATCCATTTGCCAAAATACGGTTGCACCGTCCCAATGTTTGGAAGTGCCGACTTTGTATTTCGCCATCAGCTTCAATGTTTCCGATTTTCCGAATTGAGCTGATAAGAATTGAAACAGTTTGTTGTCAGAATAGCGTTGTAACGACTGGTTAACTATATCCAAATCAATGTGAGAAGTGGCTTTCGGCTCGACTTCTTTTATAGGCGCATAGCTCTGAAAGTTATCCTCGGACAACTTTCCCTTTTCTGACGGATTCCGTTCAAAGTAATCACGGGGCGTGAAATGATAACCGCATTTCTGCTCGTGGTCGCAACGCCCCACGTAATCAGGAAACTGGATTCGTCTATCCGTATCAATGTACTTGGAAAAACATCTTTTGCGGTGGCAGTTCGGGCAAGTATGCCGTGTGCTGACACCTTTGTAGGGTTCTAATATGAATCTATGTGTACTCATTGTATGTTTCTTTTTAGGTGTGTCACTTTTGTCGTTATTGTCGTTTTCGTTTGGAAAGTGTCAAAACCGACAAAAATGTCACGGGTTAATCTTTGAATATTCTCCATGCTTCTCTTTGCGGAACAATGTTCCGATATTGTCATTGAGAAAGCGTTGAAATGTCCGTTCCTTCATTCCGTTTTGCTCGGCTACCTGTATAGCTTGGGCAGTAGTGAAAGAAGGAGGCAGCAGATTGACTATCGCCTGTTGCTGACTGTTGAGGGCATTCTCATTCAGAATATTTTGTACGCTCAATGCGGACTCTTTGAAATACTCCGTCAGTTTAATGGCTCTCTCCACCGTCAGCAGGTCTATACACGCCTTGTCGCACTCTCCGCAAGTCCATCGTGCCAGTTGGATAATCAGGCAAAAGCGGATGATGTATATCTCTAACTTGCAATAGATACTCACAATGGTGTCGTTTGTTTCCCGGTCGCACAACTCAGAGAAATGGTGCTGCCACTCGTAAAGTCGTCTCTTGGCATCCTCTGAGAAGAAGAGAATTTGCGGTTCAATTTCTCCATGCTCATTGAGGTAGCACTCTGATTGTATCAGTCTGTCAATAATGGCATTCCATTCTTGCTCTATATCTTCTGGCAATTCTTTATCATTCCATCGTGCCTTCTGTTGCAGATTAGGCATTACAAACAGAATGCGGTCGATAAATCCGTTGCTGGAGCGTTCACCTTTAGCCAACTCGTTCAAGATTTTCTTTTGGATAGTACCAATGACCGATATGTACGGACGCTTGATGAAGATGGAACTCTTGGCATTCTTGCGGTCGGACATGGTAGTCTTGGCACTGAACACTGAGAGCCAAAACTGTTCTTCCGAACCGTTGTTATAGCGGTTGAAATTCTTGAACCAAGCGGACAATTCATCAGCCCACAAACACAATCCACGTTTGTTTTGTGCATGAATGAGGCTCAACCCTTCGGGCGTTACATCCGAAACCAAGAAGCGTTTGCGGATAGGTTCTTGTAGAAATTGCCCTCCACCGCTTTCCGCACGTTCCTTGCGGCTCATGCTCATCAGCTCATCGTATTTGGCAAGAGCCTTTTCAAATTCCTGATTCTGTCGGTAGTCATAATCAAGAAACGGCTTCATCGCAAAGCTGAGCGGATGGCTTTTGTTCGCTCCCGGTCTTCCAATCAATGCCATATACAGGATAGGGCTTTCCGTCCAGCCTTGCTTGATTTGGGCAAGGTGTGTGTTGCCTATGCCGACTGCTATTGCCGTAAGGATGGCTGCGGCAATGTAGTCGGTAGGGTAGTTATGGCACTCGTGTACCTCACGGATGATGCGTTGGATTCTCGATGGAAATATGCTGATAGGGAATGCCGTACCAGACAATCTTGTGCTTAAATCAATCGCTTCATCAATGATGGATGCCGGATTAATAGAATATGTATCCATAGCCCAACCCATTAAAATTGTACCGATGATTTAGGCTTGTGGCGGACACCGCTCTGCATATTGGCAAGCATCTCCTCGTATGTCTGCTCGGCAGTTTTTCTCCGTCCGTTTTCAATCCAAGCAAGAAGCTCGTCCTCATAGAAATAGAGTTTCTTGCCTTTCTTGTAAGCCGGAAGTAGCCCTTTGCGTACCAATGTATATATGGTAGGCTTGGCTTTTCGGATGATACGGCAAGCATCCTCAATTTCCACCAATACATGTTTGTCGGATGGCTGTGGCTGGAGTTCCGCTACCATCTTTTTCAACTCGATGACCTGTTCGGTCAGATAACCTACCGCTTCGGGCAGCTTATCAAATGTTACTGTTTCTTTTTGCATACGCCAATCGTTTTTAATTGTTCGACGGCAAAGGAAACAGGTGTTTCAATGGTGGAATCATTCACCAAAATATAACTGATGAATAACTTTTTGATAGTGATTGGTCGTGGTAAATATTTGATTATAAGTAAGTATGGGGCGTTTTGTGATGCCACTTATGGTAATTGTTGGTAATTATATATGAGGTAAGAGATGATTTTCACAAAATGTTAGATGGGTTATAATGAAATAGCCGTGTGTAAATCACTGTGTGATATGTTTTTTCGCTAACTTTGTAGGATAAAAAGTTTGAGTATGAAAAAGGTGCGAATAATTGCAAATGAGGAGACTATTAATATCTTGATAAGCAATGCTAAAAAAACGATTGCAGATTCAGAATGTTTATTGCATGATACTGAACTGATAAAAGTTGAGATATGTAATAACAAATTGCAGGGAAATTATTTGCAATTAGTACTTGAATTGTTAAGCGGTAGTCTTTTAGGGATATGTGAAGTGTGTAGCAATTTGAAAGAAATGTTGTCAAGCAGTAACACATACGTTAAACGCTACCATATGCAGATGATCAATTTATCACAATATGAATGGTGTATATATTTAGGTGGTAAAGATCAGAACGGAGTATTAGCTAACCTAATACATTATCTTAATGAACAACATTACAATTCATTAGAATTGAAAAATGTTTTAGAAAAGGTTCGTCAGCTTGGCATGAAGTGTAATGTCGGATTGAGATCTATGACAGCTCATTATGATGAACCTAATATCATGTACAAAAAGTTGCTTGCTTTAAATGATGAAGACGTATATGTACGTAGAATCAGTGAGCAATTATTGATACACGACATGATATTAAAATACGTATCTCCGATTTTGCAAATGATTAAAGAAGGATTAAATCACATTGATAAAGAGGATATTCGTAAGAGTAGTTTTGAATTTAATATTCAAGATATTTTAAATGCTAAAGTTGCAGAGGCTTTTAATAACAAAGAAGAACTTGACATTATGATTTCACATCAAATAGCAAATGCGTGGAATGATATAGAGTCTATGAAGCGACTATTTGATACTTGTGAAAAAATAATTGAATATCTAAAATCAAGGCAGATTGATTACAATAGGCTTATAGAAATGAGATCACTCGTAGAGATGCAATTAGCTGTTAGTTTTATGAGATATGATTTAATCTGTTCAATGGATAGTTATCTAAATGCTCAAAGTAATACAGAGCGATCAATTTGTTTTATGTACGTATATAGAATTGAGACTGCTGCTTTAACTCATTTATATGGTTATAATGAAGAGCGAAGACAGAATAGTATATGGAATAGAATTAAAACAATCCCTGAATATAAGTCAACTCCATTATCAAATGATATAGAGAGAAATCTTAAGATTTTGACATCGCATTTTGATAGTACTAGGAGGAATTTATATACTCATTATAGGGAAGGTAGTAAATTAAATATTAGTGATAGATGGCATTGTGCTAACAAAATGGATCATCCAAAAGAATTAATGCAAATTCTGCAACTTGTCACGTTATGCAAAAATATACATCAATATCTGGCTTCACTTTTGTCTGTGATGAATACAACGGAGAAAAAGAAAAATGATGAAATATTGGACCCCATACGAAGCATAAAAGAAATAGCGTATAAAAACAATCTACAAGATATTGTTAAAATGTCAGATAAATTGCTTTCAATATTTTCTTTATTCAATGTTAAGTTATAGTGTTTATGCTATGTTTCCGTTCAATTTAATCTTGCACTCTGATTCCGTGTGCGACATTTTGCGCTCAATGGTGGATATTTCCGAATCACGGAGGGTGTGAGCAAATACCCTCTTTATAAATGTGGCAGTCTGTAAACGTGGTTTGCCGAATGCCTTACCGATATTCCATCCGAAGTGCATGATGTCAATGGTTTTTAATTGGGCATCAACCTTTATCTGCTCGACTTTGGGCATAGTATCTGACAAGTAATATTCTGTAATATATCCACATAGACGATTGAGGTCAGTTTCGCTAAGGTAGAGAACCAAGTTTTGTTTCGTATATGTGAGAACCTTATCAAGTTTTTCTTGTGATACTCGTTCTTTCTCAGCCATAGCATTTGCTCGGGAAATCTCATATTCTGATGGTTGATTAAGCACCTCAATAGGGATGTTGCTAATAGAGGCTGAAGGGATTTCCTCCTTTGGAAATACTGCCATGTCTTCATTGGATTCCGAAAGCGAGAGAGTTGAAACTTCTTCTGTGGTGTCAGATGTAGTTTCGATTTCTGGTTCAGATTCAGAAACGATAGGTTCTGTATCTATGGTGCTTTCAATAAGTTCCTGCTGTTCTATTGGAACTTCAATTACTACCGCTTTATTGCGATAGCACTCAAATCTCATGAAGCACTTTTCTATTGTAGGTGAAAGGATTTGCCCGAATATTATTTGTAGATTGAGATAGATAGCTCCCATGATAATGGAACATACCACCAAAATGAGGTAGCTGCTGAACTCGTCCCAACCATAGTGAAGTACTGTTTGGCGAGCTAAAACACCAATGATTGCGATTGTACCAAAAATAATCAGATGCAATGTTATATGTTCTATCTTTCTCTGTTCCATAGTGAGATGTATTAATCGTTTGTGTGCAAATATATAGGATTAATTTTTGAGAAAACCCATAGTTTTGCTTGTCAATGAGCTTTTGACGATATATTTCATTACTTTTCACCATGTTACACTCCTAATAATAAGCGCATTGCAAATTTCTTGTTTTTGGATGAAAATAGTTAGGTAAATAGGCTGGTGTATCTTAAAAACAGAAATTATCTGCATCATTTGGGGTGAAACAATGCAGATAATCAATAGAGTATAGAGATATAGCTTATTAGCAATACAATGTCTGGTTTGTACCCTTGTTGAGATATAACAGGAGGTTGTAATCTTGTTTACGAGTGACTTTGTTTATTAGCCATTTCCTAAATGCAGCGGAATGCCCGGTGTCTATTTGATAGGATAGGGCTATAACTATATCGAGATTATACACATCGGCATTGTTCCCATTCTCCAATTTGAGGTATTTACAAACTTCGTGGCTCTTCAAAACATTAGATTTCAGGATTCTTTTGATTGCTGCGTGAATAGTCCCAGCCGTTGTATAAAACAAGTCTGCTATCTCCCAAGAGGTCATCCATATCTCACCATCGGAAATATAGATGCCTTGTCCGTTGTTGGTTATGATTCCTTGTTTCATAGTTATATCTATTTGAGTGATATTTTATTGGCTGTCTCTCGCTTCTTGGAATTGACCAAATCAGCATAAATCTGAGTTGTGGACACGTTCTTGTGCGTCAGCATCTTTGAAACGGTGTAAATATCTGTACCCAAGGATATTTGTATGACCGCATACGAATGTCTGAATCCGTGAAAGGTTATCGGTTTCGTTATTCCTGCCTTTTTGAGCCAGCTTTTCAGCGGATAATTAATCATACTCCGTTTCAACTCCTTGAATACTTTGCCTGTTCCGGGTGTTCCGCATAGTTCGTAGGCTTCGTAACTGATGGGAAGTGTCGCTTCTGTTTGTGTTTTCTGTGTTCTGATACGCAAGCAATAGCCTTGATCGGGAGCAATAGTGAAATCTTCCCATTGCAGGTTGAGAATGTCACTGATGCGTAAGCCCGTTAGACAAGCGAACAAAGAGGCTGCTTTCAATACGGGGATGTCGCAAGGAGTGGCAGCGAGTTGTTTTACCTCGTCCAATGTCAGATACTCTTTCTTCACATCTTGTGGCTCAATCTTATCAAGGTAATCATTGATGTTCTCACGAAACCATTTGTCCCGATAGGCAATCTTCAACAATCCTCTGAAAGTAGAGTAGTAGCCGGATGCTGAATTGAGAGATATGGGACGGTTGCTGTGTTTTAGTTGTTTGGCATTCAGCAAGTATTCACGGAACTTCTTACACAAGTCCACATTCACATCACCAAAGGTACATTGTCCCTTGACGAAGTTGTAGAAATGCTGATAGACGAATTGCCATTTTTGGTCTTTGTTCCGGCACATCTTCTTGAAGTAGGCGAGGAAGTCGGCTTTCTGTTTGGTCTTATCCAAGAAGCCAAACTCTTCATTGATGAGCGATTGCACTCTGATGCACCGGATAGCCTCTGCCTTGTTCAACATATCGTTGTTGAACTCCCGTTCCATTTCGTTTTTCGGATGGGCATAGATGTAGATGCCGAGGTATTCCCTGCGGCTCATCTGCATAGTCTCAGGATTACGGACTGCCGGATAATAATCCAGATACAAGGAGATGCGATTATTCCGAATCGCTCTCTGACGAACTGTTACTTTTGTACACGTGTGTGACATACTGTTTAATATTTAGAATTTTACATTTGTTTGGTGCAAAGGAATATGGTGATTCAATGGTGGGTACATTCACCGAAAAATAACTTATTCAATCTTTGGGGCTGCAAGCAACTTATCCAGTTCAGACTTGGAGATAAGTGTGTATTTGCCTTTCTTGACCTTGGGGATATTATGGTACTTCGCATAGTGATAGAGCTGGTCACGGGTAAGGTTGAACTTCTCCATCGCTTCGGCTACCGTATAATATTGCGGTTCTTCGGGGGCTGCAATGCCCTTCGCTATATCCACATGCTTCTTGGAATAGTACACCATGATGCCCTCTTTCTTCTTCGGGATAGCATTTTTGGAAACAAAACAGTAGATGGCGGATAAGGTCATGCCGAACTTCTCCTGCATTTCTTGGGAGCTATACCATTCGGTAATGTCAGGATTCGGGGCTTTCTTGGAAAAGTAAGCGTCAATATGTTTCTTACTCCAGTAAGTTTTGCCACGATTGAAAGTCCGAGGAATGTTGTTCTTCTTGGCTACTAAGAATATCCATGATTCGTTTACATGGTATTTCTCTTTCACTTCTGCTGTGGTGTAGAAGTCGGTGATAGGGGCTTTCTCTTTTGGTTGTTTGTTCTCTGCTTCTTGAACAATAAAGTCTGTCATGTCTTCTATATCGGCTCTGCGAACAAGCGTTTTCCTTTCAAATCGGATTACTTTGATTGTTCCATTGCGGATATAGCGATATATAGAAGTACGCCCAATATTTAATAACTCGGCTACTTCTGATGGAGTAAGATACTCCTTGTTCAAATTAGGAGGTGTCTTTATGCTTTTCTCTAATTCATGTTGCAGACTTTCAATGCGCTGTTTCCTAACCCTGTCTTTATAGGCAAGATTGGCGCATCGGTGTGAACAATACTCTGTGGTGGTCTTATGGGCTGTGAAAACAGCATTACACCACTTACATCTTTTCTGAATGTCGATTTTACTACTCATTATTTATCCGTTTATTTCGCCAAATATGTTTCATTGCGTACCACCACGTACCATGACGTACCAGTGTGTCCACGACCTTTCCGACCTAAAATCGGAGAGTAACAAGCGAGTAACAAATGCGGTACAAAAATGAGCTGAAAAAGCCCTATAAACGATAACCATCGCTTATAAGGCTAAAAAGAAAGGCGCTCAAAATGAACGCCTTGATAATCGTTGATGATATATGCTAATCGTTGGTAATCACCACTTATTTGCCGATGCAGAAGTGGGAGAAGATGTGGGAGAGGATGTCGGGGGTGGTGATGTCGCCGGTGATTGTGGCGAGGTGGTGGATGGTTTGGCGGAGGTCTTGGGCAACGAGGTCTGCCGGAAGTTGGGATTTAAGGGCGGAGATGGCAGATGTTGTCGCTTGGGCTGCAAGGAGCAGGGATTGGTAGTGGCGTGCGTTGGTCACAGTCATATCCGTGGGGGTAGAGTCTGTGTTGACGGCGTGTGTGAGGGCATCGTGCAAAGGAGACAGGTCGTGGTCTGTTTTTGCAGATATGAGGATTGATGTGGATACAAAGTCGGGTAGGGGCGGTGGGGTCAGGCCGAGGTCTGCTTTGTTGATGACGGCTATGATTGTTGTTTCTGCGTTGAGGTGTTCTTTGATCTGTGTGGCGGTTTCTTCCAGTTTGGGATTGGAAGGATCGATCATCCACAGCAGTATGTTGGCTCGTGAGATTGCTGTGAGACTGCGGTTGATGCCTATTGACTCAATTGGATCTGTCGTTTTGCGCAGGCCGGCAGTGTCAATGAAGCGGAATAGGATGCCGTTGATTTCCGCGGTGTCTTCTATGGTGTCGCGAGTGGTGCCATGTATGGAGCTTACGATGGCTTTGTCGTCTCCGAGCAGACGGTTGAGAAGAGTGGATTTTCCTGCATTGGTTGCACCGATGATTGCTACAGGCACTCCGTTTTTCAGAGCATTGCCGGTCGCAAATGATGCGCTCATTCGAGTTACGGTTTCGTGTATTGTTTCTGCCAGTGTGATCAGCGTGGTCCTGTCGGCAAATTCTACGTCTTCTTCCGAAAAATCCAGTTCCAGTTCAAGCAATGCGCACAGTTGTAGTAGATCGTCACGCATTTTTGATAATCGTCTGGAGTATTCTCCACGCATCTGGGACATAGCTATACGGTGGGCGGCGCGCGAGGATGACGCTATCATGTCGGCCACGGCTTCTGCTTCGGCAAGATCCATTTTGCCTGCGGCAAAAGCTCGGCGGGAAAATTCGCCTGGTTCGGCCAGGCGGGCGCCATTGCGAATCAGGATGTTTATTAGTTCCCGTTGAATCCACGTGGATCCGTGTACTGACAGTTCAACCACATCTTCTCCTGTGAAAGATTTCGGCGACCGGTAGACTGTGGCTACGGCTGAATCCAGATCTTCTTTTGTGTCCGGATCAAATATGGTACCGAGTCTTGCTGTATGGGATTTTGCGGCCGACAAGGATTTGCCGCGCCATATTTTGTCGGTGATTTCAATGGCTTGTGGTCCGCTTATGCGTGCCACTGCTATGCCGCCGGTGCCTGGGGCTGTCGATATTGCGCAAATAGTCATGGTTTTATATTGCTCCAGAAATTGAAGCGACATTTGGATTCGATGATATGCTGTATGCTGTCGGGAAGGTTTTGGAAAAAGTCATGTCCGGTAACTCTTTCCACCGAGTCGATACTCACGGCGGCTGCCTGCATGCCCCCGGCAACTCTGCCGTTGGGCATTATGAAACCGATACCTCTGGGTGGATTTGCAAATGGTGCCGCTATAATTTTAAAATATCGTTTCGGGACAGCAACTCCGGTGTTGCCGATGTATTCATCAGGTAAATCCGTGAGTATAGGTCCGGCTATGATGATAATGGCGCTGTCGGCCATTGCCCATATCCGGCATTTTTCTTCCAGTTTTTTCCATGTGCCGCCATTAAGTGAATGAAGTTGCGGGCATATATTCGTCATGTAGAATGATTGACGCATGGCTTCCGGACACCATCGCATGTCGGCTGCCGGCGCCATGTGGCCGCGATCGTAGCCCGAGCCGCGATAGTCTTCCGGATATGGGCATCCTATTACGTTGTCATCGTGCAGAAATTTGTCACCACGCTCTTCATTGCCATCCACTTCGGACCGTAACAGTTCCCAGCTTACCCAGTTCGGGATGTGCATATCTTTGTTGAACGAAACGGTCATGGCCTTATATTCAATAAGTTGTTCTGCCAGAGTTGGATTTGTGGCGGGATGTGTAAGATCCGTACCGGTGATATATTCCGTATGCCATTGCGACTCTGTCGCATTTATATGATCATTAAAATATTTTATGACATAGCCACCTGCAGCCATAAGCACAAGTAATCCCAATGTCAGTATTGGCGAATGTTTTTGTCGGTTGTTGTTATTCTTCCGGCGGCTTTTTCCATCATTTTTCATACTACAAATGTACTTTAAAAATTAAAAGGATCAAAAAATATTTGCACAATTCAAAAAAGACATTTAACTTTGCACCGCTTTTAAGAAAAGTCGCGGGGTGTAGCTCAGCCCGGTTTAGAGTACGCGTCTGGGGGGCGTGTGGTCGCAAGTTCGAATCTTGTCACCCCGACT
>BLLX01000016.1 GCA_011959405.1 Muribaculaceae bacterium
GGGAACGGAGCATTGTTGTGGTCACGGTTGAATATGTTTCATTATATGTTTTTGACTGATATATTGAAACAACCCTTTACAACATTTATGCTATTATTTCCACATAGTTGCCCTCAGGATCCGCTACAGCACTCTCATAGTATCCGTCACCCGTTGTTCTCGGTTCGCTCAATATGGTGTAGCCGTCTGCTCTCAACCGTTCGGTGAGTGTGTTTACCGTTTGAGTGTTTCCTACTGCAACGGCAAAATGCGCCAGCCCTTTCAGGTTGCCCCTGCTTGCTGGATTTTGCATATCAGGGATGTGCATGAGTTCAATACGGGTTTTATCCTCTCCAAAAGACAGAAAATAAGATGTGTAGTTTTTGGACGGGTTTGTATATTTACTGCCGCACTTCAAGTTGAAATATCTGGCGTAAAATGCTCTTAGGGTTTCGAGGTCGTCCGTCCAGATTGCGATATGTTCTATTCTCATGGTCATTCCTTGTTTTCAGTTGTTTCCGTATTGTTTTCCTTCAGCCATTGCACTCTGCGCAAATCGGGCAGATGCTTGACGGAGAAATTCTCAAACTTGGCTGTGAAGCCGTTTCCGTCAGGACAAGCCCCCATTATTCCCACCATGACCGGACGATTGTCTTGCAGCCAGGCGTTGCGCATCATCGTGTACTCCTTGTCATCAAAAGAATAGAAAATTTCCACGGCATCGAGTCGGCGCACCGCCTTTATCCATACGAATGGCACGGGTTTATCCAGAGGTATGATGCTCCAGTCGCTCGTGTGATGCGTCACGACGGTGCTGAGGTTGTATTTGCCGTCTACGAACTCAATCCCTGTCTTGATGTAATTTTCGTGGTCGACGCGAAGCATCAATCCCGACTGGTCGAAACGTGTCTTGTAGTCGCCGGATATTTTTACCTTGGCTTCAAACTCTCCACCACGCAGGGTATACAGGAATGGGGCGTCGTCGACGGTAAATCCATAATGGGATATGCGCCAGTAGTCGGTTTGGGGAGTGACATTCATCGAAAGAGAGTTGCCCTTGATTTCCCATTGTTCCGGTTCGTTGAACCACTGCATCTTTTCCAATGACTGCGCCATGCAGGCAAATGAAGCGGAAATCATCAATCCGCTTAACAATAACTTTTTCATTTCCATGTGTTTTATGTAAAATATTATATTTTCCGTATCACCCGGCAAGGATTTCCGACTGCCAACGAACCTTCCGGAATATCTTTGTTCACCACGCTTCCTGCACCGATAACACAGTTGTTGCCGATTGTAACACCGGGCAGCACACAGACATGCGCACCTATCCACACGTTATCGCCTATGGTAATCGGCAGGGCATATTCCAGCCCCCGGTTTCTCTGCTCTACATCGAAGGGGTGACCGGCAGTGTAAAATCCGCAGTTGGGAGCAATGAACACATTGTCGCCGAACTTGACCTTTGCTCCATCCAAGACAACGCAATTCACGTTTGCATAAAAATTTCCGCCAATCTCTATGTTATAGCCGTAATCGCAAAAGAACGGTTGCTCTATCAGAAAACCACGTCCCGTCTTCCCAAACAGCTTGATTATAATATCGTTCCTGCGTTTGGTTTCTGACGGCAGCAGATGATTATATTCATGGCACAGCAGCTTACATGCTTGCCTTTCGGCTATCAATTCCACATCGTTGTTGGCATCGTACAATTCGCCTTGACGGCATTTTTCTTTCTCTCTTATCATAAATAACCATTTATTTCAATTACCTTTGCAAAGGTAAGTCATTGCTATATACAGCGCAATGATTATAAATAACCATTTTATTCCCAATGATGGATAGTAAAGGCGTATTGGACAAGGAGTTTTCAGCACAGGATTTTGCGGAAGAGCAGCCGTATGCGGAGATGCTGGACAGATATAAGGATATGGCGTGCAACTATGCACGTATGGAGAATGCTATTGCCGTATTGAGTGATTTGCGTACCAATGCCAGTTACATCTATTACGGCAAGTTCTCACGAATGCTTAAAATAGACAAATACGGTAAAGAAGGTAAGGTGCCTTCCATTTGGGAAGAAGAAATCTTCAGACTTATCCATCCTGACGATTTGGCAAGCAAACACTTACAAGAACTTTGTTTTTTCCATTTTGTCAAATGCCAGCCGAAAAAGGAACGTGCCAATTATTATTTGACGAGCAAGCTCCGTATGACAAGTAGCACGCATGGTTATATACCTGTATTGCATCGGATGTTTTACGTTTATGTTCCCACCAACGATACTTTGTGGCTGGCTCTATGCCTTTACAGTCCTTTATTGTTTGATATTCCCGCGAAATGTCTGATAATCAATTCCGTCAATGGTCAGATGATGGAATTGGATAAACAGGATAGCACAAGAATATTGTCCGTCAGAGAAAAACAGGTTCTGAACCTTATCGATAAAGGTTTATTGAGCAAAGAAATAGCCGCCACGCTCCACATCAGCATAAATACGGTCAGCCGGCATAGACAGGAGATTTTAGGGAAGTTGCAGGTGAAAAATTCTATTGAAGCCTGTCGGATAGCAAAGGATTTGAAGTTGATTTAATTGCATAATTAATAATGGAATATAATTCCACTACCTTTATTTGCATTTAATTCTTTCGGTCGGTTCTCATCTTTGATTTGAAACCCCGGTCGCCCGATAATGATATGGTCGGCAATGAAGTTGCCTGACGAACTTCGTTCATTCGTCAGATTGCAAATCTGTGGCTGTTACAACCTCATTCCCCGTTTGCGTTTCTTCTTCCTGCGAAGCATCTCTGCCATTTCCTGATTGGCTTCCGCATCAGCGGCGTTGTAAGATGAACCGTTGCCGTTCAGCAATCCCAACGAACCGCTGAAGCCGCCACATAGTTTCTCGCACGCATCATTACCTTGTATGTGCCGATGGTGCGGTCTTTGCCAACACGTTTGAGGAAGTTGGCGCAATCCTTGTCGAACGCCCTGATAAGCGTTTCATACTCGCTGCCGATTCCCTGATAGGCATTGCGCACCATTTCCGCCGTCACGAACGCCTCTCGGTCGGAAAGTTTCTGGTAGTGCTTGATGATTTGTGCCTTGATGTTGTCAAGGGCGAGGTTAATGTCCCGTGCCCCCTGGCTCTTGCCTTTCGCCCTGTTCCCTTTCACGTCCCAAAGTGCCTTTGGGATGTTCTGCTTACAACTGAACTGCGCCACAGTCCCGTTGATTGTCACCCGTCCCATGATGGGGACGATGCCGTTCTTCTCCTTGCTGCCGTTCACGTAGAACAGCACTTTGAATGTACTTCTTGCCATACTCGTCTTTTTTGATTGCAAAATTAAGTATCAACGAGTTAGACCTTGTAAGCCAAACACAGCCACACGTAGAAAATGTCAGTGCCACGTGTTAAAAATAGCATTTCGGCGGGTAATGATCTGAAAACCTAACGGCTTCATAAATCCGCTTTCATTTGCATTACCCCGTTTTTTTGTCTGTCATCTTTTGTCCTCGCAAACGCCTTATAAACAAGCATTACGAAGACATTTCCTCCTTTTTATTAGCCTTTTCCAGAGATTTTCGGTAATTTTGCGGCCGAATTTTCCATAACCGACATTCCACAGTAGAAAGAAATGAGATTCATAGCCGGAATCCGCAGCCTGACAACCATGCCCACCTTTCCGGTGCTTATGGCATTGTGTGCCGCGCACTGTCTGAACGATCTTCTGCAATCCGTCATCACCGCCGTCTACCCCATGCTGAAGTCCGACCTTCATCTCGACTTCACTCAAATCGGCCTTATCACTCTGGTCTACCAGATAGCTGCATCCATATTCCAGCCGGTGGTGGGATATGCTTTCGACCGGCGCCCATTTGCATGGAGTCTGCCGGCCGGCATGTGCTGCACCACCGCAGGCATAATCATGTTTTCCTACTGCAACACCTTGCCGGGCATACTGGCGGCTGTGTTCATGGTAGGTGTAGGCTCGGCCACGCTACATCCTGAAGCCTCGCGTATCACTTCGCTGGCCGGACATGAACGCCGCGGCTTCGCACAGTCGGTCTTTCAGGTCGGCGGCAACTTCGGCGGTTCAATAGGCCCGCTGTTAGTAGCGCTGATAGTGGCACCCCACGACCGCCGATATGTGATGTGGTTTCTCGTCGTGGCCGCACTATGCTTCGCGGCTATGACTCCTATATGCCGGTGGTACAAAGGCTATCTGGCCATGCAGCGCAACAACCCGCCGGAATGCCGGACCGTGCCGTCCATGCCGCTGTCGCGCCGGCGCACGGCACTGGCCATAGCCGTCATAGTGGTGCTGATATTCTCGAAATACATCTATATGGCAAGTCTGTCGAGCTACTACACATTTTACCTCATCGAACGGTTCGGAGTATCAGTGTCGCAGTCCCAGATATTCCTTTTCATCTTCGTTGTGTCTACCGCGGCAGGCACCCTCGTCGGCGGACCATTCGGCGACCGCTACGGCCGCAAGCCCGTGATATGGCTGTCGATCCTCGGCACTGCTCCGTTCAGCCTGGCTCTGCCATACGTGTCGCTGCCGCTCACCGCCGCGCTGAGCTTCTGCGCCGGCTTCATGCTGTCGTCGGCATTTCCGGCCATCCTGCTCTACGCACAGGAACTGCTGCCGTCAAAACTCGGCATGATCTCCGGATTGTTTTTCGGATTTGCCTTCGGAGTGGGCGGTGTGGCATCGGCCGTGCTCGGCAGATTCGCCGACAGCTACGGCATCGAGACGATCTATCATGTCTGTGCCTACATGCCGCTGCTCGGCGTAGTCGCATTCCTGCTGCCCGACCTCAAAAAAGCCGCAGCTGCCAAACATCACGCCTGAGCCCGGACCCGCTCCACCTCAAGAGTCAGTTCGATAAACTGCTCCACCGAAAGTTGCTCGGGGCGCATCTGCGCCAGAGGATGTCCGGCGGGAAAATCCGGACAGACAGCCCGGATGCTGTTGCGTATGGTCTTGCGCCGCTGGCCGAATGTCACCTTCACCACGGATTTAAGAAGCTGCTCGGAGCAGGGCAGCAACCGCCGGTCGTTGCGCACCAGCTTTATAACTCCGCTTTTGACTTTCGGCGGCGGATTAAATACGTTTTCACTGACCGTAAATAGATAATCCACCCTGTACCATAACTGCAGCAACACGCTGAGTATCCCCCGGGCCTTGGTGCCCTCCGGCGCAGCCAGACGCTCGGCCACCTCACGCTGAAGCATACCAGAACAGCACGGCACCATATCCTTGTAGTCGAGGATATGGAAAAATATCTGGGAGGAAATATTGTAAGGATAATTGCCTATCACGCAAAACTCCCTGCCCCGGGTCAGTTCCGCCAGATCAAGCCGCAGGAAGTCGGCTTCGACAATACGGCCATGCAACTGCGGGAAATTAGCTTGCAGATACTCCACACTCTCCCGGTCAAGCTCCACCACCGTCAGATCATGACCTCCGTCAAGCAGAAAACGCGTCAGCACTCCCATGCCGGGTCCGACCTCGATCACAGGCACGCCCACATAGTCCGACAATGTGGCGGCAATCCGCCCGGCCACCGAGAGGTCGGTCAGAAAATGCTGCCCGAGCGCTTTTTTAGGTTTAACTTTATCGACCGTCATTTCACAAGGGTGTCAAGAACTCGGTGTATCTTCTCGTATGTGGTGATGCGTGTCGGCACCAACGGCAGACGCAATTCATTCTCCATAAAGCCCATGGCGTGAAGCAGACACTTGACACCGGCCGGATTGCCGTCGACAAACAGCAACGAGAACAATTCCGTAAACCGATGGTGAATCAGCAGAGCGTTTGCATAATCTCCTTCCAGAGCCAGCCGCACCATGCGCGAGAATTCCTTTGGGAACGCATTGCCTATCACCGAAATCACCCCCACGGCCCCGAGAGTTATCAACGGAAAAGTAATGCCGTCGTCGCCGGAAATGACCATGAAGTCGGCCGGCTTGCGTTTGATAATATCGTCTATCTGTGTGAAATTGCCCGACGCTTCCTTGATGGCCACTATCTTGTCAGGGAAGTCATTTGCCAGACGCAATGTGGTCTCGGCTGTCATGTTGACCCCGGTGCGTCCGGGCACGTTGTACAGCACCACCGGCACCGGCGACGCCTTGGCAATCGCCGCATAGTGTATGTAAATGCCCTCCTGCGACGGCTTGTTGTAATACGGCACCACCGACAGCACAGCCTGATAGCCGCTCAGATCAAGCGTCTGAAGCTCCTCCACCACAGCCATGGTGTTGTTGCCTCCGACTCCGAGTACCAGCGGCACACGGCCGGCCACTCGGCCAGTCACAAACTCGCGCACCTGTCTCTTCTCGTCGGCCGAGAGAGTCGGTGTCTCCGCCGTGGTGCCAAGCACCACCAAAAAGTCTATTCCTGATTTTATCTGATACTCGATAAGGCGCGACAAAGCCGTAAAATCTATTGATTTGTCAGCTTTAAAAGGCGTGACCAGAGCCACACCCATTCCCTTTAGATCGACACGGGCCATATAATAACAAACGGATAATTTCTGTTTTTCAATCGACAAAGATAACAATTAAAACCGGAATTAAGCAAACAATCCGGTGTGAAGATTACCCCTGCCCACACTTCTTTAATAACAATTTGCGGCTCATTCAAACATTTACGCCAAAATTTTGTAACTTTGCGCGATAAAAATCAACCAATACAGATATTTCCAACTATCTATGCGCACTGCAAAAGAAATACGCGAATCATTCAAAGAATTTTTTCGCTCCAAAGGACACCAGATCGTTCCTTCGGCCCCCATGGTCATCAAGGACGACCCCACATTGATGTTCACCAACGCTGGCATGAACCAGTTCAAGGACATTATTCTGGGCAATGCCGCCGCAAAATACCGCCGCGTGGCCGACTCACAGAAATGTCTGCGAGTGTCCGGCAAACACAACGACCTCGAGGAAGTGGGAATGGACACCTACCACCACACCATGTTCGAAATGCTCGGCAACTGGTCGTTCGGCGACTACTTCAAACAGGAAGCCATCGACTGGGCCTGGGAATATCTGGTCGACGTACTCGGCCTTGATCCCGCCCGGCTCTATGCCACAGTGTTCGAAGGATCGGACGACGACTCACTGACGCGCGACGGCGAAGCCGCCGCGATCTGGGAGAAACATCTGCCCTCCGACCACATAATCAACGGCAACAAACACGACAACTTCTGGGAAATGGGCGACACCGGACCCTGCGGACCCTGCTCTGAAATCCACATCGACCTGCGCTCCGACGCAGAACGTAGCGAGGTGGACGGACGCGACCTGGTGAATCACGACCACCCGCAGGTGATCGAGATATGGAACCTCGTGTTCATGCAGTACAACCGCAAGGCCGACGGATCGCTCGAACCGCTGCCCGCACGCGTGATCGACACCGGCATGGGATTCGAGCGCCTGTGCATGGCCCTGCAAGGCAAAACGTCCAACTACGACACCGACGTCTTCACTCCCCTGATCGACAAAATCGCGTCACTGTCGGGCAAAAAATACGGAGAAAACGCCAAGGTCGACGTGGCAATGCGCGTCATAGCCGACCACGTCCGCACCATATCATTCTCCATTGCCGACTCCCAGCTTCCCTCCAATGCCAAAGCCGGCTACGTGATCCGTCGCATACTTCGCCGCGCCGTCCGCTATGCCTACACCTTCCTCGACCAGAAGGAAGCATTCATGTATCGTCTGGTCGACACCCTGATCGAGTCTATGGGCGAAGCCTATCCCGAACTGGTCCACCAGCGCGAGCTGATCATGAAAGTCACCAAAGAGGAGGAAGACTCTTTCCTGCGCACTCTCGAAAACGGCATACGCCTGCTCGAAAACGCCATAGCCGCCGCACGCAAAGAGGGCAAGACAGAGATTTCCGGATCGGAGACATTCGTGCTCTACGACACTTACGGATTCCCCGTCGACCTGACCGAACTGATCCTGAAAGAAAACGGCATGACACTCGATCAGGCCGGATTCGACAAGGAAATGGCCGCCCAAAAGGCCCGTGCACGCAATGCGGCCGCTGTAGAAGCCACAGACTGGGTAAGCGTCTACGAAGGACAGCCCGGATTCGGCGAATCGACATTCGTGGGCTATGACTGCACGGAAGCCGACGCAGCGATCCTGCGCTACCGCAAAGTCAAACAGAAAAACAAAGAATTCTATCAGATCATCTTCGACCGCACGCCTTTCTACGGCGAGATGGGCGGACAGGTTGGCGACCGCGGCACCATGACGCAGCCCGGCGGCGAACGCATCGACATATTCGACACCAAACGCGAAAACGGAGTCACCGTCCACCTCACGCAGTCTCTCCCGTCAGACGTAAACTCCAGATTCACACTGACCGTCGACCAGAACACACGCATGGCCACCTCATGCAACCACACAGCCACACACCTGCTGCACGAAGCCTTGCGCGAAGTGCTCGGATCGCATGTGGAACAGAAAGGATCGCTGGTCACACCCGACATTCTTCGCTTCGACTTCTCACACTTCCAGAAAGTCACACCCGAAGAACTCCGCAAGGTCGAACATCTTGCCAACGAGAAAGTGCGCATGGCCATAGCTCTCGACGAGCACCGCAACATGCCCGTCGACCAGGCCCGGGCCATGGGAGCCATGGCCCTGTTCGGCGAAAAATACGGCGAAGAGGTACGCGTGGTGCGCTACGGCTCCTCCATTGAGCTGTGTGGCGGCACGCATGTGGGCAACACCGGCAACATAGGCATGATCCGGATTGTCTCCGAAAGCAGCATCGCCGCAGGCATACGCCGTATAGAAGCCATTACAGGCTCACGCGTCGAAGAAGCGATCGACAACATGTCGGACACACTGCGCGAGATAGCCCAGATGCTCCACAATGCCCCCGACGTGGTGGCCGCGCTGAAAAAATCCATCGAAGAAAACACCGAGCTGCGACAGCAGGCCGAAGAATACATGAAAGAGCGCATAGCCACGCTTTCCAAATCGCTGATCGACGCTGCTCCTGTCCGAAACGGCATCCGCATGGTCACATTCGGCGGAGTACGCGTGCCCGACATTGTGAAAAACATTGCCTTTGCCGTGCGCGCAGCATCACCCCAGTCCACTGCATTCATCGGCGCCACTGTGGATCTTGCCGGAAAACCGCTGCTCACCGTCATGCTCACAAATGATCTTGTCGAAGAAGGTCACAACGCATCGGCAATGGTCCGCGAGGCCGCCAAAGCCATAAAAGGCGGAGGTGGCGGCCAGCCCGGCTTCGCACAAGCCGGCGGCAAAGATGCCGAAGGGATATCAGCGGCAGCCGATATCCTCACCTCCCTTCTGCTAAAATAACTCTCCCGTCCTCTTTATGCAAGAATCCATCCTCACCCTGATCCAACAGGTGATCCGCACAAACTGGGAGCATCTGGCACTCACCGATTTCAACGGTGAATCACTGCAATACAAGGATCTCGGAAGAAAAATAGCCAAACTCCACCTGCTGTTCGAGCACACGGGAGTGAAGCCAGGCGACAAAATCGCCATCTGTGGCAAAAACAGATCACAGTGGGCTGTGGCCTTTCTCGGCACACTGACCTACGGTGCTGTGGCCGTGCCCATACTCCATGAGTTCAAGCCAGACAACATACACCATCTGGTGAACCACAGCGATGCCCGGCTCTTTTTTGCCGACACCAGCATCTACGAGAACCTCGATCCGGACTCCATGCCTAAGCTCGAGGGCGCCGTGCTCATCAAAGACTTCTCGCTGCTGCTATGCCGCAACGAGAAACTGATGCACGCTCGCAAGCATCTCAACGAATATTTCGGCAAGAAATATCCCGAGCGCTTCACCCCCGACGACGTTGACTTCTTCAAAGTCACGGATGATATGCAGCCATGCATCATCAACTACACGTCTGGCTCCACCGGATTCTCCAAAGGGGTGATGCTCAGCTACCGGGCGCTGTGGAGCAACGCACGCTTCGCCATAGACCGCCTGAAGCATCCGAGCGTGGGGGAATCGACTGTGTGCATGCTCCCGCTGGCCCACATGTACGGTCTGTCCATCGAACTGATAGCCTGCATGCTAAAAGGATCGCACATCCATTTCCTCACACGTGTACCCTCGCCGAAAGTGCTCGTCGAAGCCTTCCAGACCACACGTCCCGGACTGATCATCACAGTGCCGCTGGTCATCGAGAAGATCATCAAGACCAAAGTGTTCCCGACTCTGGAGAAGCCCATAATGAAACTGCTGCTGCACACTCCCTTCATCGACACCAAGATACTGGAGAAAGTGCGCGAGCAGCTCATGCAGGTGTTCGGCGGCAATCTCGACCAGATGATCGTGGGCGGAGCCGCGCTCAACAAGGACGTGGAAAACTTCCTTCACGAGATCAACTTTCCAGTCACCGTAGGCTACGGCATGACCGAATGCGCTCCGCTCATATCATACGCCTACTGGACCGAAAGCCGTCCGGGATCATGTGGCAAGCCGGTGGACAGGATGACCGTGAGAGTCGACTCGCCCGATCCCGAAAGAATCCCCGGCGAGATTATGGTGAAAGGCGACAACGTGATGCTCGGATACTACAAGAATCCGCAGGCCACGGCAGAAGTGATGACACCCGACGGATGGATGAAGACCGGCGACATGGGCACCATCGACTCCGACGGATTCATCTATCTGCGCGGACGCAACAAGACCATGCTGCTCGGCCCCTCCGGACAGAACATCTATCCCGAGGAAATCGAACAGAAACTCAACAACATGCCCATGGTCAGCGAATCCCTCGTGGTGGACAACGGCGATGGCAAACTTGTGGCTCTGATATATCCGGACTTCGACGAAGCCACCCGAGAGCAGCTAAGCCACGCCGACGTCAAGAAGCTGATGGAAGAGAACATAGCCGAAGTCAACACAATGCTTGAAAGCTATGCCCGCCTGTCAGATTTCCGGATCATGACCGAGGAATTCGAAAAAACGCCCAAACGTAGCATCAAACGCTATCTATATTCCAAATTCTGACCATAATATCACTCCTTCGCGAATTACACGAAACGAAAAATGAAAAAAGTATCAGCCTTGATCTTCAGCGCTCTCATAGCGCTCTCTGCTTCGGCTGTGCCGGCCAAGCGCGGACTGCGTCCGGTGCGGCAGGCCGACGGCACCACCGTAATGGTGGAACGTGTCGGTGACGAAAACCGACACTTCACGCTCAATCAGGACGGCGCCATGCTGCGAAAAGTCAACGGAATCTATCGTCTTGCCGACATCAGCGACAACGGCACACTCATCGATGCCGCCGCTCCCGTATATTTCAGTTCCGAAGATGTGCAGCGCCGCATCGCCGCCACCAATGTCGCTGCAACCGCCACAGAACAGTCCGGACCGAAAATCCATCGTGTAGCCCAGATCGGCAAATTTCCCGACAGCGACTTTCCCGGACAAGGCAGCCCAAAAGCCTTGGTGATTCTGGTAGAATACTCCGACGTGAAATTCACGCTCGACGACCCGCACACCTACTTCTCGGAGATGCTTAGCAAAGAAGGCTTCTCATCCTACGGAGCCACCGGCTCATGCCTTGAATACTTCATCGAGTCGTCAATGGGCAACTTTGCCCCTGAGTTTGACCTTTACGGACCTGTGACCCTGTCACGCACCCGCAGCTACTACGGCGGAAACGACGCCTACGACCAGGACTCACATCCCGAACAGATGGTCATCGAAGCATGCCGCCAGCTGGACGCTACGGTCGATTTCACCCAATACGACTGCAACGGCGACGGCTATATAGACAATGTGTTCGTGTTCTACGCCGGACAGGGCGAAGCGACCTACGGCGACGAAGACACCGTATGGCCGCACTCGGCCAACATCAGCGAGTGGGGCTATAACATCAAACTCGACGGCGTGCGTCTCGGACGCTATGCCTGCACAAACGAATGGGAACAGAACCGTCCTGACGGCATCGGCACCTTCGTCCATGAATTCTCCCACGTGCTCGGCCTGCCCGACCTCTACCACACCGCCGCCATGGCCAACTTCACCCCTGGCACATGGTCAGTGATGGACTACGGCCCCTACAACAACAACGGCATGACCCCTCCGGCCTACTCGTCGTTCGAGCGCAATGCCATGGGATGGATCACCCCCGAGGAACTCGTACTTGAGGACGGACAGGTGACACTGCCCGACCTGCGCACGTCCAACAAAGCATACTGCCTGACAAATCCGTCGAATCCGCGCGAATTCTACCTCTTTGAAAACCGTCAGCAGCAGGGATGCGACAAATATCTGCCCGGCCACGGCATGCTCATCTGGCATGTGGACTACAACGCTACCACATGGACCCAGAACACCGTCAACAACGACAAAAGCCATCAGGGCGTAGACCTCTGCGAAGCCGACGGACGCGATTCCAAAAACCAGCGCACCCAGGGCGATGCATTCCCCGGATCGGCCAACGTGACCCGCTATCAGCCGCGCTGGTGGACCGGCGGCACCGCATCGATCAAACTGTCCGGCATAACCGAGACCGAAGGCCGTATTTCATTCGCAATGGAGGAAGCCGAGGCTCCCGGCGACTATCTGTCCGTCTACGACGTGGTCAACGGAACATCCAACACCACTACCAACGTAAAAGTACGCGGCTACATAGTCGGCTATGCCAAGAGCACATTCACCGAGAAAAGCGTGGAATTCTCCGCACCCGCCACTGTTGAATCCAACATCGTTCTCGCCGACTCCGAAACCGAAACCTACTACGCAAACTGCATACCCGTACAGCTGATGGCTGCATCCGATGCACGCAACGCGCTCAACCTCAAGACCAACCCCGGCATGCTTGGAGCATACGTGGAACTATACGGCGACCTCGAACGCTATATGCTGGTCAACGGCTTGAAATCAGTGCGCGAGTACACCATTCTGAGCAACGGCAACGTGTCCATTGACGAGATCGAGACGTCTGCCGACAACAATGACAACGACAATGCCGAATGGTTCAACCTGCAGGGCATGCGCGTGTCTCCCGAGAGCACGTCTGACGGCATCTACATACGCCGCACAGCCAATTCTGCAGAGAAAGTCACAATCAAACGCTAAATAAGAGCGACCGTCCACAACGACGACGTTCAGTAAGCAATTAAACAGACCGGAGCCGCGTGATTTACGCGGCTCCGGTCTTGTCTTATAATCTATAAGCCGTGATCCGACTCTCTTTCTACTCCGTCAAGGTACCGATCTCACGGATTCCGCCTGTGACTGAATCAAAAATAACGTACGACGGTGCTTTCTTCGATGTGAACAATGCCGGATCCAGACCGTAGACCACTCCGAACTGCGCCACGGTCAAATCGACCGAATCCAGCGTGCGTCCGTCGGCACTGACCGTCACGTTGGCCGAGCCGGGTATACAGTAAGCCACACCGCCCTTGGGCATAGCCTTGGTCTCGCCCTTGTCATTGACGGGCATCTTGCCGCGCGAAGTCACGTCGACCGATATATAAACAGGCACACCGCGCAGATCGTCGGCATCCACAATGCCTTCCGTTCGGCTCAGGCGGGCTATCACCTCGTCGGTCACATCGGCCTTGGGCATATAAGTCAGCGTGACCACCTCGGTCGACGTGCTCTGAGTGCCCAGAAACATCGCTGTCAGCGCCTCCTCCTGAGCGTCAAGATTGCTCAGAATGAGTTTCAATGCCGATCCGTCGGGCATCTGGTCCGCCTGGCCGGTAAGATAGTCATTGCGACTCGACCGTATCTCCATTATGCGGGCAGCGGCCAGTTCGGCGCGCTTGGCCGTAGAGGAACTCTGAACCATCTCGGCCGTGACCGCCTGACGGGCCGCCGGGCCGTCCAACGCCGTCGGCGAAGCCGGACGCGGCTCCGGCAACTCCACCGTCTCCTTGGCCATGACCTGATCAGTGTTCAACGCAAGCGGCAGGCCGTTTTCATCAATAAGCAAAAACGGGTTTGACGCCGATTTAAGCTGCATCAGATATTTCTCGGCTCCGGTATCTATCACTCCCTCGGAAGTGACTGTGGCCCCGAGCAGACGCCACTGGACAGAAGGTGTGGCCACAGCGTCAGAAGTGCCCAGATAACGTCTCGCATATTTATAGAATTCGCCGGGATTGCGCTCCGTACGCTCGGCTTCGAGGGTAATTTTAAGGACTGTCGCGGGAAGCGAGTACATAATCCCATAGTCATTGGCTTTGGACGCCGACAGTTTCTGGGTCGACTGCGCCGACGCCTGACAACACAGCATGCCGCAGCAACATACCGAAAACAAAAATCTCTTCATATACCTCATAACTTAACGGGGTTATTTAAAATGCTATTGTCTTTATCGCACGCCCGACATTGGCCGCTATGTCGGCAGCAGTAACACCATACTGACCCTCTGTCTCGGCAGCCATGTCGCCTGCCACACCGTGGATGTAGACTCCGGCAAGCGCAGCCGCTTCCGGACGATAGCCCTGTGCCATCAGCGCCGCTATGATGCCGGTGAGCACGTCGCCGCTGCCGGGAGTGGCCATGGCGGCATTGCCGGATGAATTGAAATACAGGCGGCCGTCCGGACGCACTATGGTGGTGTAGCGGCCTTTGAGCACTATGAGGATATTGTGATAGCGCGACATCTCTATGGCCTTGACCAGACGGGCTTCGGCACTGGGCTGCGGCCCGAATATGCGGTCAAACTCTCCGGCATGCGGAGTGATGACCGAAAGCACCGGCACCAAATGCAGCAACGACTGCCTGCGGGCCATGCAATTCAGAGCATCGGCATCGAGCACCACCGGCTTCTCCTGCAACTTCAGGAAATTCTCAAGCGCGTTGATCGTAGCGTCGGCCGTGCCTATGCCCGGACCGATGGCAATAGACGAATACTCCGACCGGGGGCGTATCTCGTTGATATATATGTCGCTGTTCGATGCCTGATACATTGCTTCCGGCACCGCGCCCTGAACCACATCATAGCCACACCGAGGAGCATAGACCGTCACCTTTCCGGCGCCGGCCCTGAGGGCGCCGCGGGCTGAAAGGACAGCAGCCCCCATCATTCCGTAGCTGCCGGCCACCAAAAGAGCTGACCCGAAATCGGCCTTAGAGCTGAACGGCGCACGCGGCTTCAGAATACGTTTCACATCCTGACGCTCCACAAGATAAAAAGGCGCCGGAGTGCGCCGTATGGCACTTTGGCTCAAACCTATGTCTATAACCTTCCACTCACCCACAAGCTCGGCGTTGTCCTGCATCATGAATGCCGGATGAGGAAACTGCACGGCCATGGTCACCGTGGCATGGATTATGTTGCGGTGCACGGAATTCGGATTCCAGTCGCCGAACAGACCCGACGGCACGTCGATCGACACGATCTGCGCGCCGCTGTCATTGATATATTTGACCAGTTCACGGAAACCTCCGGTGAGCGGTTCGCGGAGTCCGGACCCGAAAAGGCCGTCCACCACGATATACTGCGGAGAAAGCAACGGCAGATTGAACAGTCCGGTCACCTCCGTGAAGTCCACATCGGCGCCGAGCGCCAGAAGCTGACGCTTGCACTCGGCACAGTCAACGCTCAGACGATTGCCGCCCTTATTGAACAGAAACACCTCCGGACGATAGCCCTGCTCGGCAAGCATACGGGCCACAGCCAGTGCGTCGGCCCCGTTATTACCCGGACCGGCAAACACGGCTATACGCATATTGGCACACAGCCGGCTGATGACTTCGGCAGTCACTCCCTCGGCCACACGCTCTATCAGCTGCAGAGACGACACGCCCTCCTTCTCAATGGTCACGCGATCTATCTCCCTGATCTGTTCGGTAGTGAAAATCTTCATGTTGCGACGGAAATAATTTACACTACAAAATTACACAGAATTATTCAATTCCCACCCACCGCCTGAGCTAAATTTCCATAACGGCATCAAGCACCGTCATGGCTGCCATGGCCTCGACCACAGGCACAGCCCGCGGAAGCACACACGGGTCATGGCGGCCACGGGCCTTCAGTTCCTCCACTCCGCCGCAGTCGGTCGCCGCACGCAACGTCCGCATCAGAGTGGCCACCGGCTTGAAGGCCACGCGAAAAACAATATCGGCGCCGTTACTTATGCCCCCCTGAATACCTCCGCTATTGTTGCTCAAAGTCCTGAATCCGGAGCCAAACTCATCGACTGTCTCCGAACCCAAACGGCAGCACCCGTCAAAGCCCATGCCGAACTCCACACCCTTGGCCGCAGGAATACCCATCATGGCAGCGGCAAGAGCCGCATCAAGCTTGCCGAACACAGGGTCGCCGACTCCGGCAGCCACACCCGAGATCCGGCACTCGGCTATCCCTCCAACACTGTCACCGTCCGCACGCACCGACTCGATCAGACGCACCATTTTCTCGGAAGTCACGGTCTCCGGACACCTTACCGCGCTCAGCTCCACAAGGCCGGGCGAGACATCAACGGAATCCGGCATCTCCACTCTTCCTATCCTTCTGGTAAACGCCATCACCCTGATGCCGCGCGCTTCAAGCACCTGACGGGCAAACGCACCGCCCACCACCCGGCAAGCGGTCTCACGGGCCGAAGCCCGTCCGCCGCCGCGATGGTCACGGATGCCATATCTGGCGAAATAGGTGTAATCGGCATGCGAAGGCCTGAACACATGCCGCAGGTTCTCATAATCCTCACTTCGGGCATCCTTGTTCTCAATGATGAACCCGATCGGTGTGCCGAGAGTAAGTCCATCTGACGATATGCCCGAAAGAATCCTCACTATGTCCTCTTCTTTCCGGCCTGACGTCAGCGCGCCCTGTCCTGGGCGCCTTCGTGTAAGCTCGGCCTGCACGCGGTCCATATCTACCTTCACACGCGGCGGCATGCCGTCGATCACACCGCCCACCGCCGCTCCATGGCTCTCGCCGAAAGTGGTAAGGCGGAAATTTCGTCCGAACGTATTCATCAGTCCTTTATCAGATCTGTTACGGCAGCACCAGTATAGGCGATCAAATCGGCCGGATCCACTGCAAGCTGAAGCCCACGCTGACCGGCGCTCACAAAGATCTCGCTGAAATCGGTGGCTGTATGATGAAAAAACACCGGAAAAGGCTTTTTCATGCCAATCGGCGTACACCCACCGCGTATATATCCGGTAAGCGGCAAAAGTTCCTTCATGGGAATAAGGTCGGCTTTCTTGGCTCCTGCCGCACGGGCCGCCTTCTTCAGATCGACCTCGGCATTGCCGGGCACCACACAGACAAAATGTCCGGCCCTTTCGCCAAACAGCACCAACGTCTTGAACACCCGATTGATATCCTCGCCAAGAGCATCTGCCACATGCTGAGCCGCCAGATCATCCGGATCATACTCATACGGGATAATCCGATAAGACACCCCGGCCTTGTCAAGCAGCCGGGCGGCATTTGTTTTCATATCTTTTGCCATAACAATGACAAAAGTAGCAAAAACCACAGAAATTGCGTATCTTTGTGTGGATTTTTATAAAAAACACAACATACTAAATACTAAGTTTCCAAAAAGTACAAACCTAATTTTCTAACAAAAAACAATCACTAATGAAGCGGATTTCTGTCCTAAAAACTCTACTTCTACCGGCCGTTCTGGCGGTTGGAACGCCTGGCGCAAACGCCGCCGTACGTCCCGACCGTGACGCCATACGCAAGGCCAAACAGCAGGCGACAATGACCATGCCGAAAAAAGCTCCGGCAATACAGGCCGCCGCAAGTCTCACCGGTGTCAACTTCCTGGGTTACTTGTGTTACTCCGATTATAGCAATCTGGGACTCTATTCAATCTCAGGCACCAACTTCCGATTCTCGTACACCGCCGACCTCAACGCATCCGGCGGCGGCACATACGGCAACGGAAAATACTATGCCGTCGACATGGATAACTTTCCCGACGGACCGGCACAGCTGTCCGTCTACGACGCCAACTCATGGCAACTGCTGAACTCAGCAGAAAACCAGTCCGCGTCAAGCGTCTCGGCCGACCTCACCTTCGACCCTACACAGAATGAAGTCTACGGAATCTTCTTCGACGGAGACTACAGCATATTTTGGGATCCATCGCTCAGCACCGGTCTCGGCCTGCTCAACACCGAAACCGGCCGCAGCACCCTCATCGGCGACTCTTTTGCCGAACGCATGGTAGCCATAGCATGCAACGCCGACGGACAGCTCTACGGCATCAGCATCTCCGGCGACCTCTACGCCATCAACAAGACTAACGCCCGGACCACTCTGATCGGTGCAACCGGCGTAACCCCCGACTGCGACATGCAGTCAGCCGTGATCGACTACAATACCGGCAAAATGTACTGGAGCGCCGTCTACGACGACTATACCACCGGCCTGCTTGAAGTCGACCTTTCCACAGGCCGTGCCTCACAGGTCAAAGAATGGACCGACAGCTACGGCTATCCGACCATGGACATGGTCAACGGCCTGTCTCTGAAACAGGACATCCAGACCAGCGGCATACCCGACAAAGCCACCGGACTTGCGGCACAGTTTGCCACCGGCATGCTCTCCGGAACCTTCTCATTCACTCTCCCGTCTGCCGACATAGCCGGCAATCAGCTCTCCGGCACTCTTGACTACGCCGTTACCGCTGGCGAGATATCCAAATCAGGCTCAGCCAAGGCAGGCTCCACAGTCAACGTGCCCATGACTCTTCCGTCAGCCGGCGCCTACACATTCTCCGTCACCGTAAGCGCTGCCGGACAGACCGGCCCCGCCACCTCCATCGAAAAATGGATCGGATACGACGAGCCCAAATGGGAAGGCACACCCACAACCCGCCCCGACGGCAACGACGGATCAGCCATGATCATCGACTGGACTGAAAGCGTGCCCGTATCCGGCATCCACGGAGAAAGCATCGGCCGACTGACATTCGACGTTGTGCGCTATCCCGACGTAAAGACCGTGGCCACCGGAATCTCCGCAACCACCTGCACAGACAAGATCGATTCAAACGTACGCACCGAATACTGCTATAAGATCACCGCAAAGACAAACGGCGGCACATCGGCAACTGCATCGACAAACACCATTATCTACGGCACCACCTGGCCCGTACCCTTCAACGAAGACTTCTCGCAGCCCGGAGTGGAACGGCTCTACACCGTGGCCGACGTCAATAAGGACGGCTCGACATGGAAACTTGAAAACGGCGCTTTCGTCTACGGCTACAACCAGAAGAACAACGCCAACGACTGGCTCATCACTCCCCCCGTACGTCTGGAAACAGGCAAGCTCTACACCTTCAGCTTCCATGCCCGCAACAGCTACCCCGACGAACGTATATGCGCATCCTTCGGCACAGCCGCCACACCCGAGGCCATGACCACACAACTCGTGGCCCCCATAGTGATCTCCGGATTCCAGACCCAGGCAAAACCAGAGACCAACTTCAGCGTAAACACCACTGGCGACTATTATTTCGGCATCCACGCATGCAGCGATGCCGACGCAAGCGATCTCTATCTCTACGGCATCACCGTCAAAGCAGTGCCCGTCACCGCGCCCTCTTGCCCGCGTAACCTCACAGTAACCCCCGGCTCACAAGGCGCATCAGAAGCGACTCTAACATTCGACATGCCGTCGACAAGCATCAACGGCGACCGCCTAAGCGGCAATCTCGACGTCAACATCTACCGCAACGACAGCAAGATAGCTACCCTCAACAGCCTGACTCCGGGTGCCGGCAACATCACCTGGAAAGACGAAAACATCGACTTCCGTGGCCTTTACACATATAAAGTAGTGGCTGTCAACACTGAAGGCGAAGGAGAATACGCCACCGAGACCGCATTCATCGGCATCGACGTGCCCGGTCCCGTTCGCAACCTCACCGCCAAAGAGGACCCCACATCCGAAGGCAACATCATAGTCACCTGGGACGCTCCCGAAAAAGGCGTCAACGGCGGCTACATCAACCCCGACGAACTCACCTACTACATCTCACCCGGTCTGGGCGGAGACGAGATCAATAACGGCCGCTCCACCATCTACCGCGACAACCTCAACGCCACCAAATCGCAGATATATCAGGGCTATAACGTCTGGGCAGAGAATGCATCCGGATCCGGACGACAGAACTGGAGCACAGTCACCACCATCGCCGGACCGGCCCTCAAACTGCCCGTCTACGAATCATTCGCCAACCAGACCCAGCGCAGCGGTCCATGGCTCAACAAAATGATTGCAGGCGAAATCGGCGAAGCATTCTGGTTTATCTCCGACGGCACAATCTCATCATCCGGCACACAGGACTCCGACGCCGGCATCATGCTGTTCTCGGCAAGTGCCACCGGCCGCGCCTCACGCATCGAGACTCCCAAAATCGACATACGCGGCGCCAAAAACCCGTATCTCACATTCTGGGCTTATCTCACAGGCAAGAACGACCGTCTGGAAGTGATGCTGTCACGCGAATTCGGAGAATTCTCCACTGTCCTGACCATACCCATGAACTCGGCGCCGAAAGGATGGAAACGCTTTGAACTCCCTCTTAGCGAATATGCCGACGCACGCTTCATACAGGCCGGCTTCGCCGCATTTGCCGTAGAAGCCACCGACTACATCATCGCCATCGACAACATCTCCGTGCGCGATCTTGTGGACCACGACCTCGAGCTGATGACACTCACCGCACCCTCCGACCTGAAAGTCGGTCAGAAAGGCGAATTCACAGTCTCCGTAAGAAATGTGGGACGAAATGACGCTCAGGCCGGCTCATACACCGTTAATCTGATCAAAAACGGCAAAACCGTGGCCACAGCCGCAGGCAAAGCCGTCAACGCTGAATCACAGGTATCGTTCACAATGAACGACACACCCACCATCGACGACAGTGAAGAGACCATCTACACCGCATCGCTGACCTACGAAGCCGACCAGAACCCCGACAACAACACCTCAACAGGCAAACGCGTGCGCATCGAACTGCCCGTCTACCCGTCTGTCACCGACCTCGACGGCGAAATCACCGCCAACGGCATCAGCCTGTCGTGGAGCGAACCCAACATCGCCGACATGCCGGCAAAACCCGTCACTGAAACCTTCGAAAGCTATGCTTCGTTCATCATCTCAGGAATCGGCGACTGGACTCTGGTCGACGGCGACGGACTCAAGACCATACAGATGACCCTGAGCGGCCTTGACGATCCCCTGCAGTACGACAACGTGGGCAAGCCCATGGCCTTCCAGGTATTCAACCCCGAAAAAGCAGCCATACCCTTCGCCACATGGGATCCCCATTCGGGCAAACAGATGCTTGCCGCATTCCGTCCCACCGACGGCGTCAATGAAGACATCCCCAACGACGACTGGCTGATATCGCCCGAACTCAGCGGCAAGGCCCAGACCATCACTTTCTACGCCAAACCCGGTGCATCCATTCCCGAGACCATCGAAGTGCTATACTCTGAGACCGGACACGATGTCGACGACTTCATCTACGGCAGCGAACCCTTCATCGTAGCCGACGTGCGTGACTGGGAACAATTCCGCATAATGCTGCCCGACGGCGCCAAATACTTCGCCATCCACTGCATATCCGACTCACCCAACCACTTCGCGCTCCTGGTCGACGACATCACCTACACTCCCGCAGGCGCCCTGCCCGAGGAAGTGTCGCTGATGGGCTACAACGTGTATCGCGACGGACGCCGTCTCAACAGCGAGCCGATAAGCGAATCCGTATTCGACGACAATGACGTCGAACTCGAGAACACCTATAAATATAAAGTAACCTCCGTCTACGACAAAGGCGAATCACTCTACTCCAACGAGTACACCGTGCTCTATACCCATGCCGGACTCGGATCCGTGGAAATCACCCGGATCACCGTTCAGTCCGACAGTGAAGGCTTAGTGATCAAGGGTGCCGAAGGAAAGAAAATAGACGTCTACACCCTCTCCGGAATCAATGCCTACAGCGGCATCGGAGACAACGTGACCCGCGTTTCCCTCCCCAAAGGCATCTACGCCATATCGATCGACGGACACATGTTCAAACATGCTGTAAGATAACCATCTATGAAGCAAACCGCAAAAATCATTGCGATGCTGGCGATCGGCATGCAGGCAACCGGCCTGCATGCCGTTCCTGCCATGCCAGGTGCCATGCGCATGACGCAGCCCGACGGCACCGAGATCACCGTAAGACTCTACGGAGACGAATCCGGCCACTACTACCTGAGCGACGACGGCTACCCTCTGAGGCGCGACGATGACGGATTCTTCTACTACCGTACCGGCTTCTCCGGCTCTACCGCATCCGTCAGGGCTCACGACAAATCGGCCCGCACACCGGACGAACAGGCGTTTCTCGCCACGATCGACAAGAAATCAGCCGTAAACCACACCGTGCTGCGCACCGCGGCCACACGCCGCAACAGCCCCCTGCTCAAGGCTTCGTCCACCACCACCTATCCCACCAAAGGCAAACAACGCGCCCTGGCCGTGCTCGTGGAGTTCCCCTCCGACGGCACCAACGACGAAGAAGTCACGTTCTCAATGGAAAATCCCGCCGGATTCTTCAACGACCTGCTCAACAAAACCGGCTTTGACGCTGACGGAGCCACAGGCAGCGTCCACGAATACTTCTATGAGAACTCGTCCGGACAGTTCGACCTTCAGTTCGACGTGTACGGCCCCGTGACCCTCTCGCGCGACATCAGCTTCTACGGCCAGAATGACCCGCAGGGCGGCGGCGACCTCAACGCATGGAACATGACAGTCGAAGCATGTCAGCAGCTCGACAACGTGATCGACTTCAAAGAATACGACCGCGATCTGGACGGCTACATCGACAACGTCTACGTATTCTATGCCGGACTCGGCGAAGCATCCGGCGGCGAACGCTACACCGTGTGGCCGCACGCCGGCGACGTGGAGCGCATCAGCGGCCAGCAGTTCACCTTCGACGGAGTGCGGCTCAACCACTATGCCTGCTCCAACGAACGCCGCGTGATCTTCAACGAAGAAACCAACACCCGCGAATCCCATACGGAAGGAATCGGCACCGTGTGCCACGAATTCACCCACGTGCTCGGATTCCCCGACCTCTACGACACCAAAAGCCAGGGAGCATCATTCACTCCCGAATCATGGTCGGTGATGGACGTAGGCTCCCACAATAATCTCAGCCGCACCCCGCCGCTGTTTTCCGCCTACGAACGTTTCTTCCTCGGATGGCTCGAACCGGAAGTCATCTCCGGCACCGAGAGCGTCACGCTCAACCCTCTGTCCGACAACGTGGCCCGAATCATCCGCACTAAAAACGAAAACGACTTCTTCATCCTCGAAAACCGCCAGCAGAAAGGCTGGGACGAATATATCCCCGGCCACGGCATGCTGGTGTGGCACATAAACTTCGTGGCCGACCTCTGGGAAGCCAACCAGGTCAACAGCGGACTGCAACACATCGACCTGATCGAAGCCGACGCCATCCTCAGCGAATCAACGCGCGCAGGCGATTCCTTCCCCGGCACCGCCGGAGTGACCTCATTCACATCCGAGACACACCCGGCCATGCTCACGGCCACCGGCGAACCTGTGGACATGCCGCTGACCGAGATCGAAGAGCGCAACGGCATCATCTACTTCAAGGCAGGCGACGGCCACGTCTCGCTCGAACAGGTCACGGTGCTGCCCGCCGCCGACGTGACCCCCGTGTCATTCACCGCACGCTGGGAACCGGTCGAAGGTGCCGAAGCCTACAAACTCGACGTGTACACCCTCGGCGGAGGTGGCTACAACTTCGTCGACGGCTTCCAGAACCGCATCGTATCCTCCACATCACAGCCGGTAGAAGGTCTCGCCCCGCAGACTCTCTACAACTATAGAGTCCGCGCCATCGCAGGCAACAGCGAGAGCGCCCTTTCGGAAGTGATGCAGGTCACCACCCCCGAGGCATCCTTCGAATTCACAAGACCCGAACCGCTTGCGGCGACCGACGTCACATCGACCTCGTTCACCGCCAACTGGTCGGCACTCGAAGGCGCCGAAACATACCGTGTGGCTGTCTACACCAAAGCCAAAGGGGAACCCGACAGGACCACAGTCGACTTCACCGCAGGAGTGTCCAAACTCCCCGAAGGCTGGAAAAGCAACTGCACCATGGGACTCTCCATGGCAGGATACTTCGGACAGGCCGCCCCATCGATGTCCATGCCGTCAAACCTCAGCTACATCCAGTCGCCGTTGTTTGAGGACAATATACGCGGCATCAGCTTCTGGTACCGCGAGCGCAACAATCCCTCGGGCACCAACAAGATCCTCGTAGAAGGACTCGTCGGCAACGAATGGCAGCTTATCGACGAAGTGCAGCTGACCGTACCGGCAACCTCCGGCACAACGGCCCGCTGGTCCGACAACGACGCCGACTGCAAGATACCGGCCGACTGCAAATCCGTCAGGATCACCTACCGTCTTCTGGGCAAGGGCGCCCTGGCCATCGACGACATCGAGATTGCCTACAACGACAAGCTCTATCCCGTCAGCCTGCCCGGCATGGACAACCTTGATGCCGGCGACGCCCTGTCGCTTGCCGTCACCGGCCTTCAGCCGCTCACCACATATTACTATACCGTCAGAGGTGTGGCGGGCGACATTGTCACCCTCCCCAGCAGCGAAACCACCATCGTCACCCTGCCCTCCGGAGCATCGCTCGACGAAATCGGATCCGCTACGGCTGAACCGGCCATCGCCCTCGACGGCCGCACCCTCACGGTGGACTTCAGCGGCCACGCTGCCGATGCCACGGCCACCGTCAGCGACATGCAGGGACGCATCATAGGCAGCCTGTCGGCTACCGCAGGCACGCCGACGGCATCGCTCACCCTGCCGGCTCGCGGCATCTACATCGTCACCGCCGCAGGTCGTTCACACAAGATCGCCGTGCGATAACACACTCACACACCTGCAACCTATCCTTTTTTTTTGGGGGGGGGGAAGACGCCGCAACACGCGTCTCCCCCCCTCTGTTTCATAAATTTTCCGAATCTCGCTTTTTATACGTAACTTTGCATTCATATAAACCAAACGTCACACCGGCCATGAACTCAATCACATCCACCGGCCTTCAGGCCGTCAAGCAAAGGCTCGGCATTGTGGGATCATCGCCCGCTCTGCTTGATGCAATAGACCGCGCATTGAGGGTGGCGCCCATCGACCTGTCTGTCCTCATCATAGGCGAGAGCGGCACCGGCAAAGAATTCTTTCCGAAAATAATCCACTCGGCCGGAGCACGCAAACACGCCAGATACATAGCTGTGAACTGCGGCGCCATACCCGAAGGCACCATCGACAGCGAACTCTTCGGACACGAGAAAGGAGCCTTCACCGGAGCCATATCCTCCCGCAAAGGATACTTCGAGGAAGCCGATGGAGGCACGATCTTCCTCGACGAAGTGGCCGAACTTCCCCTCACCACACAGGCCCGCCTTCTCCGCGTGCTCGAATCGGGCGAATTCCTCAAAGTGGGATCAAGCACCGTACAGCGCACCAACATCCGCGTCGTGGCCGCAACCAACGTCGACATGGCCAAAGCCGTGGCCGAAGGACGCTTCCGCCAGGACCTCTACTACAGGCTCTCGACCGTGCAGATCAACGTACCTCCGCTGCGCGACCGCGGTTCGGACATCACACTGCTCGCGCGGAAATTCGCCGCCGACTTCTCCGAACGCTACTCCACCCCCGAAATATCGCTCAGCGACGACGCCCGCACCCTGCTCGCATCCTACCGCTGGCCCGGCAACGTGCGCCAGCTCAAAAACGTGGTGGAGCAGCTGTCGCTCTTCGAAGCAGGCGACGAGATCACGCGCGAACGTCTGCAAAGATACCTGCCAGCAGCCACATTCTCCCCGGTCGTGGCCGCCGCAGCTGCGCCCAACGATCCGTCAGAACGCTCCTACGCACGCGAACGCGAAGTGCTCTTCAACATGATCTTCCGTCTCAGAGAAGAAGTGGACTCCCTCAGGGCCGAACTGTCGGAGAAAAAAACGGCCGCGCCCGCCATGGCTGCGGTCACATCGGCGGCAATGGTGCCGGCCACCCAGCCACAACCGCCCATTTCTCACCACAGAGCCCTGATAAACCTGCCGGAAGAAACCGCCGCCACCGAAGTGGAGACGCTTCAGGAAATCGTCATCCCAGCCATCAAGACCCTCGAGGACACCGAAAAAGAAACCATACGCGAAAGTCTCGAACGCAACGGCGGACGCCGCAAAGCCGCCGCCGCCGAACTCCGCATATCCGAACGCACCCTCTACCGCAAAATAAAGGAATATGGCCTTGAATAACTCCATCAGCCACACCATACTCAAACGGCTCCTGCCGCTTGTGGCTCTGCTGCTCATCCCCACCGGATGCCGCATCAGCTACAAACTCAACGGCTCTGCCCTCGACTACACTGTCTACAAATCCATAGCCATAGGCAACTTCCCGATACGCGCCGCTCTGGTATATCCGCCGCTACAGCAGACATTTGAAAACGCCCTGCTCGACTACGTGCAGCGCAACACCCGGCTGCAGACCACCGACAACACCGGAGCGGCCGACCTGCAGATGGAAGGCGAGATCACAAACTACAGCCTGTCGCCGCAGGCTGTCGGTGCCGACGCCTACGCATCGCAAACGCGCCTGACCATCTCCGTCAGAGTGCGCTACACCGACAACCGCGACGACTCAAAGGACATTGACCAGACCTTTTCGGCTTACCGCGACTTCCCTGCATCGGAAATGCTCACCGACGTCCAGGACCAGTTGTGCACGGAAATCTCCGACGAACTGGTAGAACTGATCTTCAACTCCACACTCGGCAACTGGTGATCATGAACGGACTAAGACAAGAAATCACACGCTGGCTCGACCACGGAGAGACCCCATCACCGGAAAGAGTCGAAGAATTGCACCTTGCCTGTCCTTGCTTTCTGCTGCCGGCCGCATTACTGCTGCGCAACAAAGCAGAGGAGCTGGACGACTCCACACGCGCCGCTCTCACACGGCGTCTGGCCGTTGCCGCTCCCGACATCGAAGAAATGAGCCTGGCCACAGATGCCGACCTGTCCGGCGAATTCTGCGGCTTCTACCCCGAAGAACAAAAGGCCACACCATCCACCGACGCCGCAATCGACAGATTCATATCGGCCTACGGATCCGAAAACCCCGAAGAGGAAGCCCTGCTCACCCGCCTGATCTTCAATCCCACGCCAGACTATGCACAGATACTCGCCCGCGAAGAGGAAGATAGCATACCCGACGGCGACGAAGCGCCCGACGGCTCTCAGGACCAGCTCATCAACAGTTTCATAATCAAAAGCAAAGCCGCAGGCGGCCAATTTCCGTCGGCTGCCGCCCCGGCCGCATCCGCAGAACAGCCCGCACCCGTCTCCGCAGTCGGAAAACCGGCAGCCGCCGACGACTCCCTCCTGTCCGAAAGCCTGGCTCATATCTACATACGCCGCGGCAACTACGCCAAAGCATACGAAATTATAAGCCACTTAAATTTGAATTTTCCCGAAAAAAGTATTTACTTTGCAGACCAATTACGATTCCTTCGGAAACTTATGCTTCTGGAGGGATCTATCCGTGAATAAATGAATTAAAACCATAAATCACATAAACACCTTATGAATCTGCTTCACACAATTGTAATAATCCTCACACTGCTCGCAGCCATTCTGCTCATCGGCATCGTGCTTATCCAGAAATCCAAGGGCGGCGGTCTGTCATCGTCGTTTGCCGGAAGCAACCAGATCATGGGCGTGCGCCGCACCAACGACATTGTCGAGAAGACCACATGGTATCTCGCCGCGGCTGTAGCAGTTCTGGCAATCCTGAGCGTGTTCACGGCTCCCTCCATGACCCACTCCATACGCACCCAGATGGAAACCTCCATGCCCGCCGACCTCGACTTCAGCGCTCCCGCAGCATCGCAGGAAGCTCCCGCAGTTGAAGCCGCAGCATCCGAGACTCCCGCTCCCGCAGCCGAATAATAATCGCGCCGCCACAGCCGGAGCCACAGCCGGCAACCGAATCAGACAAACCAAATCACGCAACACTCTCACCCCCTATATTCCCGATGATAACTCAGGAACAGCTAAAAGAGACCTTTGAGCGCAAGCTTGCGCTGAGGAGGTATCTTTGACATCGACAACAAGAAAATTCAAGTAGAGGAAGAAGAACTCCGCACCCACGTGCCCGACTTCTGGGAACACCCCAAAGAAGCTCAGATACAGATGAAGAAGATCAAGGATCTCCAGGCATGGATCCACGGATATGAAGACGTGGAGAAAGCCGTGGAAGAGCTTGGTCTGTCGTTTGACTTCTACAAAGAGGAACTCGTGACCGAAGAAGAGGTCGACGCGCTCTATGCCGAAGCCATATCCAAGATCGAAGCCCTGGAGCTGCGCAACATGCTCCGGCGCGAGGAAGACAAGCTCGGAGTAGTGCTGAAAATCAACTCTGGAGCCGGCGGCACCGAAAGCCAGGACTGGGCATCCATGCTCATGCGCATGTACCTGCGCTGGGCCGAAAAGAACGGCTACAAGACCTCCATCGCCAACCTTCTCGACGGCGAGGAAGCAGGCATCAAATCTGTCACCATAAACGTCGAAGGCGACTTTGCCTACGGCTATCTCAAAAGCGAGAACGGCGTGCACCGTCTGGTGCGCGTCAGCCCCTATAACGCTCAGGGCAAACGCATGACCTCGTTTGCTTCCGTATTCGTCACCCCGCTGGTCGACGACACCATCGAGGTCAAGGTCGAGCCGGCGTTGCTGTCGTGGGACACCTTCCGATCCGGAGGTGCCGGCGGACAGAACGTCAACAAGGTGGAATCCGGAGTGCGCCTGCGCTACCAGTTCACCGACCCCTACACAGGCGAGAAAGAAGAGATCCTAATCGAAAACACCGAAACCCGCGACCAGCCCAAAAACAAAGAAAACGCCCTGCGGCAACTGCGCTCGATCCTCTACGACAAGGAGCTGCGCCACCGCATGGAGGAACAGGCCAAAGTCGAAGCTTCGAAAATGAAAATCGAATGGGGATCGCAGATACGAAGCTACGTGTTCGACGACCGCCGTGTCAAAGACCACCGCACAGGCCATCAGACGGCCGACGTGGGCGGAGTCATGGACGGCGACATAGACGGCTTCATCAAAGCCTTCCTGATGGAATTCGCAGGCAATGAAGAATAATTGAACTCATCATTTTGGCACTTTGATAAAAAAATGTATCTTTGTGCGCCTGAAATCACGTAAAATCAGTTAAAAGACACAAAATATTCAATGGCAACACTCGAAAAAATCCGCAGCAGATCGGTGCTCCTCGTGAGCGTCATTTTCGTTGCACTTTTCCTGTTCATCATCACTATCGTGGACAACCCCATGGGACTTGTACAGGACCACACCACAGTGGCCAAAGTGAAAGGTGACAAAATCGACTACGAAAAATATCAGAACCGTGCCAACCAGCTGCGCGAACAGAACCCCAATGCCGAAGGCGCCGACGCCCAGGCACTTGAGGGACTCATCATGGAATCGCTGATGAACCGTGAGTTCGACAACCTCGGCATCACCGTCACCGACGCCGAGATAACCGAAGCGATGGTAGGCGAGAAAGCCGCCATGATGACTGCCTACAGATTCCAGCAGACCCACAACGGCGTCACTCCCGAAGAATTCTACTCATACATGACCGATCCCGACTCCTACGGCATCCCCGCAGAGCAGGTACAGGCCATGGAAGCAGACTGGATGAACTTTGAAAACGAAGTCGAGCAGATGCTCAAAAGCCAGAAACTCTACTCGCTGCTCGTCGGCACCATCAAAGCCAACAAGGTAGACGCAAAAGCCATGTTCGACGAAGGCAACACCACCTACACCATCGTTTCCGTAGGCAAAAGCCTTTACTCACAGCCCGACACTCTCACCGACGAGGACATCAAGGCCTACTACGCCAACCACCGCGCCGACTACGCCATCAAGGAGCCGCACCGCTATGTGCGCTATGTCAACCTCGACATCAAGCCCTCGCAGGCCGACCGCAACGCCGCTCTCGATGCTGCCGCGATGGCAGTGGCCGACCTCTCTGAGAAACCCGCCATGGAAGGTCTCGCAGGCAACTCCACATTCGTTGTCGACTACATCACTGCCGACGCCGACGAACTCACCGCAAAGCGCCAGCCCACCCTCTCCGAATTCCTCAAAGGCGCAGCCATCGACAGTGTCTACGTGATCAACAACGCCGTCTACTCTCCTGCCAACCCCTCTATCGTCATCGCCAAACTTCTTGACCGCCAGACCAAAGTCAACGGCGCCAAGATCACACAGTTCCAGATCGACCCCTCCTACAATGCCGACTCTGTAGTAGCCCAGCTCAACTCCGGCGCAGACCACGCTTCGATCAAAGGACTCCTCGGCGAAGCCCAGACCTATCCCGTAAAATACTCACAGCTCCCAGACGAGATCGCCGACACGCTCAACGCTGCAGGCGTCAATGTCTACCTGCCCCTCTCCGGTCCCAACGGATCCGTGGCTGTGGCTGTGACCGCCTACGACGAACCCTCTGAAATCTACGAATACGCTACCGCCACCTACAGCGTCGAGCCTTCAAAAACAACCATCGACGAACTCAAAGGCCGCATGCGCTCATTCCTTGAGAAAGTATCATCTGTCAACGACTTCAACGCCGAAAACGCCATGATGGACGGCCTTATGGTCAACGACGAGATCGTCAACGCATCGTCAAACTCCCTGGCCAACCTTACTGACAGCCGCGGCATCGTGGCATGGGCAATGGAAGCCGACAAGGGCGACGTGAGCCACGTGTTCACCGACAGCCGCAACAGCCGTATGACGGCAGTGGCTGTGGCCGACATCTACGACGGAAAATACATCCCCGTATCCTTCCCTCAGATCCGCAACTCGCTTGAAGTGCTCGCACTCAACGAAAAGCGCACCGACATCCTCGTCAAAGAACTCTCCGGCAAAGGCACCACACTGGCCGACTACGCCAAAATCATGGGAGCTACCCCTGACACCGTGCGCAACGTGAACTTCGCCAACAACTCCGCCCGCTTCGCTCCGCTGGCCGGCATACGCGGCCACAAGCCTGGCGACGTGGTGGGTCCCCTCCGCTGGAACTCATCGGTAGTTGTCTACGAAGTTATCGACGCCACCGAAGGCACCATGCCCTACGACGAAAAATCCAACCTCATCAACATCAACAACCGCATGCAGGGCATCGTGATCAACGACCTCAAGAACCTGCTTCTGGGCGATGACGTGGTTGAAAACCGTATTCTCAAATTCACACGCCAGTAAACCAAGCGCGACAACACAAAAGCGCCTCTCTCCCGAGGCGCTTTTTTAATATCCACAGACTCCCAACTACTCCTAATTCCTAACTCCCAACTCCTAACTGAATATGTCACTGCAATGCGGTATAGTGGGCCTGCCAAACGTAGGCAAATCCACACTCTTCAACTGTCTCAGCAACGCCAAGGCCCAGTCGGCCAACTTTCCCTTCTGCACGATCGAACCAAACGTAGGTGTGATCACCGTGCCCGACGACCGTCTCACCAGACTCGTAGAGCTATGCAACCCCCGGTCCGTTGTTCCTGCCACAGTAGAGATCGTAGACATTGCCGGACTGGTCAAGGGTGCCAGCAAAGGAGAAGGACTCGGCAACAAATTCCTGGCCAACATCCGTGAGACAGACGCCATACTCCACGTGCTGCGCTGCTTCGACAACGACAACATAACCCACGTGGACGGATCGGTCGATCCCGTGCGCGACAAAGAGATCATCGACTACGAACTGCAGATCAAAGACCTCGAGACCGTCGACAGCCGACTCGCCAAAACCCTCAAACAGGCCCAGACAGGCGGTGACAAGACCGCAAGAATGCAAGCCGACGTGCTTCTGAAATTCAAAGAAGCTCTCGAAGCCGGCAAAGCCGCACGCACAGTCACATTCGACACACCCGACGAACAGAAATTCGCCCGCGAGCTGTTTCTGCTCACATCCAAACCGGTCCTCTACGTGTGCAACGTCGACGACGCATCGGCCGTGAACGGCAACACCTACGTCGACGCCGTGCGCCAGGCCATTAAGGACGAAAACGCCGACATACTCATCGTAGCCGCGCAGACCGAAAGCGAGATCGCCGAACTCGACACCTACGAAGAGCGCCGCGAATTCCTTGAAGAGATCGGACTGGAAGAATCCGGCGTGGCCCGTCTGATCCGCGCCGCCTATTCGCTGCTCGACCTGCAGACATATTTCACCGCCGGAGCGGACGAAGTACGCGCGTGGACGTTTATCCGCGGCAGCAAAGCGCCGAAATGCGCCGGAATCATCCACACCGACTTCGAAAAAGGCTTCATCCGCGCCGAAGTCATCAAATACGACGACTATGTGACCCTCGGATCCGAAGCGGCCGTCAAAGAAGCCGGAAAAATGAACGTAGAAGGCAAGGAATACGTGGTGCAGGACGGCGACATCATGCACTTCCGCTTCAACGTATAAGACCTGCCGCCGCACCGTCACCACCATAACAACACAACCTGCATCACGGCCACATGAACACGATGACACGGCGCATCACAACAGCCTTCACAGCGGCCGCCCTGTGCGCGGCCGCCGCATGGGCCGCCGACTCCTCCTCCCGCGTCAGATTCCATAACGAAGCGGCCGACACCACCCGTCTCAACGAACTGATAAGTGCCGCCGCCCGGATCGACAGCCACTCCCGACGCATCGAATGGCTCGGACACAGATTCATCGGGGCCCCTTACGTCGCAGGCACACTCAACTGCGACGGCACGGAGGAACGTATCACCGTCAACCTCGACGAATTCGACTGCACTACACTTGTGGAGACTGTGCTCGCCATCAATGCCGCCGCGGCCGACCGAAGGCTGTCGTGGCGTGACTTCCTGTATGCGCTTGAAAACATGCGCTATCGCTCCGGCACTATGGCTGGATACGCGTCCCGTCTGCACTACATAACGGACTGGGCACTCGACAATTCCCACCGCGGCAACCTGCGCGAGATCACCTCATCCATGCCCAAAGCTGTCTATACGGAAAAGAATCTGGACTTCATGTCGACCCACGCCAACGCCTATCCGCAACTCGCCGACTCCGCCCAGCTCGCCGGAATCAAAGCCACAGAACGCAATTTCCGCCATATCAGGATATACTACATCAAAAGCGCAGACGTAGATACTCCCGAAGTGCAGAATGCCCTGCAAAGCGGCGACATTGTAGCACTGTCCACCAAAATAAAAGGTCTCGACGTAACCCACATGGGCATCATAGTCAAAGAACCGGGCAAACCGGCGGGACTGCTGCACGCGTCAAGCAAACACGGCAAAGTGACGGTGGATCCGCTGTCGCTCGCCGACTACCTCCGCCGCTCCCGGTCAGTGACGGGCATAAGGATCTTCAGACCGTAAAGCCAGCGGCGCACGCGGGTGCGGAAAGCAAGGCGAAGCGACACAGCACTACACGTACGGTCCAGTGCGTCCACCGCACACGGGTCGCCCGACGCTATGGCCAGATACATGGCGTATGCCCCCAGTTTTCTCAGACCCGGATCAATGAGCCGGCGCGACACCCCGGTTCGCGATGCCAGAGCTGCCGTCATCCCTATGCTCGCTCTATAGAATCCGGCGGCCCGAGAGAGCCTTGCCGGATTGCTCACGGAGTCGCCGCCCACACTGTAGCAGAGAGTCACCTGCGGCATATACGCCACCTTCCATCGGGCAGCCAGCACAGCCATGATAGGCAGGTCCTCGGCACACTGGGAACGGAAAAACTCACGGTCGGCAGTATATTCGGCCATAATCGCATCGCGCCTGTACATCGCCGTGCACAGATGCACCGGCTGCGGCTTGTCATGTCGCAGCAGCCTAAGAAGCACATCCCTGCCGCCGGCCACCGGCGGATAGTCCAGACACACTGTCTCGCCTGCACTGGTACGCCATGCGGTGTGCACCAACGCTATCTCCGGATCCGAATCGAGCACCGCGACCTGACCGGCCAGCTTGTCGGGATCAATCCAGTAATCGTCGCCTGCACAATCGGCCACATACTCTCCGCAGGCCGATTCCAGACAATCGAAATAATTGCGTGTCACACCCTTGTTAGGCGCAGCCGGCATTAGCCGCACCACCTCCGGATAACGGCGCGCATACTCCTCACACACGGCCCGCGTGCCGTCGGCCGACGCATCGTCGCCCACCACTATCTCAAACGGAAAATCCACCCTCTGCGACAATATATGGTCAAGCGTGCGCGAGATGCTGTCACGCTGGTTATATGTCACCACAATCACCGAAACCTTCTTCTTCATGGCACCAGTCCCCTTATTTCACGCGCGAAGGCGCGACGCAACGGCTCCGCGTCAAGATCACGGCGCCACCGCTCCAGAGCTGCGGCCCGCATGGCCTGACGCCGCGGCATGGCCGCATCGGCCGCCGACACGAATTCCTCAGGTACCGGCGCCGGCGACAGCAACGCCCCCACCTCAGCGTCGATTATCTCAGGCACTCCGCCAACCCCCGACGCAATCACAGGCACCCCGTAGCTCAAGGCCTCGCACAAGGCTATTGGCCTGCCGCCCTCTGAACGGCTCATCATCACCACAAAGTCCACATGACGTCCGCCCAGTATGGCCCTGACTCCTGAATTGGGCAACGCGCCGCAAAGCTCCACATCGAGGTTGGCCGGCACATCCTCCGCAGCCTGA
>BLLX01000017.1 GCA_011959405.1 Muribaculaceae bacterium
GAAGTTTCACGGGAATTGCCGGGAAACACACCGAACAGCCCTCCGTTGGCCTGAGCCATGTAGGAGCGCATTTCCTGAAGATTTTTCTGTGTGATGGGCTGCCGATACTTTGGCACGGAGTCTCCGAGCCAGTTATTGATACGGTTTTTCCATGTGCCGTCGGTCATACGCGACGTCTGTCCCTCGCCTGCGGCGGCAGTGTTGGCAATCGTGAACACATTGCCCTGAGGATCCACCAGCACAAGGTCTTCAGATTTTTTATCGTCGTCGGCCGACATGGCCATTTTAACTCCCATGCCTGCCACACCAACCACGGCATAGACCCCGAGCACCATGAGAAACTTTTTCCACTCGATGGCGCCGATAAGCATCATGGACATGCTGATGACCATGAGCAGCAGAGTGTTGGTGAGACCTTGTGTAAACAGCAGAGCACTCATGCCGATCACGACCGATGCCGCATAGATAATGCCCCGGTTACGCAGCCCGGGCGACTTTTTCAGCTGAGTGCGGCTGAGTATCACAGCCAGAATCAGAACCGTGGTGAGCTTGATGAATTCAGCAGGCTGCAACGACATGAAACCCAACGACATGGCGCGCCGGGCACCATTGACGTATTCGCCGAAAAACATCACATATATCATCGCAGCGGCACTTCCGAAGAACATAAGTCGAGAAATCGGGACAAACCAGCGGTAATGCATGCGCTGGAGCCCGACAATGATCAGAAATCCCACAAACAGCATCGACACATGGCGCAGAAGCGGCGCATACAGACCCTGCTTGGCAATCTCAAACGACGATGCGCTATAAAGCTCAATGATGGAAAGCACAACCAGCAATCCGTACACACCCCATATATGGGTGTCTGCCGGATTGACAGCCTGCGGTGTCTCCACAGAAGGCGCGGAGGTCTTCGCGGAGTTTATTCGGACTGTTGTTGTAGCGGAGGTTGATCCTGACGGATTTCTAAAAGCCATTTGAGGTACGGATTTCTGGGATTATGCAGTTTATTCAAGACCAGCTACAGCCTGCTTGAACAGGTGGCCACGCTCTTCATAAGAATGAAACAGGTCAAAACTTGCGCAACAAGGACTAAGGAGCACCGTGTCGCCTTCAGATGCAAACGAGCGCGCGGCTGCCACGGCGTCGGCCAAAGTATTGGTGTCGGCAATAGCGGGCACTTCATTGCCGAAAAATTCCATTATCTTCTCATTGTGCAATCCCATAGCCACAATAGCTTTCACCTTCGAACGCACCAGAGGAAGGATTTCAGAGTAGTCATTGCCTTTGTCCTTGCCCCCGAGAATCAGCACGGTGGAACGGCTCTGAGGCATACTCTCCAGAGCATACCAGCATGAGTTAACGTTAGTTGCCTTGGAATCATTGATCCAGCGCACACCGTCGACCGTAGCCACAAACTCCAACCGGTGCTCCACGCCTTCAAAATCGCTGAGCGCACGGCGTATGTCGCTGTTTTTCACATGCAATATCGATGCCGACAGACCTGCGGCCATGGCATTGAAAAGATTATGGAGTCCGTTCAGTGCAAGATCCGCCCGCGGCATGACCAACGGAGAATTCTCGGCTTTGATCACCAGCTCATTTTCTGCATCAACGTAGGCTTTGGTGTTTTCCTCACATGATTCGGCAAATGGCATAAGGCGCGCGTCGGTGGCCACACGCTCAAGCTGCCGCTCGATCACAGGATCGTCCTGCCAGAATATGAAGGAATCTGTAGGAGTCATGTTGCGTATGATGCGGAACTTCGCGTTGACATAGTTCTGCATGTCATAATCGTAACGGTCCAGATGGTCGGGCGTGATGTTGAGCATCACCGCTACGTTTGCTTTGAAGTCATACATGTTTTCAAGCTGAAAGCTGCTCAGCTCAACCACATAGACATCGTGCGGCTCACGGGCCACCTGAAGAGCGAGACTCTTGCCCACATTGCCCGCCAGACCGGCGTCAATGCCTGATGAGCACAAAATATGGTGTATGAGCATGGTGGTGGTGGTCTTGCCGTTAGATCCTGTTATGCACACCATCTTCGCATCGGTGTAGCGTCCGGCAAACTCGATCTCCGATATGACCGGAATACCTTTTGCCGTCAGTTCGCGCACCAGCGGCGCCGTGGGAGGAATGCCGGGGCTTTTGATCACCTCCGTGGCATTCAGGATCAGTTCGGCAGTGTGGTGTCCGTGCTCAAAAGGTATGCCCTCGTCTGAAAGCACGCGGCTATAGTGCGGCGCGATCTCTCCGCTGTCACTGAGAAACACATCCCAGCCACGGTCTTTGCCGAGAATGGCGGCTCCGACTCCGGACTCGCCGCCACCGAGGATCACCAGGCGTTTTTTATGCTGTTGTTGCATGATTTATCGGATTTTAAGCGTTACAAATGTAAGAGCCGCAAGAATGATGGTGATAATCCAGAAGCGTATGGTTATTTTGGCTTCATGGATTCCTGCGGCGGGAGTATTATAGACCACAGCGGCTCCGGGCACGGCATCTTTCTGGAAGTGATGGTGCAACGGCGCCATCTTGAACACACGGCGCCCCTCGCCATACTTGCGACGTGTGTATTTGAAATACGTTGTCTGAATAATCACAGAAAGGTCCTCCACGAAAAACACAGCGCACAGCAAGGGTATAAGCAGCTCCTTGTGGATGAGTATGGCAAACACAGCGATGATCCCTCCGAGTGTCAGCGAACCCGTGTCGCCCATAAACACCTGTGCGGGAAAAGCATTATACCACAGGAAACCGATGAGTGCACCGATAAACGCGGCCATATACACCACCAGCTCCTCGGATCCCGGAATATACATTATATTGAGATACGTGGAGTAGATCACATTACTGCCAAGATATGCCATGGCCAGCAGAGCCACGCCTATTATGGCACTCACCCCGGTGGCCAGACCGTCAATGCCGTCGGTCAGATTGGCACCGTTGGAGGTGGCGGCCACAGCCAGTATCACCACCACGACAAACACTATCCATCCGCCTTCGGCCGCATGGCTTCCCATCCACGATGTCAGGCTCGCATAGTCGAAGTCATTGTTTTTCACAAACGGGATGGTGGTGCGGGTGGATTTGACATCACGCCCATCGCTGACCACTTCCACCACCTCGGCATTGGCTGAACCGTACTCATAGGTGGTGTTCTCGCGTATGGTGATGGAAGGGCTGCACATCATGGTGATGCCCACTATCAGACCGAGACCCACCTGGCCCACGATCTTGAACTTACCGCTCATGCCGTCTTTATTGTGGCGCCTGATTTTCAAATAATCGTCGGCAAAACCCAGCGTACCGAGCCACACCGTGGCCACAACCATAAGCACCATGTAGACATTGCCGAGATTTCCAAGGAGCAGACACGGGAGCAGGATGGAAATGATAATGATGATTCCCCCCATCGTGGGTGTGCCCTGCTTTTTTGTCTGACCCTCCAGCCCGAGATTGCGCACAATCTCGCCCATCTGCATGAGCTGCAGACGATTGATTATACGCCGGCCGATTATCGTGGCGCATAGTAGCGCGATGATAAACGCCGCGGTGGAACGTACGGTGACATAACCCGAGAGACGGGCGAAAGTCTCTCCGCAAAGTCCCAACTGTGCAAAAAGATAGTGCAACATCAGTCGGCGGCGGCAGATAATTTAGAGAATATATCCCGCACCACTTCACGATCGTCGAAATGATGCTTGACACCTTGTATTTCCTGATAATCCTCATGGCCCTTGCCGGCAATGAGAATCACATCGCCAGGACAGGCCATGTCCACAGCCGCCGCAATCGCTTCCCTGCGGTCTTCGATCACAGCAGTGCGTTGACGCGACTCGTCGGTCAGTCCGGTCTCCATGTCGGCAAGAATAGCCCTCGGCTGCTCAAAACGCGGATTGTCAGATGTGAGGATAAGCAAGTCGCTGAGTCTGGCGGCTTCAGCAGCCATTATTGGCCGCTTGCCGCTATCGCGGTTTCCGCCGGCACCCACCACCGTGATAACACGCCGGGGGTTGACTTCGCGTATGGCCTGCAACACATTGACCACTGCATCGGGCGTATGTGCATAGTCCACTATCGCCGTCACTCCGTTTGGTGAATGAATGGCCTGAAAACGTCCGGACACGGGCACCAGACGGCTCATCTGCCGCAACACCTCGGTCTCATCCCATCCGAGCATAATGCACGCTCCGTAGACGGCTGTAAGGTTATACGCGTTGAAACGTCCGGTAAACATGGTCTCCACCTCACGGCCGTTAAGGCTCAGCAACGTCCCGTCAATGCGGCTTTCAAGTATCTTGCCCCTGAAATCGGCCATAGAGCGCAAGGAGTATGTGCGGCGCGCAGCAGCACAGTTCTGCAGCATGACCAGCCCGACCTTGTCGTCGGCATTGGTCAGGGCGAAAGCCGAAGCAGGCAGGCCGTCAAAAAACGATTTCTTGGCTTCGAGATAAGCCTGGACCGTCTTGTGATAGTCCAGATGATCTCGCGTGAGGTTGGTGAAGATGCCGCCGGCAAAGTGCAGCCCCGCTATGCGGTGCTGATGGGCGGCATGAGAGCTGACCTCCATGGCAGCGTATGTGCACCCTTCGGCCACCATGCGCGCCAGCAGTTCGTTGATGCTCACAGCGTCGGGAGTAGTCTGGGCGGTCGGCACCGGAGTAGTCTCTATATAGTTGCACACAGTGGAGAGCAGGCCGGCCTTATGGCCGAGCAACCGTGCCATTTCATATACAAGAGTGGCCGTGGTGGTCTTGCCGTTCGTGCCAGTCACACCCACCAATTTTAGTTTGCGCGAAGGATGATCATACCATTCCGAAGCTATCTCGCCAAGCGCCACGGATGAATCGGGCACTATGACATAGGAGATATGTGGCAGCACCTTTTCAGGCAGAGCTTCGCATACCACTGCCGCGACACCCGAATGTTCAAGCAGAGGAATAAAGGTGTGACCGTCGACCGAAGTGCCGCGGATCGCCACAAAGAGAGAACCCGTGGAAACCTTTCGCGAGTCGAAAGTAATTGCTGATATTTCAGGATTCTTGGGGCCTATGACCTGAGTCACACGGCAACCGCGAAGAAGTTCAAGCAAATGCTTCATATAATATAATGGAGTTTATAGGTTCTTATTTTGATTTTATTCCGAAAGAGTGAGAGTGACCGTGGCTCCGTGAGTAAGCGGAGTCGCTGGTGCAGGCTGCTGCATGCGCACATATCCTGTGCCGGTAAACGTAACGTTGTAGTTTTCATTTTCCAGCCGCGCCACGGCGTCGCGCAACCCCATGCCGCGCACATCGGGAACCGATCCTGCGGCAGTGGATACCGGAGTACGCATCACCTGGCCGCCGATGCCGAAATGCTCGTTCAGCAGAGCTAGAGCGCCTGGCGTACAAGTATTGAACATTGTAGGCCGCGAAGGGTTCTCAGGTGCGTTCTCCCGAAAATCGCTGTTATTGTCAAGAAGACCGCGGGAAAACATATCGAGAGCCACGTTTTTCAGCACCACACCAGATGTGGATGCTGCGCCAAGGGCGTTTTCACGTGGATGATAGGTCAGCACCACGCAACTGTATTTTGGAGCATCGGCCGGGAAAAAGCCGCAGAATGCCAGACGCTTGAGGGACTTGTCGTACTTACGGGTAAGAGGATCCACACTATAGCATGTGCCGGTCTTTCCGGCCAATGCCACATAAGGATTTTTCAGCGATCTGGCCGTACCCCTCGCACCATGCACCACACGCGCCAGCATCGACTGCATTATTTTGGCCGTTGACTCCGAACACACTCTGTCGCGTATATAGCTCACCGGAACGATCGAGTCGGTATCGCCGAGTCTCAGAGCCTTGACAAGACGGGGTCTCACATATCGGCCGCCATTGGCTATAGCGTTATATATACTGAGGGTGTGGAGCGGAGGAATTTCAGTAGCATAGCCATAGGTCTGGCGCGAAAGAGTCACAAGTCCTCCTTTATTGATAGGCACCACCGGATAATAGGCCGCACGCTCCTCTCCTATTCCTGATCCGAGACGGTCGAGAAAGCCGAGACGGGCCACCCGGTCATGCCATGCCTGCGGATCCCGGTAATGCGGAGTGATGATCTTGGCCATGCCTATGTTTGACGACTCCTCAAGCACTCCGGCCACGGAAAGCTGGGCATTGAAGTGAGAGTCGGTGATGGGGCTACCCTGACCGTAGGCCCGATATGACCGGCCGATAGGAATGATCTGCGCCGTGTCCCTGACAAGGCCGTCTTCCACAGCTATCATCATGCTGAGTGTCTTGACCACCGATCCGGGTTCAAAACGCTGCACTGCCCGGTTCATCGCTTCGACATACTCACCGGAGCCAGACCCGAGAGGATATTCCTCCAGATTCGATATGGCCTTGATCTCGCCGGTAGCCACTTCCATGAGCACTGCTGTGCCCCACTCGGCGCGACAGAATTTCATACGGTCCAGAAGCGCGTTTTCAAGGATATCCTGCATCTGCACGTCGATTGTAGACACCACATCATAGCCGCGCTGTGCGGGAATGTCGATCCAGTCTCCTATGCCACGTGTGAAATTCACTTTCTTCGACAGACCGGGATGACCGAACAGCAGCGAGTCGAGAGCATATTCCAGCCCCGACATGCCATGTGTCTCGCCATTCTCTCTTTCTGACACGACACCGATGCTTAGTTTGGCCATATCGCCATAAGGATTTCTGCGGCGCATCACCTTCTCACGTGTCAGCCCGCAGGCCGCGATCTTCGACCAGTGAAAGAATGGGAATTGTGTGCGTATCAGCTGATAATCGGCGTATGTGATATTCTTGATGAGTCGCCAGCCACGCGGCTTCTTGCCGCGGCGCAAAGGCGCACGGAGCGAATCCTGCCACGCCTTGACACCTCCGGCTATGGGAAAATGACGGTCGAAAGCGTCAGCAAGAGAATCAAGCGCATCGGCATAACGCTGCCACTTGAAGGCCTCGGAGCCAAAGTCGATGCGCAGCGTGTAGTATTGCAGTGTGGTGGCCAGCACAGTACCGTCGGACGCCAGTATGTCGCCGCGTTCAGGAGGGATCACACGGCTGGATCGTGACAGTTCTATGTGGGCGCGCTCATTCCATTTGTTGGCATGCAGCACCGTGTTCTTAAAAGTGCAATATGCTATATAGCCGGCGGCAAGAAGGATGCCGGCGGTTATGATGAGGTAGCGCGCGAGTATGCTGGCATGTTTGCTGCGTTTCATCAGTCACGTTCCTCCCCTGACGATTTAAGACGATACGGCGGTTGGCGCTGCACGGCAAGGTCCACACCGAGAGAGTCCAGCCGCTGCTTCATGGCACTTTCGCGGATACGGCTCATATAGGCGCCGCGCACACGCAGACTCTCCGTCTGCACCACCTGCAGCCGTTCGGTCAGACGACGTATCTGTTCCATTTCACGCTGGCAGGAATAGCGGTTTGTTATATACACAAGCACCATAGCCATCAGCACCAGTATCTGGAGCCAATAGCGGGTAAACAAAGAGCCGGAAAGAATCTGGCCCCTGAGAGTACGTCCGATGAATGTGCCTTTTTTCTCTGCCATGCCGTAAATAAAGACTAAAGTTTTTCTGCCACACGGAGCTTCGCGCTACGTGAGCGAGGATTGCGTGCCACTTCTTCCTCCGATGCCACCACAGGCTTCGAGGTAAGCAACTTCAGCGGAGAGAGGTTGCGGCCGTAGAAATCCTTCTGTTCCCGACCTTCCAGATTGCCTGTACGCATGAAATTCTTGACAAGCCTGTCCTCAAGCGAATGATATGTGATCACAGCCAGCCGTCCTCCAGGCTTCAAGGACTCGAGAGACTGAACAAGAAACTGCTTGAGTGCATGAATCTCGTCATTCACCACGATGCGCAATGCCTGAAACAGCTGTGCCAGCTCCTTTTTTTCGTTTTTAGGGCTGATGAACGGGCGTACCGTCTGGAGCAGGCGCTCCACGGTGTCAACCGGAGCCGACACACGCTCTCTGACAATAGCCGCAGCAATGCGCCGGCTCTGGCGCAACTCTCCGTACAGGCTGAGTATTTCCGCAAGGCGGTCTTCAGGCAACGATTCGAGCAACTGCGCTGCCGACATGCGCGCCCTGCGGTTCATGCGCATGTCCAGAGCACCACTGAAACGGAAAGAGAAGCCGCGTTCCGGATCATCGAAATGATGAAACGACACGCCAAGGTCGGCAAGAATGCCATCAACGGCATCCACGCCGTAGAAGCGCAGATACTGGCGTATGAACCGGAAGTTGCCATGAATCAGAGTGAACCGGTCATCATCCCAGCCGTTGGCCAGCGCCTCTTCATCCTGATCGAACGAATACAGGCGGCCTTCGTATCCGAGATAGCCGAATATGGCACGCGAATGACCGCCGCCGCCAAAAGTGGCGTCGGCATATTTGCCATCCGGGCGCAGCCGAAGGGCGTCAAGCACTTCGGGTAGAAGGGCCGGAGTATGATAAACCTGAGTGTCTGACATGTGTTATGTGCTTTTTGACCCTCAAAATTACAAGTTTTTCCGCAAAAATTTACAATCTGAAACCAAAAAAATCCCAAAAACTTATATACACCCTCTAAACACCTCATTCTCCCCAACTTCTATCTGTTTACGTTTGCAAATCACATAACCGGAAAAGGACCCGCAAACCGGCATTTTCAAGTGTCCCGCGAAGCCCTGCGAAGCCTGCGGTAATGTTGCCGCAATTCCGGATCCAGACGCTCCACCGCATAGCTTAAAGTGACAGATGAACACTCCGGCACATGCGCATCGAGAAACCCTATAAGTTCACTCTGGTCACGCTTGCCGATCTCACGCAACATCCAGCCCACTGCCTTTCTCATAAGGTCATGACTATGCGGGAGCATACGTCGGCACACCGCCAGCGGCAGACCGAACTGCGCTCGCCTTATTGACGGCAGCATCGACACCACAGCAATCCTCTGCAGCCACAGATTGCCCGAATCAATCAGGCGATCTATCGCATCCAAAAAACGGCCCGCAACTATCTCCTCACCAAGAATGTACGGTGCACTGAGATCTACAAGGTCCCAATTGTCGGCACGATGTCCGCGCGACAGATAAAAATCAGCTATATCCATCCGCCCGGCATCAGATCCGGCCTTGCGGTATCGCCTGACCAGAGCCAGAAAAGCCGCCAGCCTGAACTCATGAATCTTTTCATCGAGCATACCGTCTATTACCTCCAGAGACACGTTGCTGTAGTCCTGTGATATCCTGCGGTTATCCGGCACATAAAGCCCTATGAATACATCACCCTCGCCATATTCGCCGGGACCCGTCTTAAAGAAACGCGACAGAACGCTTATTCTCTCCGGCATGGCAGCGGCCATCAGGCGCGAGCGCCATTCCTGAGCGACGACACCCGTATTAACCGTTTCTTTTTGTATATCAATCCGTTTCATGCAATAGTCTTTCCAATGGAATAACATCAACCGTGGCCTGAGGACAATCCGGCCCTACCGACAGATAAAATCCGGCCTTGACCAGCTGCAAAGCCAGCGCCGGCTTACCCCTGAAACCATGAACTATCCACGGCTGCGAGGGCCTGACCCGCTTATGCAACGCAAGAATCTCCGCATAAGCCCTTACCACATGAAGCAATAATGGCTTGCCAAGACGCTCGGAAAGGGCCACATGACGCGTCAGCATCTCATGCTGCACATCCAGAGCGGGTCCACGCAATCGGTCCAGACCACACTCTCCGATCATCACCACCTGAGGATGTGAAGCCATCGTTTCCACCCATCCGAAATCCGGCTCATGATCCCACGGATGCACTCCGACACTATATAAGGCTCCATCTCGCATGACCATATCGCGATCAAGATTTATCACGGCATCCAGCGCCATGGGATCATGGGTGTGAATGTCAGCTACAGCAGGGATCATGGCACGGGGTCATATCCTCCTCCACCCCACGGATGGCATCGAAGCACACGCCTGACGGCAAGATACAGCCCCTTGACCGGGCCGTGGCGCACGATGGCCTCCATGGCGTATGCCGAGCATGTGGGCTGATACCGGCAGGAAGGCGGAAGCATGGGCGATATTACCATCCGGTAAAACCGTATGGGAAGCAGAAGCATAAACACACAGACCGCCCGAAGATACTTCATATCTTCTCGCTACCGTCATTCATCTCAGCCGCCACCGTTTCGACTGTGATCTGAGGAAGGAGCCTGCAAATCGCTTTCTCCACCTTATGATACGGGACCAATTGCGACGCCACGTATATGAAAGCCACATTGACCGTCATACCCTCTGGTAATTCCGGCAGCAGATGTCGGTTCAGGCGGAACGACTCGCGGATGCGACGGCGCATGGTCACACGGTCTACGGCATGGCGCAGCCGTTTTTTAGGCACACTGATCAGAAACTGCACCTGTGCTCCATGCGATCGCTCACCTTTGTCCACAACCATACGCACGGGGAAAGCGAGCGCGCCCTTTCCCTTACGGGCAAAGAGCGCGTCAATTGCTGTAGACGAACAAAGCTTTTCGCTTTTATGCAGTTTCAGATTCGACGGCATCATGTTTCTTCAGTAGCAGCCGGAGCACCGTTCACCTCTGCAAGGTATTGATCCAGAGCGGCAGTGATGGACGGAGCCTTTACCGTGGGAGCTTCCATATCCAGTCTGAGCCCTGCGTCCTTTACGGCCTTGGCTGTAACGGCGCCGAAGCAGCCTATCCTGACATCGCCCTGCTGGAAATCAGGGAAATTCTTCAGCAACGCCTTGATTCCTTCAGGGCTGAAGAACAACAGCATGTCATAATTAAAATCATCGTTGGAGAACTCGTTGGGCACCGTGCGATACATCACGGCACGCGTATAACGCAGTTTGCTCTTCTCCAGTCCGGCAAGATTGTCCTTATTGACATCGCTCACCACAAAAAGGTAGTTTTCCTTATGATGCTTCTGCAACACCGGGATGAGATCATCAAATTTACCAGTAGGGCCATGGAAAATCTTACGTTTGCGATAAAGTGTGTATTTCTGCAGATACAAAGCTATCGACTCGGAGGAGCAGAAATACTTCAGTGTGTCAGGCACCTGATAGCGCATTTCTTCGCTCAGGCGGAAGAAATGATCCACAGCGCCTTTCGATGTAAAGATAACGGCAGTGTAGTCTGGCAAGGATATTTTCTGCTGACGGAACTCCTTGGAGGAAAGGCCCTCTACTCTGATAAATGGACGGAAATCAAGTTCTACCTCATATTTTTTTTCAATGTCATAGTAGGGAGATTTGTCCGACTGAGGTTTGGGTTGTGAAACCAGAATCTTGCGAATGTTCAATCTTACGTGAATTAAGAGAGTTCTATACTAAAAAATGCTGTAGAGAAATAGAAATCACCGTCATCAAAGCTATTAGCGGTAGAATTTCAAGGGTGCAAAGATACAAAAAAAAGTAGAATAACGACAGCGGTCCCGAGTAAAAAATCCTAAAGGCTTTGATATGAAAGAAAATCCGCATCAACACAAACAGGCCTATACCACAGTATATGAACGCCATAGCCATGCCGGGATAAAACAACGCTCCCAAAGCCGGCAAAAGCAGCAACGGTCCCAGAACAGACTGGGTAGAGGAAAAAGCTCCGAGGAAAGAACGCATTCCGGCTATCGGCTGGACGGCAAAAGCATAACCCACCGCCGCACATGCACTCCACTGAAAGACATACAGCACCGCACACAATCCCGCCAGCACCATGGAATTCCTGAAAAAATAAGGAGAATTCAGCGGTATCAGCCCTGTGTAATAACACCATGAAAAAAGCAACAGTCCCTCGCACACAAATGTCTGTGCCAGCAACGCCCACACAGCCAGCCGCTCGCGGTTTGTCCTCTCGGACGCATTTCCCGTCAGGCTATTGCGGTGACGCATGCTTAGATCCGTGAAAAACTGATGCCAGATGCCCGCCGCAGTCTTGAATCCCACTGATGCAAAAAGAAATGAGACCACTATCATGGCCAGCACTCCGGAATCATAGCCCGGCAACAGTGGCCGCGATACCGGCATCAGGCCAACGGCGGCAGTGTGTACTTCAGCTATATTCATTCAGTTCTAAGCGACTCTATATGATTTGCCATTATACGGATTGCTTCCGACGGCTCCGACACTTCAGTCCACAGATCCTCCGTCAGCCCGGTGTGTCGCATCATGTCACACGAGTCGGCATGGGCAAACTGGCTCAGCAACCCTGAGTAAAACCCGTCGATGTTAAGAATCACAACCGGATGCCTATACAGCCCCAGCTGACAGAGCGTCAGCAGATCCATCAGCTCGTCCATGGTGCCGATCCCTCCGGGAAGGGCGATAGCCCCTCGGCCCAACGACGCAAGCAATGCCTTGCGTTCATGCATGGTTTCCGTCACATGACACTCCGTCATTGCAGGATTGCACCATCCGCGATCGACCATAAAACGGGGAATCACACCTATGGCGCGTCCTCCGGCCGACAACGTGCCGCGCACCACCGCGCCCATCAGCCCGGCAGATCCGGCACCGGTCACCGTGGCCAGACCGCTTGCCGCAGCCAGACGCCCCAACTCTTCCGCCGCAGCCACAAATCTTGCCGGCGCTTCGGGAGAACTTGCGCAATAGACGGTCACCGCATCATTGACTGTTGTTGATTCAAACCTTGCCATATATCGTAGTTTGCATTATCTTGGAGCAGCCACGGCGATTTTACGTGAAGCCGTGTCGTGCAGACCTTCGGCAGTCTGTATGGTCGCCCTGTAGAGATAGATGCCGCGGTTCACACGCCTTCCGGCATTGTCCGTGAGATCCCATGTGAGAGGAGTGGAAGTGAACATGTCGCTGCGTCCGGTGGACTCTCCGCTCCACACAGGCTGTCCGAGCAGGTTATACACGGTCACGGTCACAGACATCCGCTGATCGGGCCGGTTGTGGCTCACATAGAAATTAGCGGCATCGTATGCCGGATTGGTGTCCGTGTAGACATCGAATATTCTGGGGGCCAGACCGGGCACCACATTCACGTCAACCGTCTCTTCGGCATAGTTTCCCGCCGTGTCCCACACACGAAGGCGCAAAGAGTGACTACCGGCAGAGAGAGCCGGCAACTGGTAGGCCACCGAACCTGACATTGCCCCGGCTGAAGCCACCGCATCGGGGGTGAAAAACTGCGCCACATCGAAGTATGTGGTACGTCCGTCGACCGTCAGCGACATCTGATGGCCCACGCCCGACGACGACAGATTCAACCCCACATCGTCCGACAGACGCGCTATGACCATCGGCGTCTCGTTCACATCATCACCCGAGGAGAAGCTCTCCTGATTGACAAGCATGGAGTGAATGACCGGGGGCACAAGGTCATCGGCCGCCGTCTCATCGAAACCGAACACATACAGATCGCGGCACAGACCCGAAGCATCACGCGAGTCACCGGACTCCGTCGAGTGAGCATAAAGATTCAGCGACGCAGGACGGAAATTGTCGGCAATATCGGAGGGCATGGTGACAGACATGGTGAAACGTCCGCCCTTCACTTCTCCGCCGGCCATGAACAGAAGCGAACCGTGCTGGTCAAATGTCACCTCCTTGCCGTCCTTACCGCGTCCGCGGGACGTGGTGGAATAATCCGCATCATACAGCGTGGCGGAGATCTGCCCATTGAAATCCGCCATGACACTTCCGTCCAGATCGCGCACCGAACCTGAAAGCGTCAGTTTCTCACGGGCTTTCAGGGTGATCTGCGCGTCGGCCGTGACAGTCTCGCCGTTGACAGACTCCAGAACGACATTTCTGGACGGCAACACCGTACGCAGGGCTGGATCGCCCATAAAGACAAACCGCAGCCGGTTGGTGTCATTGGTCAGACGGTTTTTGGCGCGTCTGTACACCTCGCCCATCGCATAATAATTCGACGAGCCGTCCAGACTGCTCAACTCCGTGCCAAAAGCCTTGCTCAGATCTCCGTTGGCCGATATGTACACCGGACGCAGAGCCGATATGCAGCCGATAAAGCCGCCGTCGTCGGTAAACATCAGCGTTTCGGCCGCAGAACGCACGTCGTTGTCCCACCTGAGAAAACTGCAAGTAGCCGCATAGCAGAACGGAATCCGCCGCAGATAGAACTGAGTGTTGATATCCGTGTAAGTGATCATATTGTCACCACACAAAGCCGTAGCCGAACCATGGCCTATATATGTCCATAGCATTGCACCGCTGTTGAGCAGGCGATAGAAGTCGGCGCGGGCCTGTGGATATGAGCCATTCTGCCATGCGTAGGCGTCTATATATACCTTATCGAAGAGCAGCTTCTCTCCTCCGTCATTCATTCTTATGGAGCGCTCCATAAGCTCGGTCTGATCCATGTGGACACCCTGATTGCCGTCGTCGGCAAGCATCAGTACACGGTTTCTCCAGTCCGAACGAGGCATATCCCGGAGATATGATTCGATCTTATCCACCACTTTTTCAGCTTCTTGTGCCGAAGTACACGGAATGCGTCCTACAGCTATACTCAAAAGATCATACCCAGGGCGCTGGCCCGAACCGTCCTCAAGAAAGGCAAAATAATCGTCGGTAGAATAGGAATTACTCTCCTGAAGACTCTGGGCGCTGACCCACAACGGCATGGGCGACGCAAGACTACGGCCCACACCGGTTATGCCCCGGTTGTCAAACGTGCCCTTTCCAAGCATCAGTGCGTAACGCAAAGAGGGCTGCTGCGCCACCCCGCGGTCATAAAACATTTTCAGGCAACGCCGTAGCGCGCCAGGATCAAACGATCCCGAGCCGAACTCATTAAACACGGACTCTATGTCTATCACATGCACCTGCATTGGATCCACCGCATCATTACGGTGAATATCGGCCAGACGTCCGGCCGCCGCCATATAGGCGCGTGGAGCGAATATCACCATATCGGCATTGCCGAGAGCATGCAGGTTCTGATTGGACACATTCGCTACAAATTCAGGCTTGGGCATGGGCGACGACTCAGACCATACGGCATAGTGCCTTATGCCGCTGTAAAGGTTGCGCCATGCGCAATAAGACGAATGCTCCATCATGGTGATCTTTGCCGGATCCGTCACATCCCAGACCCGGATGCCGCTGACAGCTCCGCCGGAAACACCGCCTACCGCCACCGATGCCGAAGGCGTCTGAAAATCGAGCACACCGCCGGAAGGCATCTGCAGCCGGCGTTCATACATGACACGCAGATAATTCAGACTTGCCAGCGAGACAGAACCGCTGCAGTTATACGTGACTTTCACGTTCAGAGCATTGGCATCGGGTATGAAGTTCTTGGTAGTTGTGGCCATATTGCCGTAGTGTTCGGCATTGTTCACCGCATCAATACGGTCGGCGCTACCCACACTGAAATCAGTGCCGTTGGCCGACATGGACACCGTAGACGACGAAATGGCTTTCGCCACAAAACTGCAGGTGATATATACGCGTGATTCCGGCACCCGGTCCGTCAGCGTGAACGGAAATGACCGGGAGCGTGTATGATTGAAATCTTCGCCGACCATAAGCTGTCCGGTTCCTCCAGGCGAACTTAGCTCCTGCTCATGCACCAGAAGTTCCATGCACGACGTGTCTCCTATCTCTGCCGGCACACCTCCGGTCTCTATAGCCCGCGGCTCCACGTGGGGGGCTTCTGTCAAAAAGTAATAGCCGAGCTGAGTATATGGATTCCTTTCATGCTCAAGCGTCGATGACGTGCGCATGATCTTACGCACAGGCCCGACGGCATAGAACACAATGCCCTTTGAAGTGACGGCACTCTGGACCAGAGGGAGGTCGTCGACATAGTTTCCCTGAAGCAGGACATCGCTTATAGGCGTCGCTCCGTAACCGTAGATCCTCACGTTGTCCGGATTGGAAAATCCCCATGCCCCGAGCTGCTGTCGGGTAATAAGGTGCATGCCAGTCTCTGACACGCTGACTTTCACCCACTTCCCGTCGGCAAGCACCGACGACGGGGCATATGTATCTGCCGGAAACGCCAACGCGGCCTGACCGGACACCACAGACGCGACAAGCGCCATGACAATTCGGATATATCCTGTTATACGGAGAGCTCTCATACGCCGTAAATAACGCTGGCAAATGGCGATTTATTGCACCACACCGTCCACAAGACGGATCACGCGGTCAGACTCAGCGGCCAGGGATTCGTCGTGAGTCACAATCACAAACGTGTGGCCGCGGTCACGCCGCAGATCAAAAAACAAACGGTGCAGCTCGGCGCGGTTATGCGAATCAAGCGATCCGGACGGCTCGTCGGCAAGCACCACAGACGGATTGTTGATCAGCGCCCGGGCCACAGCCGCGCGCTGGCGCTCACCTCCGCTAAGCTCCGCCGGGCGATGGCCCGCACGGTCTTTTAGACCGAGGTATTCTATCAGCTCCATTGCACGCCGTATGCTCTCGGCATGGCCGGCGCCGCCGATCATGGCCGGAATGGCAACATTTTCCACCATGGTAAACTCTGGCAAAAGGCGATGAAACTGAAACACGAAACCGATATGACGGTTGCGAAAAGCGGCCAGACGGCTCTCTGAAAGCCTGAAAATATCCTCGCCGCCGATGTCCACCGACCCCGCATCAGGCCGCTCGAGCGACCCCATGATCTGGAGCAGCGTTGTCTTGCCGGCTCCGCTCGGACCGACAATCGACACAATCTCACCTTTTTCCACCTCCAGACTCACTCCGCGAAGCACTGAAAGACGGTCGAATTTCTTGTATATATCGGTCACTTTTATCATCTTGACCGCAAAGTTACGCATTTTCCAAAGAAAATTAGTAACTTTGCTATCTAATTGCACACGTATATACAATCACACTGAATATGAAACTGAAAACTATCCTGCGCTCATTTTTTATGGCGGCCATCATGGCTGTCGCAGTCTCCGCATCAGCTGAAAAACTGCCCGACGCAGTTCTGCTCAAGCCCGACGGCAAAGAGATACTCGCATCCAAACTCACAAACAAGGGCAAGCCGATGATCATAAGCCTTTGGGCCACTTGGTGCAGACCATGCAGGCAGGAACTGGACGCCATCGCTCCGAAACTGAAGCAGTGGCAAAAGCAAACCGGCGTCAAAATGGTCATAATCAACACCGAGGGCATCGACAGCAAAGACGCCGTGATGAAAATGATCAACGAAAAAGGCTGGACCGGCTACGAACTGCTATTTGCCAAGGACAACTCACTGGCCCAGAAACTTGGAGTGCGCGGCATACCGTTCATGATCTATCTTGACGGCAAAGGAAACGTGGTCGACACCACCACCGGTTTCGCTCCGGGATCGGAAAACCATATAATCGAAAAGTTGCTTGAAATAACCGGAAAGAAAGCAAAGAAATGACCAGCAACCTGATGTTTGATCTCGGCGGGGTGATCATGGACATTGACCGCGACCGCTGCGTACGTGCATTTCAGAATCTCGGAATGACCGATGCCGACTCGTTTTTCGACGCCTACCGACAGCGCGGACCGTTTCTGCTGCTTGAAAGCGGCAAACTCGATCCGGACGCTTTCCGCCGCGAGATACGCAAACTGATACCCGAAGAAGTAACCGACGGGCAGATCGACGCAGCCCTGTGCGAATTTCTGATCGGAATACCCTCACACCGGCTCGACACCCTGCGCAGACTCCGCGCCGACGGCCACAAGGTATGGCTGCTCTCCAACACCAACCCGATCATGTGGCACCGGTTTATCCTGCCGGAATTCACAAAACAGGGCCTTGACATCAACGCCTACTTCGACGGCACGGTCACCTCCTTCGAAGCCGGGATGTGCAAACCCGACAGCGCCATCTATCTGTATGCGCTCAACAAATTCGGCATAAGCGCGGAGGAAACCACATTTTTCGACGACGGAGCCGCCAACATTGCCGCAGCCGAAGCCCTCGGCATCAAAGGAGTGCTCACCAACGGACTGAACTGAACAAATTAGCCTGTCCGCCGTGCGCTATACTGCTACCATAGGGACATTTGACGGTGTGCACCTCGGCCACCGCCATCTGCTCGGCCAGCTCAAAGCCGAAGCCATGAGCAGGGGTATGAAACCTCTGGCCGTCACATTCACATCACACCCGCTTTCGGCCATAAGGCCGGAAATGATACCGCCGGCACTCAGCACACCCGAAGAACGCATAGCCGACATACAGGCCCTCGGCATAGACACTCTGGCACTGGATTTCACTCAGGAGTTGCGCAGGCTCACGGCGGCCGAATTCCTGACGATGCTTCGCCGGCGCCATCAGGTGCATGTCGTGATGCCCGGATTCAACAACCGCATCGGCTCAGACAGAATCCACGGCATCGACCAGTACACAGACGCAGGCATCCGCGCCGGCGTTGAAATCCTGCCGACGTCATCCAGACGCCCCGGGCCTGAAATAAGCTCATCGGCCATCCGCAAGGCCATCGCCCTGGGAGACATGGACGAAGCGGCCGAAATGCTCGGCCATCCGTACCGCATCACAGGCACGGTGGTCCACGGACAAGCCATCGGACGCACCATAGATTTCCCTACAGCCAACATACTCACTCCGGCAGACATCGCCATTCCCGGGCCGGGAGTCTATGCCGCCGACACAGCCGACGGCCACAGGGCCGTGGTCAACATCGGCACACGTCCCACAGTGACCGACGGCAATCCGGCCCCAGCCACCACCATCGAAGCCCACCTGCTTGACTTCAACGGCAATCTGTACGGCTCCACGCTTACACTGTCATTTATCCGCCGACTGCGCGATGAACGCAAATTTTCATCCATAGACGATCTCAAACGCGCCATACAAGCCGACACCGTGTCTGCACGACTCATCTAAAATCCACGAAAAAATCCAAGCACAGGCTTGGACGGTTCATCTATTTTATATAACTTTGCCATTGACGGTGACTGGACCTTGGAAAGCATGGTGCGCATCACTGCCGGCCAGTTCAAATCAACAATATAGACACACCTCCATGCGCCTGCCATCCATACTGAACCTGCGCGGCTCCACACAGTCAGCCCTGCTAAAACGCAACATACTCGCGTCCTTCATGCTCAAAGGCGTCAGCATCCTCATATCCTTCTTCATCGTGCCGCTGACGATCGACTTTGTCAACCCAACGCAATACGGCATTTGGCTCACCCTCAGTTCACTGCTGGCCTGGTTCAGCTTCTTCGACATCGGCCTGTCACTCGGATTCCGCAATCGGTTCGCACAGGCCAAAGCAAAAGGCGAATTCCGACTCGCACGCGAATACGTGTCCACGACATACGCCACACTCTTCGTTCTGGCCGTGGCCATGCTTGCCATCACGCTCACCGTAAACCACTTTCTCGACTGGAGCTCAATCCTTAAGGTCGATCCGTCATACGGCAGCGAACTGTCACAGGTTTTCGCCATAATGATCACCTTCTTCGGCATCAATTTAGTGGCACAGACTTTCTCTTCAATGGTCACGGCCGACCAGCATCCGGCCATCTCATCCGCCATACAGGTCAGCGGGCAGGCCATGGCCATTATCCTTATATTCGCGCTCACCCGCTCTGCCGCCCCCGGATCGCTCGTGACGCTGTCGCTCATCTACTCCGGCGCGCCGGTGGCCATGCTTCTGCTCGCCACGGCCGTTATGTTCGCCACATCCTACCGCGCCTACGCCCCGTCCATATCAGCCATACGCCCGCGCCTGATCAAATCCATTCTCGGCATCGGAGGACAATTCTTCATCATCACCACCTCCATGCTCTTCATATTCCAGCTGATGAACGTGATCATATCACGCAACATCGGGCCGGACGCGGTGACCGGATACAACATAGCCTACAAATACCTCAACAGCGTCTACATGATAGCTGTGCTCATCCTCAACCCGTTCTGGTCGGCATTCACCGACGCCTACACCCGGGGAAATCTCGAATGGATGCGCCGGATGCTGCGCAGACTCGAGATGCTCTGGCTCGTCGCCATCCCGCTGGTCGGCATCCTGCTGCTCGCCGCCCCATGGTTCTACAGCATATGGATCGGCCGGTCGGTCACGGTCAGCCCTTCGATCAGCGTGTCCGTGGCGGTATACACCCTGCTGCTCATGCTCGCCAACATCTACATGTACCTGATCAACGGCACCGGCAAAGTACGCATCCAGCTCATCATCTACCTGACCTTCGCCATCATCTCCTACCCGATCATGAATTTCTCATGTGCGCGATGGGGCATCCCCGGACTTCTTATAGTCCCCGCCACCGTCTATCTCTGCCAGGCCCTTCTCGGCCGCATCCAGCTCCACCGCCTGATCAACAACACCGCCACCGGCCTATGGAACAAATAGTCCGTATATTATAATCAACACAACAACCAACAGGAACACCCCTCTACTCAACTCTCCCAATTATCCATTATGATCAAAATCGCATTCGAAGGAGGCCTTGGAAACCAGATGTTTCAATATACCATGGGACGTTATCTGCAATTGAAATTCAACGAACCCGTCACCTACGATATATCCAGATATATCTTCGAGAATGATGAAATACGCGATTTTGAGCTACTTAATTTTAACATGGATCCATCATGGAGCAAGGCTCCATCAGATAAAAGCCGCCAAAAGCGTTTCGGCATCTCATACCTGGCATATTGCGCCTTCACCTGGATATATCTTAAGCTCAATGCCGACAGATTCCTGCACTATAAGCCATTACGCTTACCAAAGACCTATAACGCAATTATCAACCGGCTGGGTCACTATCGAGTTCATTTCAATAATTACGAAACTCCACGCAGATATTCATGGACCAAAACCATCAATGTACGCGGCATGTGGTTCTGGATGGACATGGCACGCGAAATGCGGCCTATAATAAAAAATGAACTGACCGTCAGGACTCCGATATCCGATCTTAACCGGAACACTCTCGACATGATCAGATCCACATATTCCGTAGGTGTCCACATACGCCGTGGCGACTATGTCAAATTGGGCCTTATAGTCTGCGACATAAACTATTATCAACAGTGCATCCGCCGGATGGCGTCAGAATTAAAAGACCCTGTCTTTTTCATTTTCTCTGACGACATAGAATGGGTCCGGGAAAACCTAAACATCCCGGACGGCATATCAGTCATATACGTCGACAACAACAATTCGTCCTCCGACGACATGCGGCTGCTAAGCAACTGCGCCCATTTCATCATGAGCAATAGCACTTTCAGCTGGTGGGGAGCGTTTCTCGGCGATCATCCAGACAAAAAAGTCTATGTGCCGAAATACTGGACACACAGAAATCACCAGAGCCTGTTTGCCCTTCCTGAATGGACCATTATCGACAACCGCAATTTATGAAAGCACCACATGTAACGGTAATAATACCGACCTACAACAGAGCGGAATCTTTCGTACGCACCCTGCATGAGCTGATGGAATCATCCGCCGTGCGGCCAGATTCGGTAATTGTCGTGGACCAGTCGCAGACTCCCGATATCCGGGACGCAATTGCCGGACAATGCGCCAAATACCCGAATGTCAGATACATCTTTATCCCACAGCCTTCGCTGACCAAAGCGCGCAACACAGGCATAGACGCCGCCACGACCACAGACGTAGTGATATTCATGGACGACGACGTGGATGTAAGGCCCGACACAATAGCTACAATCAAGAAACTGTTTACGGCTTCTGATCTGGCCATGATAGCCGGCATAAATGAAGGCGAGAAATTCATCCGGCGCAATTCCCCGTTAGGGCTGTTTTTCTGCCGGTCATCACATAAAAACCGATTCATCGGCCATGTCACAGGAGCTGTCTACGGCAGATTCCCCATACGTATGACACAGCCGGTGGAAACACGCTGGGCAATGGGATTCTTCTTTGCCGTGAGAATGAGCGTCATCCGGCAGTCACAATCAAGATTCGATGAAAATCTGCAATCCTACGCTTATGCGGAAGACCTCGATTTTTCCCACCGTATATATCTGGCGGCAAAAAAATACGGCATGCGGTGCATTATCACACCCGAAGTCGTTGTGAAACACAACGTATCCACAGAATACCGTACACCGACCGGAAAAACCATCTACATGATCATAGCCCACCGCAGATACCTTTCACACAAGCTGTTCGGCACCCGAGCGAGCCGCATGGCCTGCACATGGGCCGACATAGGCGACATATTCTCCGACATAATGCACCTGCGCTCTCCGCTTTGCAGGCTGCGCGCGCTAATTTTCACCCACAGACACAAGACGGACATCCGTGCCGGCCATTTCCACTATGACGAATTCATGTAACAACAGACGCCGTATAGGCATACTCACATACCATCGCGCTGAAAACTACGGCTCCGCGCTGCAGGCCTACGCACTGAACGCAGCGATACGTGACATGGCGCCGGAAAACACGGAAGTCCATACAATCGACTACATCCCGCCTGCGCAACAACGACTCTATCATATCTTCCAGCCGACTCGCGGTATCATGGACCTGGCCCGTAACATCCACAGTCTCGCACACTGCCGCAGCCTTCGGAAAAAGAAACGCCATTTCAACAGCTTCATCAGCCGCAACATCCCGTTAAGCCCGTTTCACGGCACTGACAAAGCCCGCATCATACCGCTGCTCAACGAATATGACATACTGATATGCGGCAGCGACCAGATATGGAACATGAACTGCTTTGACTTTGACCGCATATACACACTCCACGGCATACACGGACCGGCAAAAATAGCCTATGCACCCTCTCTGGGGCTCAGCAGACTCTCTTCCGAGCAAGAGAAAACGCTCCTGAACGATCTGTCGGAATTCAGCCGCATAGCCACACGCGAACCGACCGGTGCATCGTATTTATCCGCCCTTCTCAAACGTCAGGTATTCAATACATGCGACCCGACAATGCTGATTTCAAAACAGCGCTGGCTTGACATTGCCAATCAGGCAGACATCAAGATTCCTGACAAAGGATATATTTTAAGCTACTTCATCGGCAATATCGACGGAATGCGTCAATTTTCCGCACGCATAAGCCGTGAATCCGGAATGAAAGAAGTCGTCATCATAAAAAACCTCCGTGACATATGCTCCGGGCGCACCCGTCGTCTGGACGCTGGACCTGCCGAATTCATCAGCCTTATTGCCAACGCCGGCATGGTGATAACCGACTCGTTTCACGCCACAATATTCAGTCTGATTTTCCACAGACCATTCTGGGTTTTCACCGACGTACTCGACAATTCAAAGCCCAACGCCCGGATCATGGACATACTCTCGATGGCCGGCATGCCAGACCGAATGCTCACCCCCGACACCCATGCCCGGGCCGACCGGAACGCTCCTCTGGATTTTGCCGATGCAGACCGCAGGCTCGCGACATACATAAACCAAAGCCGTCAATGGCTTTCAGACGCATTGTCACTATGATCCGGCTTATCGAAACCCCCGAACAATGCTGCTCCTGCGGTGCATGCTCCTCTGCCTGTCCGCAGCAAGCCATCACGATGACGCCCGACAGCCATGGGACCGTTTTGCCTCGGATCGACCCGGAAAAATGCATTGATTGCGGACTATGTGTGCGCACATGTCACTTCAAAGGTCCGAAACTGCAGGCCCCAGTCGCCACCTACGCGGCGCAACGCGTATCGAAGGAAAAGATCAGTCTCAGCGCATCCGGAGGAATGTTTGCCGTTATGGCCGAACATATCATCAACAGCGGCGGAACCGTGTTCGGCTGCGCCATGCCAAAAGACAACTCCGGCAATTTCTCACCCGAAATCGTCGAATGCGACTCCATGGACCGGCTCAATGATCTGCTCGGATCAAAATATCTGTTCAGCGACACCGATTCCAGCTATCGGCGTGTACGCACTCTGCTCAATCAAGGCAAAACAGTGTTTTATTCCGGTCTCCCGTGCCAGATCGGAGGACTTTTAGGCTACCTCCGGCATCCATACCCCAATCTTATAACGATCGATATAATCTGTCACGGCGCGCCCGTGGCGCCAATATTCAACTCTTATATCCGCCACCTCGAATCCTCAAAAAAAATCACAGTCCACGACTTCCGTTTCCGGGTCAAAAACAAGGGCTGGGGCCTTTATTATTATTATTATTATTATACAGATAGCCACGGAAACCGACTCAACAAATGCGCTGAATACATCCATTCGATCTACTATCGTCTTTTCTTGTCCGGAGCAATCTACAGACCCTGCTGCTTCAGATGTCCCTATGCCGGGCCACAGCGCATAAGCGACATAACCGTCGGCGACTGCTGGGGCATCGAAAAAGAACATCCCGACTGCGGCTCCATCATGGATTTCAAAGACGGAGTGTCATCCGTCATTGTCAATTCCCCACGCGGAGCGGAACTGCTGCAAAGCTGCCGCGACGCTCTGAAGATATATCCCGTGGACTATTCTTCCATCCGCAAGTACAACGCACAGCTCAAAGCTCCGGTCCGGAAGCCTGCCGACTATCAGCTATACATGGACGCCTTTGCACGCCAAGGCTATAAAGGAATCATCAGATGCTACTTCCGCCCTTCACGCTGGCCCCATCTTTTCAAGGAATCGGTCGGACGGTTTGTGAAACGTAAAATACTGCATATACAATGACCCCTGCCTGTCACCTTCATAGATATTCATCCAGATCTGACAGATTCTTATATCTGCTCTACATATTCTGTCTGCCTTTAGGCCGTGTGTTCATACGGCCCGAAGGCCTGCCGACCACTCTAACGGTCATGCCCTTGAGCTCTATCATAATGCTTATAGGCGTCGCTGCACTGTGTCTGCGCCGTGGAAAACTGCCTTTCACTCCCAGACTCGGCTTTTTCTATGCCTTGTATGCCTTCATGGTCATATATTCGCTGGTAGCGGCTTTCATCGTGTCTACCGACACTCCCGTCTCACACAACACGTCCGTTATCCTGGCCCCGCTGGAAAACATAGTGCTCTACTTTGTCGTATTGCTCTCTCTGTTCTACAACTACTACTTCCTTTCATACGTCTATCCCGTTCAACGGCTTTTTCCGATATTCGACGCATCATGCGTCATGGTGATAGCCATGGGCTACATACAGCTGGGCGCACTGTTAGGTGCAGGTGCGCTGGTCTCTCTCTACAGTTTTCTTGGCGGCATACTTGCGGTAATGCCTTTGGACATACTTATACGCATGGAGCGCGGCGTAACGTGTTTCGGAGCCGAACCTTCGTCAATGGCATTGTACTGCTTCATCCTTATCCCGTATCTGATCGCATCAGTCCGACTGCAGAAACGCCGCCGGACCGGACACATTGTGCTTCTGGCCATGCTTTTGCCATTGCTCATATCCTCCAACAGTTCCTCCGTAATCATTCTCCTGTGCATGACCGGCATAAGCTCGTTCATCTATTTCTTTAAAAAGCGACTTATAAAATGGATCATCGCCGGAGCATTTGTCACAGGAGCGATCGTGACGTCAATGTATGCCATCGATGCCCCGCAATCCATCAGCAAAAACATGTCGACAGATGAGAAAAGTTTCGAATATATCACATACGGAAAAATTGTAGACCGCAAAAACTATTCCACCATGATGAGATCATCCACTCTTGCGGTCAACATGAAACTGTTCTACACATATCCCGTCACCGGGGTGGGACTCGGAGTGCAGGGTGTATTTTACAACCAGTATGTCCCATCATGGACAAAACGGTCCGACGAAGTCAAAACGCTGATGAAAAGCTCAAGCCCCCTTTCCAACGGCGGCGGAAGTTTTTTCCCCATCATGCTGAGTTCGTTCGGAATAATCGGAATAATCGTATTCACAATCTTTTTATTAAAATACCGGAAATCGGCATCATCGTCCGTAATCTCATCTGACATGATGGTCCGGTGCATCTGGAATGTCAGCATTCCAGCCATCATTCTCGCCTTGTGGTACGTTGCGAGTCCTAAACTCAACGAATCCATGATTTTCATTATAAGCTTAGCTGTCATCACAGCCGCCCGTAGCAACTCCGGTCCAATCGAACGCAACACATATCGCCGATGATCCGATTCATATTTTATTCCAATTTTCTGAATCCCCACCAGTATCCGATAGGTGAAGAACTGTTTCGTCTCACAGGCGGCCGGTATCGTTTCATCGAAACCGAAAAAATGCCGGATGCATTTCATCGTGGGGGTTACCCGGATTATTCCGGCACGCCATGGCTCATACGCGCATGGGAATCACAGAAGGAGTCCGATATGGCCGAGCACATGGCCCTTGATGCCGACGTAATGATGTTCGGCGGAACATATCCCTACCACATCATTACCCGACGGCTCAATCAAGGGAAGATCACACTTCAATACTCCGAGCGATGGTTCAAGCGCGGACTGATAAATCTCCTTTCTCCACGTCTCATATCCTTGCAACTGCATTATCATCTCCTGCGATATTCAAAAAAGCCGCTTTATCTGCTCTGCGCCAGCGCATTCACCGCATCCGACATGTATGCCATGCACTCGTTCCGCGACAAAGCGTTCAGATGGGGCTACTTCCCGAAAGTTGCAGACAAAGCCGACGACAAAGAAAGCGTTTTTGAGAGTTTTCGTGACATATCGAAAATACGGTTAATGCATGTGGCCCGGTTCTTGAAATGGAAACATCCGGAAATGCCCGTCATATTTGCTCATCAACTCAAAAGCCAAGGAATAGATTTCGAACTCAACATATTCGGCTCCGGAAAACTGCGACCCGGAATCGAAACACTGATAAATGACCTGAATGTGGCCGACTGCGTAAATCTCCGTGGCAACGTTCCCAATGACGAGATACACCGCCAGATGCGGAAACACCATATCCTGCTGTTCACCTCAGACCGCAACGAAGGATGGGGCGCTGTGGCAAATGAAGCTATGGCCAACGGTTGTACTGTCGTAGGCTCCGACCGGATCGGATCCATACCATATCTGATACGACATCAGGAAAACGGTCTGATTTTTAAAGACCGAGACCAGGCAGATTTTAACTGCAAAGTCATGTCACTCGTCTCTGACATGGCATATTGCGAACGCCTTGCGCGCAAAGCCTACGAAACGGTCACGCAAGAATGGTCGCCGTCGGTCGCAGCCAAACGCCTGCTCACCTTAACCGACAGTCTCATTGACGGACGGCCCACCCCATACTCCGACGGCCCATGCTCCATCGCGCCCGTCAGCCGTCATCCCCTAATAGACACCTTAATATAACCAACAGCCATGAAAATACGGTTTTACACACTCCTCTATGCCGACTTATCCGAATCCAGACAATTACAAGGAAAAAAACGAAGTGCCCGGCAACGTATCGCCATTTTCATAAAAAATGCCATATTGCTTGACAAATCTCTACGGGCCACAAATCCTGAATGCGGCATCCTGACAATACTCACCAATAATATCGAACTCATATCCGACATTATTGATGAATGCGGCTATACCGGTATAAATGTCATTCAGATTGATTTCTCACTGCCAGTGCCAGCAGGAATACCTTTTTATTCCGCCCATTACAAAATTGATGCCTTCAATTACTTCGCATCACTGCCCGATGACCAGTACTCCGTCTTACTTGACAACGACATAGTATTCCTGCGTCCGCTACCGCAGACATTTTACGAAATAACAGAACGACGCATCCCCCTATGCTACCACCTGCCTGTGGGCGATTGCGACAAAATGATGGCTGACTGCAGAAAAATATCATCGGACACCGACGTGCCCACCTGGACCGGAGGAGAGCTATGGGGGGGGGATAAATCGCTTCTATTCAAAGCTTTATAAAGAATGTTTATCTGTAACTTCCTCATATTTCAGCGTGATCGACAATAATTTTTTCCATATCGGAGATGAGATGCTGACTTCACTGGCTTTCGCCAGGATGAAAAACCGCGGACTTGAATATCTCGATGCCGGCATGTATCGTTTCATTCACCGTTACTGGGGCATGCACGAACGTCAGCCCATCCAGCACTTCAACCCCGTATTGGCCCATTTGCCAGCCGACAAGGTCTGGATCGCTGAATCCGGCATAGACAATAAACCTTTTGTGCCATCCGAATTCATTGCCCGTTACAACAGACACCTCCGCCTGTTCAGATTCTTAAACAAGATACGAAACGCCATAAAAATATAATGCCGCGACTCTTACAAATAAACGTCACTTACAAATATGGATCCACCGGCCGGATAGCCGACTCGATCGGCGATCTGGCAATCTCACATGGATGGGAATCATGGATAGCATACGGGCGGGAACTTAGCTCTGCAAAAGGGAGCAAATCCCATATCATCAGAATCGGGAATGAAACCGACATCTATCTCCACGGACTGCAGTCCAGAATATTCGACCGACACGGACTGGCATCAAAAAAAGCCACCAGTCGGCTCATCGAAACAATCAAAGATATAAATCCGGACATTATCCATCTCCACAACATACATGGATATTATCTGAATTATCCTATACTGTTTGAATTCCTGTCGGCCACAAACACACCAGTGATATGGACTCTGCATGATTGCTGGCCTTTCACCGGACATTGCGCATATTTTACATTCAACAAATGCGAAAAGTGGAAATCACTCTGTGCCGGATGCTCAAATCTGAAAGCCTATCCGACATCCTTGCTTTTCGACAACTCCGCCAATAATCACAAGCTGAAGCGACAGGCATTCACATCCGTTGGCGACAGACTCCTTCTTGTACCCGTATCCAACTGGCTGAATGACATAGCGCATCAGTCTTTCCTGAAAGACTGCCAGTCTGCAGTGATCCACAACGGCATCGACCCCGAGATCTTTCACCCGCATGATGCCAGACAGCAAACCGACGACAGCCGACAGATGATCCTCGGCGTGGCCAATGTATGGGAACCACGAAAAGGGCTGACAGACCTTATCAAACTCGATAGCATGATTGACCACACCAGGTTTCGGATCACCATCGTCGGATTGTCGGCCGACCAACTGAAGAAACTCCCTCCCTCCATCATCGGCATACAGCGCACACAAGACATCCATGCACTGGCCAGACTGTATGCCGAAGCGACCGTATATGTGAATCCCACCTATGAAGACAACTTCCCGACGACCAATTTGGAAGCTCTTGCATGCGGCACTCCTGTTGTCACCTACAATACCGGCGGAAGCCCTGAAGCCGTCGACCCGTCGACAGGAGCAGTTATAACTCCCGGCGATCTGCCCGGTCTTCTAAAGGCCATTGAACACTTTGCAGACACACCTGATAAAGAATCTCTGTCAGAAGCCTGCCGCCACAGGGCCGTGACCATGTTTGACCGCAGAGAATGCTATCAGAAATACTTCGACCTTTACATGTCGTTGCTTAAATAACGCGGATCGGCAGAGAAATATCCCACCTACATATCCTGCAAAACTTTTCGGGCGGTCATTTTAAGACCGCCCGAACTATTTCTGAAAAGAAGCTTTATAGGGTAACTATAATATTAATATAAAAATTTTTTCATCAAAATAACACATCCTTTTGATAAAATACAATATTTAACTATCTTTGTATATTAATTAGGTAATTTTTGTAATGCTTATTCAGAAATAGTCAATCTCTTATCTCAGACTCACGTTAAACAGACACATGGGCTTCAGATATTAACACCGAAAAATATTTCAGCCATGACCATATCGATAGTCACCGCCACCTTCAATAGTGCCGCGACAATAAAAGATGCCATGCAGAGTGTCTTGAACCAGACATTCGGCAATTGGGAGCATATAATTGTCGACGGAGCATCCACAGACGGCACAATGGCGATTGTAAAAGAATATGAACCGCTTTATAACGGACGTCTGAAATACATCAGCAAACCTGATAAAGGGATATATGAAGCCTTTAATACAGGCATTGAAATTGCATCCGGACAAATAGTGGGCATATTGAATTCCGACGATTTCTTCACATCAGACGATGTGCTCTCTCATCTGCACGACGCACTGGAAAACCATCCGGAACTGGACGCTGTGTACGGCGATGTTCACTATATCAATGCCAAGAATCCGAATAAGTGCATACGCTACTACAGTTCCGCCGGATTCCGGCGCTGGAAAATGTTTTTCGGATTCCAGCCGGCACATCCTTCATTCTATTGCCACAAGCACATCTACATGCGATTCGGGGCTTTTGACACAAATTTTCCGGTCGCTGCTGATTTTGAGAATCTCCTGAGACTTATTTATATCCACCGGATCAAAACACTATACATTCCTGTAGACTGCGTGACCATGAGAGTCGGTGGCGCATCCACATCAGGACTCAAAAGCCATGTACATATACTACGTGATCACCTTAAAGCATACAGCAAAAACGGTGTAAGATCAAACATCGTATTTGACTGCTCCCGCTATATATTCAAAATATGCTCTATCATGATCCAGCGCCTTTTTCCGGTAAATAATCCAACAACGACATACGCGGAGCATTGATGCCCTGAAACTTCAACATTGAACAATCGGTAGTGTCACTACAAGGACATCAAGCCGCCACGGTGTTAGGGATTTCCATACGGTAAGGTTTAAGCGGATGACTCTTATCTCCCCTATCCGATTAAATATTGCGGAGTCTTGAACAGTACCTGCACAAAAAGTCGTATATTTGTCATCAGATTTCGAAAAACAAAAAGCAACACCACAAATCTGGCATTGCATTACACTCACATAGTACCGCCCAATACTCATAACCCATACCCCATAAACAATGCAACGATTTGTCCTTACTCTGGATCTGGTCGACGATCCCGGCCTGATCGAACGGTATCTGGAAGCACACCGCAATATCTGGCCGGAAATTCCTGCCGGCATACGTGAGGTCGGCATCACCGGCATGGACATATACCGTGACGGCAACCGCCTTGTCATGATCATGCAGATGCCCGACTCCATCGACTGCGACGCGGCCATGGAGCGGTTGGCCACTCTGCCCCGTCAGGCCGAATGGGAAGAGTTTGTCGGACAATTCCAGCAATGTGATCCCGGATCGACTTCCGCCGGAAAATGGCGCCAGATGAACCGGATATTCGAACTCCCTTCTCCACACAACACCTCCAACAACAATAACAACGACGACCATGGCAAATAAAAAAGTTTTCGTCAGCGGCTGCTACGATATGCTCCACAGCGGCCATGTGGCCTTTTTCAAAGAAGCCGCCCGCTACGGCGACCTCTACGTAGGCATAGGTGCCGACTCCACCATCGAGCAACTCAAAAACCGCAAGACGGTCTACTCTGAAAAAGAACGTCTCTACATGGTGAAATCCATACGTTACGTTACCGAAGCATACATCAACCCCGGATCAGGCATGATGGATTTCGTGGAAACAGTCGACCGCGTCAAACCGGACATCTTTGTGGTCAACTCCGACGGCGGATCCGACACCAAGCGCCAGTTCTGTGCCGAACGCGGCATAGAATACATCGAGCTCGAGCGCGTACCCGACGCCGGACTCGAAGCTCGCAGCACCACATCGCTGCGCAAAGGCGTGACATCGCATCTGCCCTATCGCATAGACCTTGCGGGCACTTGGATCGACCAGCCATACGTGAGCCGCTACGGAGCCGGATGGGCACTCACCGTGAGCATCGAGCCGACAATAGAGTTCATGGAACGCGGCGGCATGAGCACATCCACACGCAATGCGGCAAAAAAAATATGGCCATACGAGCTGCCTAACTACAACGAGGAGATGATGGCGCGCCTGCTCTTCTGTTTTGAAAACGACCCCGAACGCGACGGCCACATATCCGGCGCACAGGACGCCATAGGCATCTGTATGAGCGGACTTAACCGGCATTTCTACGACAACCACTTCTGGCCCGAGCGCATCGAATCTTACCACGACGAGGAAACACTCTCATGGCTGGAAAGCCACCTGTGTCTGGTGGAGATGTTCCCGCGCCGCAAAGGATGCTCCGTAGTCGCCGGCATGGATATAACCCCCGAAAAAGTCCGGGCGCTGACATCGGCCGCCGACCGTTGCTGGCAAGCCATCATGGAACGCGACCTCAATGGATTCGCCGCCGCCTTCTCCGATTCGTTCAACGCACAGATAGCCATGTTTCCGGCCATGATGGCCGAAGGCGTGGAGGAACACATCAGCCGATGGAAACCGCAGTCTCTCGCCCACAAAATGTCGGGAGCAGGTGGCGGCGGCTATCTGGTGCTGGTCATCGACGGCCCTGTGCCCGAAGGCGCCATACCCGTCAAGATCCGCCGCAAAGACAGCTTCTGACAGAGACTAAACATCTTTCAGCCTATCACTCCGCTCTGCGCGTACAGCCGGCCCGTCTCATCGGAGTCCAGCGCGTGCAGAGCGGCTTTTGCACCCTGCCTGGGCGTGGAGATGAACGGCCTGAAAAAGACGTCGGCAAGACGGTCCACCACCGGCCATCCGAGCGACAGAATTCCCGTGTCCACCACCCCCGGCGTGGCGCAATTCACCCTTATTCCCCTTTCGGCTAATTTCGGCGCCATCTCCTGCGTCAGTTTCCACAACAGCAGCTTCGAACGCCCGTAGGCCACAAACCGGCTCCACGGGTCAGCGGCCCTCGCGGCCCGTCCGGGCGCATCGTCGATATGCCGCGGCACCTTTCTGGCCACCGAACTCGTAAACACCACCACACCTCCCGGCTGCACCTGCGGCAAAAGCAACTCCGCAAACATCCTTGTCGCCTCATAATTCACCTGATACGTCCGCTCCAGACCGTCGGCCGTGATCACAGTCTCCCTCACAGGCATAATGCCGGCATTGCTGACAATGCCGTAAATCCGCTCACCCTCAAGCATACCCGCCGCCCGGCGTACGGATGCGAAACTCGCCAGATCAAGCTCCAGACCACGCAGACGCGGATGCTCCGGCAGTCTCTGCGGCCTGCGGCACGCACCGATCACATCCGCTCCGCGTTCCAGCAGTTCGCTCACAATGGCGCCGCCTATACCTCCTGAAGCACCCGTCACTATAACCGTCTTTCCTTTCATTTATTTTTTTGATAATTTGTCGAGCAAAAGATATTTCACCCAAATTCTCACCCAGTCAGGCAGAATTCCCACTGCCACTATGGCCAGCCGGTTGACCGGACCGTTTATGTACTGTTTGCGACGGCCCATAACAGCCTTCAACGCTCCGTGCACAAACCTGCGCGGTGTATATAAGGCCCCTACCCTCACCCCCAGTCTCTGCAGCTTCGGCGACAGGCCGAACAGATCAGTGGCAATGCCGCCCGGACAAGCCACAGTGACGCTTACTCCGCAATCCCTCGTCTCAAGCCGAAGCGCACGCGAGAAAGCGCGTATATAGGCTTTCGTGGCGGAATACATCGCTATGCCGGGCATAGGCATCCAGCAGCTCATCGAACTCATGTTCAGAATCATCCCTCCGCCCCGGGCCGCCATGGCAGGCACCATGGCACGACAAAGCTGCGTCACGGCCCTCACATGCAGGTCCACATACAGGTCAAGCCTGCGCGGATCCATGTCGGCCACGGCCATGAAATCAAAAATTCCGGCATTGTTTATAAGCAGATCCGGCACAATGCCAATCTCTCCGAGCCATGCCATCACCCTTGCAGCGGCATCCTGATCCGTCAGATCCAGCAGCAGTGAATATTCTCCCGGAGCCGGACGGCAGTCCACTTTAAGCACTCCGAAACCTCTCTCTTCAAGCTGCCGGCAGAATTCCGCCCCTATGCCCGACGCGGCTCCGGTCACAAGCGCCCACTTCCCGGCAGCAGTCATCGCTTCCCCGCGGCGGCTTTTCGTTTCAGCCCGTCAAGCTCCCTTATGAGAGAACCTGGCAGATCGCCGGCACAATGATGACACGCCATCTCGCGGGAATACATGCGCGCTATGCAATAGTTCACATGATCGCATCCAGACTCCGTCTCGCCTGCCCTGAGACGGTTCACGAAATCCGGACGGCGCAACAGCGCCCGCCCCATCTGCACAAACTCAAATCCCTCGCCGAGCACGCGGTCTATGCCCTCTCGCGTGGAGCACCCGCCCACATACACAAGCGGCAGCTTCAGCTCGCGGCGAAACAGCCGGGCGTCATCAAGAAAATATGTCTCCGTATATGTCACCGTAGGAATCATCATCCGGCCGAACATCTTCACCCCGTATTTCAGCCACCACGGGTGCATATAGTGGGTCATGGAGCGGATAGGCATCGGCCCCCGCATCACATACATCGGGGCCTTGCTCACAAAACCGCCGCTAAGCACCAGCGCGTCGGCTCCGCAGCGCTCCAGCTCACGGGCTATCTCTATGGCTTCGGGAATCTCTATGCCGCCACGGAATCCGTCGCGCATGTTGGTCTTCACCAACACGCCGATCTCCCCGCCGGCAGCCTTCATCACCTCCTCCATGCACAGGCGCATGAAACGCATGCGGTTGTCCAGTGAACCGCCCCACCTGTCACGCCTGCGATTAGTGTAGGGCGACAGGAACTGGCTGATCAGATAGCCATGGCCGGCATGAATCTCC
>BLLX01000018.1 GCA_011959405.1 Muribaculaceae bacterium
CACGGTTTGCCGTGAGGTTCAGAGTGAATTCATGGCCTGCGGTCACTTCTACTTCGTCGGGCAGGAGACAGTAGACGTCGTCGGGTGCCGATGTCCATGAGCGGCTGATGTCCACGTCGGCATCCGTGGTGGATATGGTCTTTACGAAGGCACGTCCATCGGGGTGCATGGTTCCGTCGGGGACGAAATAGATCTGGTCGTCGGATATGTCGGGGATGGGGTTTTCGGGTCCGTCGATGTGGACGGGGATGTCGTAGGCCGCACCTTCGAGAATGTTCTGTTCGTCGGGGCCGGAGAGGGTTCTCCAGGCATTCTGGTAGATGACACGGATGCGGCCGGTGGCCTGTGTGGCGTTTTTGGGCACGTTCAGTTCGTGGGTTATTTCCATCACATGGTCATAGTTGGCTTTGCTTCCATTGATGAACCCCGGTTCGGTGTTCATGAGTCCGTAGCGTGCGAGCTGAGTGAACTTTCCGGAGCCTGTCCAGTCGACGAAGATTACAGCATAGTTGTAGCGCAGGTCCTGATAGGTGCCTGACCATGACGCCCGGGTTGCTTCGTGGGCTTTGAGGGTGACGGTGAATTTGTCGCCGGGCTTGACTTCGGCTGCGTTGGTCAGCAGGGTGTAGACCTGGGATGGCGCACTGTTGAACGACCGGTCTACGTCGGAGCGCGCACCGGAAGTGGATATGCGTTCGACGTATGCCTGTTTGTCGGAGTGGATGCTGCCTGCAGGAATAACGTATGATCCGGCTGGCTCTGAACTTAGCGTGAAATCGAAGTCATAGCAGAGTCCGGAAGCGACGGGACCTGCGCCCGTGGCGGATGCCGAGGAGTCGACGATGAGACGTGCGCGGTATTTGCGCAGCGGAGCGTCGTCGGGCAGGGTTATGGTCCAGGTGCCTGTGGCTGATGGCGTGATTTTTTCGTCGGCGGAGAATCGGAAGTCGCCGTCGGTGTCGACAAACAGCTGCATTTTGGCTGACGAAGCGGATTTGCCCGCCAGCGTGGCCTGAAGTTGCAACGGGCTTTTGGCGGTGAGAGTCGGCGATCCGGGAAGGATGGTATAAATGGTCTCGGGAGCCGATCCGGAGGTGTATGCGATGTTGGTCGCGGCAGCTCCGGAGGTCTTGAGCGAGCTGATGTAGGCGTCGGCAGAATAGTTGCCGGAGGGGGCGGTGTAGCCGTCGCCTGTCACTGCTGAGGGGGTGAGACGCAGTTTGTAGCTATAGGTGCCGGATGATGGCACGCAGTATTGGTAGAGAGTGCCGGTGCCTTGTCCGCAGGAGCCGTTGCCGAGTCCTCTCTGCATGTAGTCGAGATGCAGGATGGTTTCAGGACGCGGTTTCAGGTCAAAGTCGTGGGCCGCTTCCATCAGTTCGGCATCGGTGTGATGCAGGGCGGTCATGTTGACCTGTCCTTCTGTTTCGATAAGCAGTGAGGATCCTGCATCGTTCGAGAAGCGGACGTAGCGCAGGTCTTCACGTCCTCCCATGGTCTGGGGGTTGACGAAGAGTTCGTGGAAACCGTCGACGGTGGTGTTGAACACACCGAGATGAGTGGAGTTTTTACGGTCTATGTAGTTTGCCCATGGGCCGCGTGCGTAGTATTCGACTTTATCGAGTCCTTCGGGCAGCTGCATTGACAGGCCGAGACGACGGATGTCGCCGCTGGCCGGTGCGAATGTGACGCCAAGGTCTATCTGGCCGTTGGCATAGACGGTGTAGCGGGTGATGTATTGTCCGAACTCTCCGGCCGACATAAGGGCTGCGACAGTAACGCTTTTTGTTGATGAAGCATTGCCTTCGGAGGGATATATGACGGAGAGTTTTTTGCATTCTGCGGGCGATGCTATGGTGGAATAGCTGTCGTTTTCAATCCAGCGGTGATTGTCGAATACCGGACCATGGTCCGCATGGATGAATTCTTTGCCGCGATATAGGATGGAGGTGAGTATGCCGTCGGCGTTGAATGTGTAGCGGAAGTCGGTGCCGTCTACAGTTATGGGGCTGCCTGCGCATACGGTCAGAGTGGCGTCGGATCCAGAGAGATCAACAGCCGGCAGGGCCGGACGTTCCTGTACGGTGAATTGTTCTGAAGCCAAGATATGGCCTGCGTCGATGCCGGGCATCTCTTTTTTGAGCGCATAGCTGATATTGAGCAGATATTCTACGGACGGATCGAGCGAGGAATCGTTGTAAGGAACAGTGACGCGGATGCTGCGTTCGGACGCGCATGCGATGTCGGACATGGTGCCGGACTGCACGGGCACACCGTCGGCCAGCAGTTCCCATTGCAGCTCAAAGAGGTCGAGGTTGAGGAAATCATATGTGTTTTTTACCTGAAATGAGCGTGTTTCCGGGGAGAAGTTTGCGGATTTGATGTACTGGTACACCGCTTTTACTTCGGCGAGTTTGGCGTTGGGCTTGCGGTCAGGGGCAAGGATGCCGTTGCACACGAAGTTGCCCTGATGGGGTCCGGGGAAGTCATAGCCGGTGTAGAAGCCGCGCATGGTTCCGTTTTTGAGTTCCTGCGGGTGATATATGCCTTGGTCTATCCAGTCCCAGATACATCCGCCGATGGTGCGGTTGGAGGATTCGATGTAGTCCCAGTATTCTTTGAGATTGCCGATGGCATTGCCCATGGCGTGGGCGTATTCGCAGATAAAGTGCGGGCGGGAGTCCGACATGCGGTCCTCGTTTTCAAGCACACCCATGCTGGGGTACATGCGGGAAGTCAGATCGGTATAGGTCCAGTCTTTCTGCCCTTCGTAGTGGATCATACGGGGGTCAAGTGAGCGCACTTTATCGTAGCAGGCTCTGAAGTTGATGCCGCAGGCGCTTTCGTTACCAAGCGACCAGAAGATCACGGCGGGATGGTTGCGGTCACGCAACACCATGCGTTCCTCACGGTCGACAAAGGCTGCTTCCCAGGATGTGTCGCCTGAAAGCCATGTGGTGGCATGACACTCGAGGTCGGCCTCGTCCATGGCGTACAGTCCGAAATGATCGAACATGGCGTACATTTTGGCTGCATTGGGATAGTGGCTTGTCCGGATGGTGTTGATGTTGTTCTGTTTCATCAGCATGACGTCTGTCAGCATCATGTCTGTGGTAACTGCGCGTCCTGCCACCGGATCTGTGTCGGAGCGGTTTACGCCCTTGAAGAATATCTTGCGGTTGTTGATGTAGATGAATTTTCCTTTTTGCTCGATGTGGCGGAAGCCGTATTTTGTGGAAAAGGCTTCGAGTTCACGGCCGGAAGTGTCGGTCAGTTTCATCACCACTGTGTAGAGAGAGGGGGTTTCGGACGACCATAGCGAGAGGTCGGAGAGTTCGGCCGAGAATTTTACTTTTGACGATGAGCCTGCCGCGAGATTGCTCACGGTCTGTGCAGGTGCTGAGTATACTGTGGTGCCGTCGGGATCGATGAGTTCTACAGAGGCTTTGACGGAGGAGGTTGAACCGGAGCGGTTGTTGATGTCCAACTCGATGTTAAATGTGCCGGAGTTGAAGCGCGGCGAATTCAGGTCGGCGGTGATGTAATGGTCGCGAATGAAAGTGGTGGGAGTGGCGAACACGAATACGTCGCGGTAGATTCCGCTCATGCGGAACATGTCCTGGCATTCGAGATAGGATCCGTCGCTCCACCGGATCACCTGCACGGCGATCCGGTTGGTGCCGGTCCGGGCCATGTCGGTGATGTCGAATTCATGGTCGTTGTTGGCGCCCTGAGTGTAGCCTACATACTCGCCGTTGACCCAGATGAACGCCGCGGAGTATATGCCGCCGAAGTTCACAAATATGCGTTTGCCGTCCCATGACCGGGGAATTTCGAATTCACGGATGTAGGATCCTACAGGGTTGCTGCCGTAGTCTCCTCTGGGATTGCCGATTTTGGGAGGATTGTTCTGGAAAGGATTCTGTTCGTTGCAGTAGATGGGTGTGCCGTAGCCTTGCATTTCCCAGTTGGACGGCACGGGTATATCGTCCCATGACGACGAGTTGAAGTTTTCAAGATAGAATGATGTGGGACGTGAGGATGTGGATTCCGAGAACTTGAATTTCCATGTGCCGTTAAGGCTTATCCGCAGGTCTGACTGCGGTTCTACCCATGGAGTGGCATAATATGCTGCGTCTGCCTTCATGGCGGCGACAGAGGGGTATGGCACGTATGTGGCGTGTCCTGTTTCCCTGTTTTCTCCGAACATGTGTTGGTTTTCCCAGTATTTGTCGGCTGTGATGCTTGGCGTTGTGGCTGCCGCAGCACAGAGTACGGACATGGCGGAGACTGTTGCCAGAGCAATTTGTCTGAGATTGATGTTCATATTAAATATAAGGTTGACGTGTCGGTGTTTAGATACATAGGACCCGTATGAAATGATTGTCACGGGTCCTATGTATTATTTTGTGGGTGGTGTGGCTTCAGCGCAGTGACAGTTTGTGGGCGGAAATGTTTCCGGATTCGGTAACGATATTGAGCACAACGTTGTGGCCGGCCGATTCGGGTATTGTAAATACGGCTGAGGAGGTGGCGAGGATCTCGCGGCCGGACAGGTCGTAGACACGTACGCTTTCCGGTGTGGAGTTTAGGATGGTTATTGTGCGGTTACTGACGCTCAGGATCGTTTCCCGGTTGTCGGCAGTAATATCCGTAATCGCTGAAGGGTTGTTGAATAGGATCTCTACTTTGTCGCCGGCGGTTGCATTGACCTGGATTTTGTCGGCAGCCAGTGTTTTGGGTGTCGTTTCCGTTCCGTTGACGGTTACGGTGGCTTTGGCAATGTCGGTGTTCTTGATTACAAGCGGCTGGCCCTGGTTGCTGACAATGGTTGCTTTCAGGGCTTTGCCTTCGGCCCATTTTATATCGACTGTGAAGTCTCCGACAGCTTTCAGGCCGGTCACACTGCCGGAAGGCCATGCGGATGGCAGTGCGGGAAGGATGTGGAGTTCGTCGTTCTGGCTCTGGAGAAGCATTTCGGCGATGCCGGCGCATGATCCGAAGTTGCCGTCGATCTGGAAAGGAGAGTGAGAGTCGAAGAGGTTGTAGTAGATGCCGCCGGCTCCCTGGTTTGTACCGTAGGATGTGGAGTGGCGCAGGGCTGTCTTGAGTATGCCGTGGGCGCGGTCGCCGTTGAGCAGTCGAGCCCAGAGGTTGGCTTTCCAACCCATTGACCAGCCGGTAGAGGCGTCGCCACGGAGTTTCATGGAGTTGACCGCAGGGGCGTAGAATTCGCTTTCGGGTGTGATCTGGCTGAAGGGGTAGACGGCCATGAGATGGCTCATGTGGCGGTGGTTGAGTTCGCCGCTTGTGTAGGATGACGTTTTCCATTCACGCAGAAGCAGGTCGCCTGATTTGACTCCGCGGTCGGTGCCCCAGTTGCCGGTGTAGGTTTCCGTGGACAATCCTTTGTCGAGTTTGTTGAATCGGTCGCGGAGAATTTCTATGTCGGACGTTTTCGCGCCTGCGTCGTCGCCAAGTACGTCAATGGCTTTAAGGGTGTTTGCAAAGAGGTCGTAGATGAGTTGCTGGGCATGGGCCACACCGTCCTCCGTGGGGCCTTGTTCGGGAGAGTATTCTCTGGGGGCCACGTAGGTGCCGTCGGTGTCGAGTTTGAGTCGTTCGATCCAGTATTCGGACGCGCTCCACATTGTCGGGAATACGCGCTGGAGGAACTCCTTGTCGAGAGTGTAGCGGTAGTGCTGCCACAGGTGGGTACAGTACCATGCGTTGGCTATCACGTAGTTGTGCATGAATGATCCTACACCGCCGAATATGTTGTTTTCAGTGTAGCATGTCCATCCTTTGGTCTGGCCGGAGTCTTTTGCGTATTTTTGCCATTCGGTGTGGTTGACGGCCATGTTGTGGATGTAGTTGAGGAACGGCAGGTGAAGTTCGGAAAGGTTGGTTGATTCGGCCGGCCAGTAGTTCATCTGTACGTTGATGTTGGCATGGATGTCGGCGTGCCATGGCGCGGAGCTGCTATTGTTCCATATACCCTGGAGGTTGGAGGGAAGGTCGACGCCGCGGCTTGATGCGATCTCCAGGTAGCGTCCGTAGTGGAAGTAGAGTTCCTCGAGCATTTTGTCGGCAGGATCAGACGACGATGAGTAGCGGTCAACAAGCTGATTAGTAGGGGTGGTGTTGGCTGTGCCGTCGATTGAGAAGGTCACACGGTTGAAGTAGTTCTGATAGTCGGCGACGTGGTCGGCGAGGAGCTGTTGCCAGCCTTTGGCTGCAGCTGCGTCAACGGCGTTGTCGACGGCTGTGGCGAGCGCGTCGGCCGATACGCCGCTCACGTAGTTGGCTTGGTAGGGATCGAAGTCTGTAGCGCCTTTCATTATCACGAGCACTTCGTCGGCGCCTTTGACGGTGATTCCGTCGGCGGATGTGGTCATTTCGCCGCCGGTGGGCACGACTTTGATCCGTGCGTTGTAGGCTATGGTCTGGAGTTTGCCGGCGTATGTGCCTTCGCCTTCGGAGTAGGAAGTGGTGGCGACGATGCCGGGTTTGCCGCTTTCAAGGGTGTATTTCTGGAAAATCTTTCCGGGTTTGGATGCGGAGATGCGCACAGCCACCACGCCGTCAGGGTAGGAGACTATGTACTGGCGTTTGAATGACACGGATCCGTCTGGCGAGGTGAATCCGGATTCTCCGGTAGCGGTGGAGAGGTCGAGAGTGCGGTAGTAGTTGCCGGCGGCTGTTTCGTTGGTGTAGCCGAAGCCTGCTTCATCGAGCATGTCGACGAAAAGTGATCCGAAGTTGAGATAGTCGCCGTATGATCCGCCGTTGTCGGTGCTGCGTCCGCTCCAGAGCGTTTTTTCGTTCATGAGAATCTGGTCGCGGCTCACGCCGTTGAACATGCTTGCGCCAAGCTGGCCGTTGCCGAGGGGCAGCGAGTATTCCATCCAGATGTTGCCGACTGCGGTGAGAGTGGCAGGAACGGTGTACCAGAGCGAGAGTTTGGATTCGGGTCTGTAGGTGGTTGATCCGGTCACTTTGTAGTCGGGGTAGCGCATGTCTTTTTCTGGAACGAACACCAGAGGATTGTTTACGTCGTTGGCGCTCCAGAAGCCTATGGGATGTCCTATTTCCGTTCCTTCCCACTGGTTGAATCTGTCTTTGCCGGTGGATATGGAGTTGGCTTTGATCTCCCAGTTGGGAGAGTAGGTGGAGTTTCCTGTCTCGATAAGAGAGAACCCGGAGGAGTAGGCGGTGGAGCCTGTTGTGAGACGTGCGTTGTCGCCTGATCCGGTTACCCGTGCGTAGCGTCCGGCTTTGTTGATGAGCTGGAATTTTTCCTGTGTGCCCACTAATTTCCAGAGCTGTTCGTCGGACGGCTCCGCTACGGCCTGTGTGGCGGCTTTGCCTGACCCGTTGTCGCGGATGGAATATCCGCTGTTGGCAAATGTTATGAAGTACCACACGGGGGTGCCGTCGGCAGTTGAGAACGTAGGAAGTACGGACGAGCCGGCAAGGAACTTTACAGGGTTGTTGGGGTCGCCTGCGGTCCATTCGCCGAGTTGCGCTCCCAGTCCCGTGCCGCCGAACTGGTTCATGTGGCCGGACTGACCTACGCGTCCGATCTCCCAGCATTCGCCGGCGCCAGATGCGGTGCTGGCCGACAGAGTCAGGTCTGTGGCGGAGCTTTTTGATGACGTGGTGGTGAATCTGCTGCTTTCAAATCCAACGTAGTTTCCGAGTTTGCTTCGGAGGATGAATTTCTCCTGCGTGCCGATCAGTTGCCACATCTGGGCATCGGTTGCGGATTTGTCGGCTGTAGTGATTTTGTTGCCGCTTCCGCGGTCGGCCATAGTATGGCTGCCTGTGTGGAATTGTACATAATACCATACCGGCGATTCCTCGGTTGAAAATGTCGGAAGAATTTGTGCCGACACAGCCGACACAGTCATTAACATCACCAGAATAAGCGATTTAATCCTGAGTTTCATGATTCAGATTTATTTTGAAAAAAAGGTAGATATATAATTGTCCGCTCTGTGTTTTTGCTTGGCTTGACAAAACTGCTACAAATTTAATCTTTTTTTTGAATATGGCAAAAACCATTTGGCAAATAGTGTGTTATTTTGGTATAAGAATATGATTAATTGAACAACTATGCATTACGTACAACCCGAACTCCCTTACCAGGAAGCGGCTCTTGAGCCTGCTATAAGCGCTAAAACCGTGCATTTCCACTATGGAGTGCATGAGAAGACATATATTGAGAATCTGAACAAACTGATTGTCGGGACTCAATTTGAGAACGAGGATCTGGAGGATATAATCCGTGAGGCCGACGGCCCGTTGTACAATAACGCGGCACAGGCATGGAATCATATATTCTATTTCTTTTCTCTGAATCCCGATGGCGGTGGCGAGCCTGACGGCGAGTTGCGCAAGGCTATTGACCGTGATTTTGGATCGTTTGAGGAGTTCAAGACCAAGTTTGTGGACGCAGGAGCCAAATTGTTCGGCAGCGGATGGGTTTGGCTTTCCAAGGACAGCGACGGCAAGCTCTTCATCACTCAGGAGTCAAATGCCGGAAATCCTATCAGGAGCGGACTGACGCCCATACTGACGTTTGATGTGTGGGAACACGCCTACTATCTGGATTATCAGAATCGTCGCGCCGATGCGCTCAACGCTCTCTGGCAGGTGGTTGACTGGGATATAGTCTGCACAAGATATTAGAGCCTGAATATATACTGACAATCAAAGCAATAAGCATAATGTGATGAATGGAGAGAGAGGCACGCGTGAGCGCCCCTCTTTTTCTTTTCCGCAGATAATGGCGATCATACAGGGCGGCGGAGACGGGCCGGCGGAATGCCGAGCCGAGAGCGGTATTTTGCCACTGTGCGCCGTGCGACTTTATAGCCGCGTGACGAGAGCATAGCAGTGATGGTGTCGTCGCCGGCAGGGTTGTTTTTGTCCTCTGTGTCGATTATATCCCGTATCGCCGACATGATTTCGCGGGAGGATACGTCGGAGTCGTCTGTGACACGTTCGTTGAAGAAGCTTTTCAGTGGATAGACTCCGAACGGGGTGGCAAGCCATTTTCCGGCGGTGGCGCGTGACACGGTGGAGATATCCATTCCGGTCATGGCGGCAATGTCGCGCAGCACCATGGGGTGTATGCGGCTTTCGTCGTCGCCGTTTAGAAAGAAATCGCGCTGCAGTTCGATTATGGCTCTGACGATGCGCATTAGTGTGTCGCGACGGCGACGCAGCATTTCGATAAAAGTGCGTGCCTCGCCTGCCCGGGATCGGATGAATTCGTTTGTGTTGGATTTCGGGGCATCGTCGGCGAGCACGAAATTCTGTTCGATCTGTAGATCGGGAAGAGAGTTGGGCATGGTCACGGTGACGCGTTCGCCGTCGGTCTCCACGATGAAATCTGGTGTGACACCGTGGTTGCGGTCCATGTCGTTGTCGGCTGAGATGACACTGCCCGGTTTTGGATTGAGCGCCGTTATGATGGCGTTGGCTCTGCGCAGGCTTTCGGTGTCGATGCCGGTCTCTGCGCTTAGGCGTGTGAAGTTGCGGAGGGAGAAGATGTCGAAGTAATGGCGAGTGATTTCGCGGGCTGTGATGACGTCTGGCATTGTGTCGGGCAGTCTGTCGAGCTGCAGCAGCAGGCAGTCGCGCAAATCCATGGCTCCGGTGCCTGCCGGATCGAGGGAGCGTATGGCGTCAAAAGCCTGGCGTAGTTCAGCTTCCGATGGTTCGAGACGTCCGTCGGTAGCTATGGCCGCGTCGGCAGAGAGCTGTGGGAGCGTGCGTGTGAAGTAGCCGTTGGGGTCTATGCTGCCGGTCATGAATTCGGCCAGGGTGCGGACTCTTTCGGGAAGGTCGAGTTCGGCGAGTTGCTGACACAGGTGTTCGGGCAGTGTGGCCGCACGGGCTTCGGCGTAGGCTGTGGGTTCGAATGTGTCATCGTCGGCCGAGCGGTTGGACATTGCATAGCGATAGGCCGGGACCGGGTCGGGGTCGTCGCCACGTTCCAGTGCCGGATTTTCGTCGAGTTCCCGCTTGATCTCTTCCTCTATTTCGGTTTCGGTCTGCTCGAGCATGCGCACAAAGCGCATCTGTTGCGGCAACAGGCGTTGCCGCAACAGATGCTGCTGTGTGAGTTTGGTGTTTCGGGTCAATGATCTCTGTGTTCGAGAATGTACTGTGCTATCTGTACGGCATTAAGTGCTGCTCCTTTTTTGATCTGGTCGCCTACAACCCAGAATGACAGGCCGCGAGGGTTGGCGAGGTCGGCGCGAAGGCGTCCGACATACACGGGGTCTTTCCCGGCCACGAACAGTGGCATAGGATATTGTTTCTCGGCGGGATTGTCGACGAGGACCACTCCGGCGGCTTCAGAGAAGGCTGATCGCGCGCGGTCGAGGGTAACGGGTTCTTCGGTCTCGACCCAGATGGCTTCGGAGTGAGCGCGCATTACCGGCACACGCACGCATGTGGCGGAGACGTCGAGGTCGGGGGCGTGCATGATCTTTTTTGTCTCGAAGTACATTTTCATCTCTTCCTTGGTGTATCCGTTGTCCTGGAACACGTCGATGTGGGGGATGATGTTGTAGGCGAGCTGGTAGGCGAATTTCTCTACAACGGGATCTTCGCCGCGGTTGATCTGCCGGTATTGTTCTTCAAGTTCTGCCATGGCTGACGCTCCGGCACCGCTTGCAGCCTGATAGGTGGCTACGTGGACGCGGCGTATCGGCGATATGTCGTTGATCGGTTTCAGGGCCACTACCATCTGGATGGTGGTGCAGTTGGGGTTGGCTATTATGCGGCGCGGTGTGTTGAACGCATCTTGTCCGTTGACTTCAGGCACCACGAGGGGCACGTCGGGATTCATGCGGAAAGCGCTGGAGTTGTCGATCATGAGAGCTCCGTGGGCAGTGATGGTGTCGGCGTATTCCTTGGATGTGCCGGCTCCGGCCGAAGTGAAGGCAATGTCTATGCCACGGAAGTCGTCGGCATTGTGTGTGAGCTCGCGGACCACATAGTCGCGTCCGCGGAAAGAGTATGTCCGCCCGGCGCTGCGTTTGGACCCGAACAGCCTTAATTCGTCAATGGGAAAGTTTTGCTCGGCAAGTACGCGGAGGAATTCCTGGCCAACGGCACCAGAGGCGCCTACGATTGCTATGTTCATTGTTGTATGTATGGGTTTTGTTGATTGGCTTAGAGGGGGGATTGCAGCTCTGGCTATTCCGATTGCCGGGCCTGCTGGTCTCTGGCAAGCTGGAGCTTGGCTTTGAGCTGCTCGAGACGCTTGGATGTGGAGGAGATGGCCGACAGTGAGCGGGACAGACGGTAGGTGTCGGCTATTGCGTGGATCTCTTTGGCGGAGAGGGTGGCCGACTGCGTTTTTTTGCCGCCGATGAATTTCAGTGTGGCGGAAGAAACAAGGTGGTCTATGGAGCAGGCAAAAGAGCCGATTGTGTCTGCTTTTTCCGCCGAGAACCTTACGCTTTCGCGGCTCAGCATGGATTCGGGGTCAAAAGGAACGTGGCCGGATGTGGCTGTGCGTCCGTCGGCAGTCAGTGATATGGCGGTGTGTTGCGTGGTGCGTCCGGCCAGTGATGAAATGATGTAGAATTCGCCGGATGGGGTCAGTCGTGCTACTGCGGTGTTGCGTTCGCGGAAGTTTTTCGGCGCGTCGTTGGCCATGTAGTAGCCTTCGAATACATACTCGGACGGCTGGGTGGCCGTAAACAGCCGGATCAGCGAGTCGGCTGTGGCCTGATGGGCCTGCAGGTAACACTGAAGTTCGATGATTTCCTGATTCGTGCGCCCTTCGATGGCTCGCGGCCGCAGCGCGAGTCCGCGGCGTCCGGCTTCGATATGGCGGGGATATGCGGCCGACAGAGAGTCGAGATATATGAATGCCGAGTCATAGTCGCCGCGGTCGAGCGATGCCTGGGCCTGGGCCACCAGGCGTCCTGCGGCATCGGCATCCTTGTCGCCGCAGGCAGACAGGGATAAGAAGGCCGCCGTGGCAGCCACGAATGAGTGTAATCTGGTCTTATTTGTTGCGTTGCACATGCTTGACACCTTTTATGGTCTTGATTTTGCGTATAAGAGCGTCGAGACTTTCCGTGGAGCTTACGCCTACGACGAGATGGCCGTGGAAACTGCCGTCGTGTGAGTCGATGGCTATGTTGCGGAGCAGGATGTCGCGTTCTTTGTTGATTATGGATGTGATGTTGGTGACTATACCTATATCGTCGATTCCTGTTACGGAGATGGTGGCGCCGAATTGTTCGCCGGCTTTTCCGCTCCAGCGTGTGGATATGATGCGGTAAGGGTAGCGTTCGCGTATGTGGGCGGAGTTGGGACAGTCGGAGCGGTGGATTTTCACCACACCGTCAGACGATATGAAGCCGAACACGTCGTCGCCGTAGATCGGGTTGCAGCATCGCGCCAGCTTGTAGTTCATGCCTTTGATGGAGGTGGACCCGATCACAAGCACATCGGATGCGACGGCCGGCGAGCCGTTGTCGTCTGCCAAAGGGGGCTGCATCACGTATTCGCCGGCGGAGCGGGATTCGGCAGGCGATTCTTCGGGCCGGAGCATGGCTTCGTATTGCTCGACCACACGGGCCACGTCGAGATGCTCGTCGGCTATCTCCGCAAAGAAGTCGGTGACGGTCTTGAATCCGAGTTTCTTGATAAGCCGCATCAGGTTAGGCTCGTCGAAGTCTATCTTGCGGTTTTTAAGCCTGCGCATCAGCATCTCTTTGCCGAGGGTGGCCTGATGGTTGCGGGCGTCGTTGAGCACCTGGCGTATCTTTGTGCGCGCCTTGGAGGTCACGGTGAAATTCAGCCAGTCCTGATTGGGGCTTTGGTTGGCCGAGGTGTTTATCTCGACGGTGTCGCCGCTGCTCAGACGGAAATTGATCTTGCGATTTTTGCCGTTGACGCGTCCGCCGATACATCCGCAGCCTACTTTCGTGTGGATGGCAAACGCGAAATCAAGCACTGTGGCGCCTTTGGGCAGACGGTGCAGGTCGCCTTTGGGCGTGAACACGAACACCTCGTCGGAGTATATGTCCATGCTCATGTTTTTCATCAGCTCCAGCGGACCGGAGTCGGCGGTTTCGAGAATGTCGCGCACGTTGTTCATCCATGCGTCGAGGTTGTTCTCTCCCTTCAGCCCCTTGTAGCGCCAGTGGGCGGCGAGTCCTTTCTCGGCCACAAGATCCATGCGCCGTGTGCGTATCTGCACCTCCACCCAGCGGCCCTGAGGTCCGTTGACGGTGGTGTGAAGGCTTTCATATCCGTTGCTTTTGGGGATGGATATCCAGTCCTTCATGCGCGCCGGATTGGGCTTGTACATGTCGGTGACGATTGAATAGGCCATCCAGCAGTCGGCTTTTTCCCGTTCCGGGGGAGTGTCGATGATCACACGTATGGCAAACAGGTCGTAGATATGGTCCAGATCATTGTGTTGCTTCTGGAGTTTATTCCAGATGGATGAAATGGACTTGGTGCGTCCTTTTATTTCGAATTTCAGACCGGCCGCCTCAAGCCGCGACTTGACGGGCGCGATGAAATCAGCTATGTAGGCGTCGCGTGCGGCTTTGCGCTGGTTGAGGTCGTGGGCTATGCGGGTGTAGATCTCGCGGTTTGAATATTTGAGCGCCAGATCTTCCAGCTCGCTCTTGATTGTGTAGAGTCCGAGCCGATGGGCCAGAGGGGCATAGAGGTAACGGGCTTCGGCGGCCACGCGTCTGACGGCATTGTCGTCGGGGTGGTGATTGATGGCTCGCATGAGTTGCAGGCGCTCCGCGATCACAATGATGATCACTCGGATATCAGCCGCCAGCGACAGCAGCAGGTTGCGGAAATTGTCGCTCTCCACCGACGGATTCTTGGCATAGAGGGCCACTACGTTCATCAGTCCTCCCACCAGTTTTGCCACATCGTCACCCCAGTCTTCCCTGACTTTTTCAGCAGAGATGTAGCCGGACTGGCATAGCGGGGCGATGAGGAGCGACAGGGTCATGCTGCGGTCTGGCGACACGGCTTCAGCCAGCAGTGCGGCTGCCTGAATGCGATGGACGAGCAGACTCATGCCGAATCCGTTGCGGCCGTAATGTCCTGCATTGATTCCTCCCGATATCAGACAGTGGATGCTGGCAATGTCGTCGGTTTCGGCCACCGGACCTACGGCACGAATCAGGCGCCTGTATGCTTCCCGAAATTGCCGCCGTTCGTCTATGTTGCTAACCGTATGCATAATTGTCGCAAAACTACAAAAAAAAATCCACATCCATCTTAAATCGAAAAAAAATGCACGAAAAATGCCAAAACCGTTGCATACACAAAAAAAAAGATTTAACTTTGCACCCACGTTGAGCCACCAACCACGCTCATCCGGTCCTATAGCTCAGTTGGTCAGAGCACCTGACTCATAATCAGGGAGTCCTAGGTTCAAGCCCTAGTGGGACCACAAGTAAAAATTACCAAATTAAGAAAATCGCTGAAAATCAGACATTTCAGCGATTTTTTCTTTTGCCCTTTCCCATAGAAAATCGGCAAAATAATGAAGTCTGCGGAGTATAATTCGGGAACAGTCAGAATTGATGCCGTTTTGTTCACTGAAAACGCTGTAACTCTCTGATAATAAGATGATAGTAGAAATCCAACTCGATTTTAGGACTCAATTTCATCGTTTTTCTACATAAAAATCAGGACCCCACTCTTTATGTTAAAGTAGCTGGATGCCAACAGTTAAATAATGTTGAGAGCAGGAAACCTTAAAAGTGAGGAATCGGATATAGGAGTAGATTTGAGGTGATTTTAGGACTTTGTTCCCGATTGCATCTACCTTCTTTGCGTCCACCTTCACGCGATATAATTCCAGATTTTTGAAGATACTCCATATCCCTACGGACTGTACGGTATGTAATTGCCATGACTTCCGCTATCTCTGGCATGGTCGCATCGGGGGTATTCTCCAATAGATGGATTATCTCCAATTGGCGTGGAGACAATTCTTTCTGCCCCTCTTTCTGCCCCTCTTTCTGCCCTCTTTGTGGGGCAGTATGATTCTCGGCACTAACTATCTTCAGTTCAAGTTTAACCTGCATCAGCTCAGACTGTTCAATGAGCTGCGGCTCCAACCAGTGCTTTTCCTGCCATGCGTTGAGAATGAGAGGGAAACCGGAACCGAGGTTCTCGCCGTATCCAATGTTGAGACTCAGAATCCACTTCTGTTCATTATCTCTCTTATATTGTCAAGAGCTTTCTTTTGCATCTCATCTTGTAAGACTTTATCCGTCAGTTGCACTATGCGATTATTACATTCGGATAGGGCGGACGAAATGCCTTCAAGATAGCGGGTGTGATTGTTATTTGGAGAGTATAATTGGGCAAAGGCGGCTAACTTATATTCCGATTCAAGACGATCCTTGACAAAAAGGAGCGAAGTGAGCTTTTCAATGCTATTTCCTTTTGATACAAAATCGGCGAACTCTCTCAAAGGATTTCCTTTTGGGAAAAGAAGCTGTATTGCTTTTATGAAGTCTGATTCTGTAATATTTTACGTTCTAAAGATTGTTATTCTATGCTGTAGCAGGATTGGGGAGTTAAAAACGAGCGATGTGGTTATATCAGAAGCCATTTGTAAGCAGCACAGACATCAATGACTTGTCCCTGAACCTCCAATTCACGCTCCTCAAAGGCGGTGACCAAAGTCAATTTGTCACATTTTAGTGATGTCCCGGCTTTCACCAAAGCAGAAGTTTCGCGATTGAGAGTTTTTTCCGAGGATATGTCATAGGAGACCTGTACAAGTTCAACAACCGTTGCTCGATGACAGACTACGAAATCAACTTCGTAAGACTCTGTTTTGTGATAATAGACATCGTATCCGACTCCATATTTTCTGCATATCGCCAAATAAACCAGAGATTCAAGCCTCCATCCAAAATTATCTTTTGCAAAAGCATCCTTTCTGGCGTTCATAAGCGATACATCTATGGGGTAGCATTTCGCATTACGAATCCGCTCGCTGCTTTTGGTAGAATATTTGCGTAACTGTTTCAGGAGATAAGCCTGATAAAGGTATCCGACATAATTCTCAACGGTTTTGTCATTTTTGAAATTAAAAGTCTTCTGCAAAGCTGTATATATAACTTCGCATGGAGCATTATTCATAAGATGATGAGACAGTGACTTAAAGGCATCTTTGTATCTTACCTTAAAACGCTGCACGATGTCTCTTTCCAGAATATTTGAAACCAGAGTATCTATATATTCCTCGGCAGTTTCTTCTCCACTGATTATCTCCGGAAAACCACCTGTCTCCATGTACTTGTCAAATGCTCTGCGAAGTAAGGCGTCAGTTTTTGTAGAAAGATTCGTCGTTTCCACTTTCTCCATTTCGCAAAATTCACGGAACGAGAAAGGAAATAATTCGATTTCATTGTAGCGTCCGGTGAGATATGTGGAAAGTTCGCTACTAAGTAGTTTCGCGTTGCTGCCGGTTATAATCAACTTCATCCCGTGCCGGAGCAATCTGTTGACAAAGAGATGCCAGCCCTCTATATTCTGTGCCTCGTCAAGAAATAGGTGGGTGAAGTCACCATAAATCTGGTATAGGCATTTTAATACATCGTTCAGATCATCAGCTGACAAACGAACTAAACGCTCATCGTCAAAATTCACATAAGCAAATTTTGCCTGAGCCTTATTCAATACATTGAAACACAATGTTGATTTTCCACTACGGCGCACTCCTATTACTACCTGAGCCTTTTTACTCTCAAGTTTAACCATATCTTCTTCCTTTCGTTTGCAAAAGCATTGGGAACGAAGTGAGTCAAGTTCTTCTCGTTGGTCACGTAATATTTCAAGCAGTACTGAAGTCTCCATTAATATCTTGTATTTATGGCGCAAAGATAATGAAACTTCGGTAAATCGGCAAATTCTCACATTGAAAACTACGATAATTAGGCACATATAAAATGTGCGAACTACGATAAACCGATATTTCTGTTACAAAAGTTGGTCTATATCAACTTCATCATATTGGTGGCATGATAAATATTTTTTCATTGAAAGCCTGCATCATAGCGGGTGTTACATTGGATATATAACCTGCAAGGAGTGCAGACACCTCCGATGTGGCATGACCTACCGCATAGTCTATGTAAGCGGTCATGACTCCATGATGCGCCAAAGCTGAAATGAAGGAATTGCGGGCATACTGGGGCGTGACGCATTGAATGCCGAGCGACTCACATACCTCTTTGATGTTCTTTGAAATCCGGCGGTTATAGTCGTGAACGCGGATTGCTTTTTGCTCATCTGTGACAGCATTGAGAAAGATGTCAGGGAAAACAAGTTCACCGGGGCTATATGGCGAGGCATACACATCGAGCAACATCCGTAACTGCGGAATAATCGGTACGGAAGTTTCATCAAGCTGCTTGCCGACAGGTTTGTTTGCCCTGTCAATCTTGGAGCGGATGAAAACAAATTGCGGAAATTTCTGAGTGACTGCCGCCTTTTCGGTCCAGACAAGTTTAGCCATGTCTATGGTATTCATCCCGTTGAGACAGTAAAGGAGCAACCAGCGTCCTACCGCACGCGCATATTTTGACTGTTTATCAGGAGAAGCAAGCCAATATTCCCACAACTTCAACACTTCTTCCACAGTCAAGGCGTTCAGGCGGCGACGATTGCCGGCATGGATAAGACCTTTGAAATTGGGAACCATCGTAGTATGTCCGTCTTTATAAGCCTGATTGAACACGGCACGGGTGGCACGGAGAATTACCATTCGTGTGTCCAAAGAAAGCGGCTGAGCTGTGCCGTTGCGTGCTTTCTGTTCATCAAGCCATTTGGCGAAGCGTGTGATTATGGCGGTATCGACAGCACCAAGTGAAATAGGCTTATCCTTTCGGAATAGCTTGAACCAGTCAAGTGCAGAAGAATACATCGCGCGGGTCTTTACTTTTTCTTTCGATGCGCCAAGTGTAGCCCAATAAGAAAAAGTATCATCAGCTCTCATCGTTTTTTCTGTCACTTTCCCCTCCGACTTTTCAACATGGCTTTTGAGGTCGGCAACTGAGAACCGATTGAGCAAAATAAGTTCGTCTGTTTTGGCGCATATCTGGTCAAACACCTTGCGAAGCTCTTTTCGGGTTTCGATGGCGGAATTAGATTTTGAGAACAGAGCCTCGTATTCTTTCATTGATGACACCTTATATCCGGTTGAGAAATATCTTCTCGCCCGCAGATGGGTTACACAAACTGTCAACGGCACAGATTTGCCTGTGTCGAATTTATACCTATTATCAGGAGCGAGAATGATATACACCGTCGACCCTGCGAATCTCCGGGATTCGTCGCTGAAGAGAGCCTTATTCATATTGATGTGTTCAAAGTTGTGTTCAAGTTTTTATCAGACCTGCCGGACCCAATAAAACAATCAGGGAGCGTGTTCAGCAAATGGGATTTGAGCACATTTTGAACACAACTCGCGAGTTTCAAGAGGTCTCACACAAAATTACAAAGTTTGTTTTGTGCTTGCAAATATCTGATAATCAATCTGCATATTATTAACAAAGTTTCATACGGTTTCGTTCAAAATCACGCCTTCCACCTACTCATAATCAGGGAGTCCTAGGTTCAAGCTCTAGTGGGACCACAACAAAGGCAATCAGACTGTTTCTGATTGCCTTTGTTGTGTTTGATAGATTGTGGTTGGAGGGACGATCGGTGACGATGGTGTTAAGGTTGGGAGAGGTAGCGGTGGATTTGGTCGATAAGGGTGTAGGTGTCGGTCATGCTGGTGAGGGGGGAGGTGTGGGGAGAGCCGTGGTCGACGAAGTCGGCGAAGGCTTTTATTTCGGATATGAATCCGTGTGAGTGAAGCTGGTTGCCGGAGATGAGCGGGCTGAAGTTGTTGCGTTCGGCCAGAATGTGGGTTTCAGGGGTAAACAGACTGATTTTCTCCGTAGGTATCCTGAGTATGGTGCGTGGGTGAGGTTTGTAGGACAGCTGTTCCATCTGCCTGAGGAGGTATTCTCCATCCGGAGTGTTGACGCTGATGGTTTCTTCTGGGGAGGTCCATGAGTGGGCGGTGGACAATTCCATGATTCCTTTTATGGAGCCGTGGGAAAGCAGCAGATGCAGTGTGACGGTGTTTTTTGTACGGATGGATTGGATGCCGGTGATCTTCGCAGGACCAAAGAGAAAGCATGCCGAGTCAATGGGGTGTATGAACAGGTCGGTGACGGGGTCGCCTTCGGGATATGCTCCTGTGCGATAGGCGATGGAGTAGCTTGCGTGGTGTACTTTTATCAGACGTTTTTTCAGTTTCAGAACCAATGGTGAATATCTTTTCTGCATGCCTGCCATTGTAAGGGCATTTCGGTCGGCCGCAATCAGATTCTGCAGTTGGCATAGTGTCAGGCATGGAGGTTTTTCGACAAACAGATGTTTGCCGGATTCTATTACGCGCATGCAAATATCATAGTGCGACTGCGGGGAGACGCACAGGAATACTCCTTTCACTTCGTCGTCGGCCAGCACGATGTCTAATTCTGTCGTGGCCGTGACTCCGAAGCGCCGTTCGATCAGAGGAAGTTTGCCGGGACTTTTGCAGCAGATGTATTTGAGCCGGATGCCAAGGTATTGCAGTGCGGGATAGAGGTTTTGCATGGCATGGCTGCCGACGCCTACAAAAGCGTAGCCGGCGGAATAGGAGGATTGCAGCATCCGGAGGTTGCGTTGCGACCGCCATCGCCGGATCAGGTTGTTGACAGGTCCGTTCATCTTTTGGTGATGTTTTTGAGGTGTTTGCGATAGGTCAGGCGGCTGTTTGAGCACCACTGGTATTTTCCATAGAATGTTTCTATTAGTTTTTTCGGCAGGAGTCTTTCTAAGTTGCGCAGCAGTATGATGTCGTATTTGCGGTGGAAGTTGATCCAGCATCCGTTGCACTCTTTTGAGTGACGGCATTGTGCGGCGGCGCTTTCATGAGAATTGAATATCCGGTCGAGCGGTTTTTTCTTGATGTTGCCGAGCATCAGTCCGAGATTCTGGCAGATAGGCACGTTGCCGTCTGGGTGGACCACCAGTGAGCTGAAGATGGAGTGACACCGCAGGCGCAGGTTGCCGGCCCTCCACTGGCCATAGAGAGCCACGAAGTCATAGTTTTCTTGAGTGTGGTGTATGTCGGACGGAATGGAGGTTGTGTAATCGACGGCTGAGGTCTGTAGCATTTCTGCCGTGGTATCGAAATATTCCATAGTGCCGTAGATGCCGATACGGATGTCCAGACCGTATCTTCTTGCAATGTCTATCGTGTAGCTCATATCCTCGAAACTGTTGAACGGCGAAAGGCAGAACATCAGCGAGACAGGGATTTCTTCTTTCAGTGCTTCGATCACATGGATGACGCTGTCGTGTCCGTCCACACCGCGCATGGTCTTATACGTCTCCCGGCCGCCGTCGAGCGACAGATACAGACGTCGGGGACGATAGCGTCTGGCGAGGTCTATGATTTTCTGCGGCCACAGGCCGTTGGACAGCAGCGTGTAGTTAGGATGGTGCGTTTGAAACCACTCCATAATCTCTTTGGCCTGAGGGTGCAGCACGAACTCTCCGCCTTCAAGTCCTACGGTGGTGTGACGACTGACGCATCTGCTTGACATAAGGGCCACTATTTCGTCTTTAGACAGATCGTCGTGGGGTTTCTGCCAGATAGAGCAGTGCCGGCAACGCGACTGGCACCGGTTGGTGGCATAGATCATCAGTTGCGACAGCTTTTTGTGTCTGGGAAACAGGATATTCCTGGCCAGAAGTGAGCCGCTGCGGATATAATCCGATATTTTATACATGTCTTTGATCTTGGTGATTCATCTGTATAAAGGATGAACCGGTAGGTCAAAGACTGCATGTGCTTCGGGAGTTTATAGAGACTGGTCCTGTGTGCGCACTCGACGGAATGTGGTGAAGCGGTAGGGAGGGGTGGTATCTGTGGCGACGACATACTGTGTGGACTCGGTTTCAGTCCATGCGCCAGGGGGCACGGGCGGGAAGAATGTGTCGGCATCGGTGACGTCGGCGTCGATCTCTGTGAGGTCGAGCACGTCGGCCAGATGTATGGACTGCCGGTAGATTTCGCCGCCGCCTATGATGTATATGCGCCCGGTATCCGCACCGTCGCACATGGCCACCGCTTCACGGATGCTTCCTGCGGTCTCGATTCCGGGGCGGGAGTAGCCGCTGTCGCGCGTGACGACTATGTTGCGGCGGCCCGGCAGCGCTCCTTTGGGAAAGGATTCAAAGGTTTTGCGTCCCATGATTATCGGGCATCCCATGGTAAGGGATTTGAATCTCCGCAGGTCGGCCGAGATATGGAAAAGCAGATCGCCGCGGCGTCCTATGGCCCCGTTGCGGGCCACGGCGGCTATGATATGGATTTCGGGCATTTTCAGTATCGGTGTTATTTGCCGGTGATTACCTGGCGTATGTCATGGAGTTTGTTGAGTGCGTCGATGGGTGTGAGACGGTCGATGTCGAGGTTGATTATCAGATCACGCACCTGAGTGAGCACCGGATCGTCGAGCTGGAAGAACGACAGTTGCATGCCGTCGGTGGAGGGTGCGGAACCGACATTTTCGTTGATCTTGCGGTCGCCGCGCAGGTTGGTCTCGAGCTGCTTCAGCACCTGGCCGGCGCGGTTGACTATCTCTTTAGGCATTCCGGCAAGTTTGGCCACATGTATGCCGAAACTGTGTTCGGATCCTCCGCGGGCAAGTTTGCGCAGAAACACCACCTTGCCGTCGATCTCTTTGACACTGACGTTGTAATTGACCACACGGGGGAATGTGGTTTCCATTTCGTTCAGTTCGTGATAGTGGGTGGCAAAGAGGGTCTTGGGGTGTGAGCATCCGTGTTCGTGAATGTATTCGACGATGGACCATGCGATGGATATGCCGTCGTAGGTGGATGTGCCGCGTCCGAGTTCATCGAAGAGTATGAGCGAGCGCTCGCTCATGTTGTTGAGAATGGATGCGGCTTCGTTCATCTCGACCATGAAGGTGGATTCGCCCAGCGAAATGTTGTCGGATGCGCCCACGCGGGTGAATACCTTGTCCACAACTCCGATACGGGCCGAATCGGCGGCTACGAAACATCCTATCTGCGCCATGAGTACGTTGAGGGCGGTTTGCCGCAGCAAGGCCGACTTACCGCTCATGTTCGGTCCGGTAATCATCATGATCTGCGACGAGGAGTTGTCGAGCGTCACCGAGTTTGATATATACGGCTCGCCCGGAGGCAGCTGGCGTTCTATCACGGGATGGCGCCCTTCGGTGATTTCCAGAGTGAGAGAGTCGTCGACCACGGGACGGGCATATTTGTGTTCCTGTGCCACCCGCGTGAATGACAGCAGGCAGTCCAGCCGCCCTGTCAGTGCCGCGTCCAGCTGGATTGCAGGAATGTATTCTGCCAGCTGCCCCACCAGTTCGTTGAACAGACGGGTTTCTATGACGGCTATCTTTTCCTGTGCTCCTAGTATCTTCTCCTCATATTCCTTCAGTTCTGGAGTGATGTAGCGTTCGGCATTGACCAGTGTCTGCTTTCTTATCCATTCCGGCGGCACTTTGTCTCTGTGGGTATTGGTCACTTCGATATAGTAGCCGAAAACGTTGTTGAAGGCTATCTTCAGCGATGGTATGCCAGTGGCTGCGATTTCGCGCTGCTGTATGCGCAGCAGATAGTCCTTGCCCTGATACGCGATTTCGCGCAGTTCGTCGAGTTCGGCGTCGACACCCGGGCGTATGACTGTGCCGCGGTTTACGGCCGCCGGGGCGTCATCGACTATTTCCCTGGCTATGCGGTCGCGTATAAGCGAGCATGGGTTGAGCTGTTCGCCGAACGAGCGCAGGGTATCCTGCACCGAGTTCTCGCATATATCTTTGATCGGGGCAATGGCCGACAGAGCATTGCGCAGCTGCACTACCTCGCGCGGCGAGATGCGTCCGACAGCCACTTTTGAGATCAGGCGCTCCAGATCGCCCACGTGCTCTATGGCGGCGCGAATGTCGTCGCGTTGGTCCGGGTGGCGGAAAAAGTGCTCAACGACGTCCAGACGCCGGTTTATTGCCTTGGGGTCTTTCAGTGGAAAGAGAATCCACCGCCGCATGAGCCGTGCCCCCATGGGGCTGACCGTGCGGTCGAGCACCGACAGAAGGCTTTTGCCTTCCGCCGTCATTGGTTCGATAAGCTCGAGGTTGCGCACGGTGAATTTGTCGAGCCGCACATAGCTGTCTTCTTCGATGCGTTTCACCGATGTGATGTGGCCTATCGATGTGTGCTGAGTGATGTCCAGATAATGGAGTATGGCTCCGGCTGCTATGATGGCCGCGCCGAGATCGTGGATTCCGAATCCTTTGAGCGATCCGGTCTGGAAATGCTTGAGCAGACGTCCCATGGCGGTGTCGGCCGTGAATATCCAGTCGTCAAGGTCAAATGTGAGGTATTTGGCCGTCAATTCGGCGTCGATGTCGGCGCGTCGGCCGCGTTCCACCAGCACTTCTTTCGGAGAGAAACTGCCGAGAAGTTTGTCGATGTGGCCAGGTGTTCCCTGGGCTACAAGAAATTCGCCTGTGGAAATGTCGAGAAATGCGGCTCCCCACAGCTTTTTGTCCATAATGTGTATGGCCGCGAGAAAATTGTTTTCGCGGTGGTCGAGGATATTGTCGTTGATGGATACTCCCGGAGTGACAAGCTCGGTGATTCCCCGTTTGACCAGCTTTTTTGTGGCTTTGGGGTCTTCAAGCTGCTCGCATATAGCCACACGCTTGCCGGCTCTGACCAGACGCGGCAGATAAGTGTCCAGGGCATGGTGTGGAAATCCGGCCAGTTCTACGCTCTGGGCGGTGCCGTTGGCCCGCCGCGTGAGTGTGATGCCGAGTATTTCCGATGCTATGATGGCGTCGTCGGAAAATGTTTCGTAGAAATCGCCTACGCGAAACAGAAGCACCGCGTCCGGGTGCTTCGATTTCATCTCCACATATTGTTTCATAAGAGGCGTTTCAACAAATTTTTTAGCCATCGTCGTCTGTATTCGGTCTAATGTTTATGATATTCTTTAGTGTTACAAAATTACTCAAATCGCAAGTTTCCCCCAAATTTCATCTGTATTTTATGCGATGAAGCGACGGGTGAGGGGAGTGAGACGCAATATGGCGGTAAGTATGGCAGCGCAGGTGAAGCTTGCGGCAGTCATGCCTATTATGCGCAGGAACGGATTGACAGACTCTATGTCGAACAGATCGAAACTGATGTACACGAATATGAAGTGACACAGGTAGATGCCGAATGTCAGTTTCTCCGAGTATGTCCATGTTGCCGAAATTGCCCTCGTAGCCAAGCTGAGGGGCAAACAGCCGCGGATATGGCAGAAACAGTGTCACGCCCCAGATACGCAGCACCGCGCGCAGTTTGTTGCGTGACGCTGCGCGGAGCAATGGTGATATGAGCGGCATGATCAGATACAGTCCCATACAGCAAGTATATTATCGGTTGAATTTTTAGAATCCGGAACCGGAATTCAAAATAGAGATCGGCCGCTGAAGAGTTTCGGCGGCCGATCATGTTATGATGTGACGTTAGTGTAATAGAGATCAGCAGTATCCTTTGATGATGCCGCGGCGCGAGTTGCGCACGAACAGCAGGATCTCGTCGCGCTCTTTTGTCGCAGGCAATTCGGCTTCGATGCGCTCTATTGCACTGCTTACATTGAGGTTTGACTGGAAGATGTAGCGGTATGTCTCCTGAATTTCCCTGATTGTCTCTGAGGTGAATCCTCTGCGGCGCAGGCCGATGGAGTTGATGCCGGCGTATGCCAGCGGGTCGCGTCCTGCTTTGACATACGGCGGCACGTCTTTATTGACAAGTGATCCGCCCTGAAGCATCACGTGTGCGCCGATATGGCAGAACTGGTGCACGAGGGATCCACCGCCCACCACGGCGAAATCGTCGACAATTACTTCGCCGGCAAGCTGGCTGGAGTTGGCGATGATGACGTTGTTGCCCACGATAGTGTCGTGAGCCACGTGGGAATATGCCATTATAAGGCAGTTGGCGCCAACCACGGTCTGTCCTTTGGACGCCGTGCCGCGGTTCACCGTCACGCATTCGCGTATCACGGTGTTGTCGCCGATGATGGCCAGAGTCTTTTCGCCGCGGAATTTCAGATCCTGCGGTATGCCGGCTATTACGGCTCCGGGGAAGATGGTGCAGTTGCGGCCTATGCGGGCGCCGTCCATGATGACGCTGTGGCTGCATAGGTGTGATCCTTCGCCGATCTCCACATCGGCGGCTATGGTGACAAACGGATCGATTACCACATTGTCGGCGATTTTGGCCGACGGGTGTATATATGCCAGAGGCTGAAGTGTTGACATTGCCGGTATTATTTGTTTTTTACTATTTGTGCCATAAACTCGCACTCGGTCACGATTCGTTCACCGACAAAGGCATATCCTTTCATCACGGCGCATCCGCGGCGCATTTCCGTCATGAACGACACGTGGAATATGAGAGTATCGCCCGGCACTACCTTCTGGCGGAATTTCACGTTGTCGATTTTCATGAAGTAAGTGGAGTATCTTTCTGGTTCGCTTACCGTGCTGAGCACCAGCAGTCCGCCGGTCTGGGCCATGGCTTCGACCATGAGCACTCCGGGCATCACGGGCTCCTGAGGGAAGTGTCCCTGGAAATAAGGCTCATTGCCGGTGACGTTTTTAACGCCTACGATATGCTTCTCGCCCATGTCGATGATTTTGTCGACAAGCAGGAAGGGATAGCGGTGGGGCAGCAGTTCGCGTATGCGGTTTATGTCCATCAGCGGCTCCACATTGGGATTGTAGACGGGAGCCTGAAGTTCCTGGCGCTTAAGTTCCTTGCGAATCTGTTTGGCAAGTGTTGTGTTAAGGCTGTGGCCCGGTCTGGTGGCTATCACTTTGCCTTTGAGCGGACGGCCTATGAGTGCAAGATCGCCAAGCACGTCGAGGAGTTTGTGGCGCGCGGGTTCGTTGTCGTGCTGGAGCGGACGTTCGTTGAGATAGCCGAACGCTTCCACGTTTTTATGGGGCGAATTGACCAGATCGGCTATGCGGTCGAGTTCGGTCTGTTCCATGGGAGAGTCGTAGATGACAATGGCGTTTTCCAGATCTCCGCCCTTGATGAGGTTGTTTTTGACCAGAGGTTCGATCTCGCGAACGAACACAAAAGTGCGGCTCGGTGCTATTTCGGCGGCGAAATCAGAGAGGTTGTCGAGTGATGCGAACTGGTTGGGAAGCACCGGAGAGTCGAAAGCCACCATGGTGTCGATAGAGAATTCGTCGTCGGGAAGCACCACGATGGATGATCCGGTAGTGTCGTCGCGCACTTCGATTTTCTGCTTGACAACGTAGTAGTCCTTTTCGGAATCCTGTTCCACGGTGCCCACACGGAGAATTTCGTTGGCGTAGTCACTGGCCGATCCGTCGAGTATCGGCATTTCGGGTCCGTTGACTTTTATCAGGCAGTTGTCCACCCCGGCGGCATAGAGAGCGGCCAGAGAGTGTTCGATCGTGCTGATATGCACATCGCCGCGTCCGATTACAGTGCCGCGGGTTGTTGCTTTCACGTTTTCCGCCAGAGCGTCGATAATCGGCTCGCCTTCCACATCAACGCGCTGGAATTTATAGCCGTGATTGTCGGGCGCGGGCAGAAATTCCGCGGTAATGTCAAGTCCGGAGTGCAAGCCCTTTCCTTTCAGGGAGAAACCTTCTTTCAGGGTGGTCTGCTTCATATTTTCCTGTGATTATTTTGAAGATTGATTTTTTAATTCTTTTTCGATTTCCTTTACTCGGGCGAAAATGTCGCCGAGACGGTTGTTGTAGGCTGATATACGCATGAATTTACGGGCATCCACAGCTGGGGTGCCCATAAGGGTGTTGCCGTCGGCTATCGAGGCGTGCACTCCCGACTGGGCGCCGAGACTCACGTGGTCGCCTATCTTTATGTGGCCTGCAATTCCAACCTGTCCGCCTATCATGCATCCGGAGCCTATTTTGGCCGATCCTGCCACTCCGGCCTGAGCAGCCATGACTGTGTCTGTCCCGACTTCCACATTATGGGCTATCTGTATGAGATTGTCGAGTTTGCTGCCGCGTCCTACTACAGTGGCACCCATGGTTGCCCGGTCGATAGTGGTGTTTGCGCCGATTTCCACGTCATCAGCTATTTCCACACATCCCATCTGAGGGATTTTGCTGTATGTACCGTCGGCCATCGGGGCGAATCCGAAGCCGTCGGCACCGATCACGGCTCCGGCATGGATTATGCAGCGCGCTCCTATGCGGCATCCGTGGTATATTTTAGCTCCTGGATAGATGATGGTGCCTTCTCCGATGGTCACGCCCGGACCTATGTAGGCCTGCGGGTGTATCTGCACGCCTGCGCCAAGGGATGCCCCCGCGCCCACGTATGCAAACGCGCCAATATAGGCGTCGGCCGGCACTGCTACGCCTTCAGCCACAAAACTTGGCTGCTCTGTGATGCCGCTGAGTCTGGGGCGGCTGAGTTCATCGGCCATTCTCATAAGCATGGCCAGAGTGGAGTAGGGGTCGGCTACACGGATCAATGTGGCGTTTACAGGCTGTTCGGGCTTGAAATCGTTGCCGATCAGTATCACGCCGGCTCCTGTGGAGTATAGATGATGGGCGTATTTGAGATTTGCCAGAAAAGACAGATCATGTGGACCCGCCTCTTCGATTTTTGCGAATGTGCCGACTTTGCGCTGAGCGTCACCTTCCACGGTGCCGCCAACGAGCTCGGCTATCTGTTGTGCGGAAAATTCCATAGATTGGTTCAAAATTTAAGTGCAAAGTTAGCAAAAAAATGTGAAACCTATTTTTATCCGCGCTATTTTTAGCATTTATGGCTGCGTGTCACCGCCTGCTGCCGGCTACTTAAATCCGGGTATTGGGCGGCCGCTGAAAAAAATGTAACTTTGCACTCTCATACTTTAAACGCATGATTTATTCACGACAACTATTGGCGGCTGTGGCATCGGCAGCCGTTCTTAACGCAGCAGCTGTAGAAGCTCCGGACTCCATTTGTGCCGAACTTGCCGAACTTTCTGTAACAGCCATCAAGCAGGCTCCTTCGCTGGATATTCAGCCGGTGGCCGCCACGACGATCACCTCCGCTGAGGTGGAACGCGACCGCATTGTCACCATGAAGCAGGCGTCGGAAGTAGTGCCTAATTTTTATATTCCGGACTACGGCTCCCGGATCACGTCAACGATATATGTGCGCGGACTTGGCGCACGCATAGATCAGCCGGCAGTGGGCCTGAACGTAGACAATATACCGGTACTGAACAAAAATGATTATGATTTCGACCTAGCCGACATCGAGCGCATCGAAGTGCTGCGCGGCCCTCAGAGCGTGCTTTACGGCCGCAATACCATGGGCGGGATTATCAATATCTACACCTTGTCGCCGTTGCGTTATCAGGGCGTGAGTGTGCTCGGGGAATACTCTACGGCTAATTCCTGGCGTGCTGCCGCGGGAGCTTACGGCCTGCTGCGGCGCGATCTTGGGATGGCGTTGACGGTGAATGCTTCAGGAACCGACGGGTTTTACCGCAATGCATACAGCGGGGCCAAGGCAGACCGTGGACATCAGGTCGCCGCAAGGTGGAAAACGGCTTATCAGCCCTCGGCACGTTTCAGTTTGGAGAACATAGTTTCGGTGAATGTGAACCGTGAGAGCGGATATCCGTACGAATCACTGACGACAGGTCAGATCGCTTATAATGACACCTGTTTCTATCGCCGTACATCGGTGATGGAAGGATTGACTCTTCAGTGGCGGACAGATAGGTTCACAGTGTCGTCCATTACCGGATTGCGCTATATGGATGATAATCTTACACTGGATCAGGATTTTACCCCTGAGAGCTATTTCACGCTGACGCAGGCCACACGTGAGTGGTCGTTTACGCAGGACTTGATTTTCAGGGGCACGGCCGGACGCTATTCATGGATGGCGGGGGCTTTCGGGTTTCTGAAGCACGGCAAGATGGATGCTCCTGTCACATTTATGAAAGACGGTATTGATAATCTCATACTGGGACATATCAACAGCGCGGTGCCGCCGTTTTTGCGTTTTCAGTGGGGCAGTCCGTCGTTTGTGCTCGGCAGTGAGTTTACCATGCCGGTGTGGGGTACGGCACTTTATCACGAAAGCGCATATGAGACCGGACGCTGGAAGTTTACCGGAGCATTGCGTCTGGACTATGAGCATTCGGCACTGCGCTACCGCAGTTTCACATCCACATCGTTCTTTATGACCAATGCCATGTCTGGGCAGAGGTATGACTTCCCGATAAATATCGACAATCAGGAAAAGTTAAGTCAGCATTTTGTGCAGTTTCTGCCTAAAGTGACAGCTACCTACCGTTTGCCCATGCCTTCGCCATCAACGGTCTATGCTTCTGTCGCGAAGGGTTACAAGTCTGGCGGTTACAACACGCAGATGTTCTCCGATGTCCTTCAGCAGCAGCTTATGCTGGAGATGATGGGCCACATGCCGCCGTCGATGAGCGGCAATATTCCTGCGGTTGAAAGTTATGATGTGAACAGCGTGATCAGTTATAAACCGGAAAATTCGTGGAATTATGAGGTCGGTGCGCATGTGGCATGTGCCGACGGACGCATTCACACGGATCTGGCGTTATATTATATAGATTGCCGTGATCAGCAGCTCACCATGTTTCCTCCCGGCATGGGCACCGGTCGGATGATGACAAATGCGGCGCGCACCCGTTCGTGGGGTGTTGAGGCCAATGTGAAGGCTCGCCCGCATGACAGAGTGGAGATTGATGCTACATACGGATATACAGATGCCAGATTTGTGAAATTCAATGACGGCAGAGAGAATTTCGGCGGTAATTTTATCCCTTATGCTCCTCGTCACACGTTGTTTGGCGCTGTGACATATCGCCAGCCGGTACGCACCAGTTGGCTTCATGAAGTGGGGATCACTGTCGACGGCCGTGGAGTGGGGTCGATCTATTGGGATGAGTCAAACGAGCATAAACAGCCGCTCTACGGTATGATGGGCGGATCGGTCGTGTTTCGGTTTAATAAGTTTTCTGTGGATTTCTGGGGCGAAAACATACTAAATCAGCGTTATGATACGTTTTATTTCGTGTCGATAGGTCATTCGTTCGTGCAGCGTGGCAAGCCGCGCAGGCTCGGTGTGACCCTTCGCGTGAATCTATAAAATACGGTAATGATTATGAGAAAAAATATAGGGATTGTCATGGCTGTGGCCCTGTCGGCCATAGCATCCGTGGGGCTTACCGGATGTCTGGATCTTAAAGGCGACGGCGAGACGGTGTTGAATGACTATAAGGATTGTTTCAGCTATGTGTTGGACGAGTCGTCAAACACGGGATTTGTCGATTCCGGGAGTTCGTATAAGGTGATCGGGGACAATGAAACGGGCACTTTTACCATAGAAGCCAACAATGTGCGTTTCCATGACGGTGCGCCGGCTCTTTCGGCCAGAGTGACGGGGTTAAGACAATATCTGTCGGCCGACAGCTCCTATGTCTACATGGATCAGAAGCCTACCAATTTTTCCGAAGGCGCGTTTACCATACGCAATCTGCGCTACGGTATGATCGGCAACACGTGGCTTACGTATGATGCCGGAGGACCGGATGAAATATCAACGCGATATGTGGTCAACGTGGTGCCACGCAGATACAATGCCGTGGCCGACACGGTGACTGTGCGTACCATATCCACCGGACGGGACTGGATGGATGTGACCTTCAAGTCGAGAATCGCGGTGGAATTCGCACACGATGGTTCGTCGGTGTCATTCTCCGCATCAGGCATGCGTTTTGAGTCGGAAGGCACATCCGTAGCGTTTGTTTTGCCGCAACTGCCGGTGGGCTATACGACAACAGGATATGAAGTGTCGGCAGAGGAGGTGATACCGAAGTCTCCGCGCGGAGAAGAGCTGATGCAGTATCGCATGACATCTTTCAAGGCCGAGATGTCGCTGACATACGAAGGCAAGAAAAAGATGACGTTCAGAATGCCTGACTACCCCGGCGGCGCCCGCTATGTGACCATCGTCCTGTATAACCGCAATATGGCGGACTGACAGACATGAAACAATAGAATATAGATGAGATACTCTGACGGATGACGGGACGCTGTTTCCGTCATCCTTTTTATGTTTGCAAAAGGAGTGTCACGGTCATGTTTTTGATTTATATATGTCAATAAAATTTCACGGCTTTTTCATTTAAGATAAAATAAAGTGTATACCTGCCCTTACCCGTTTC